>JACRNU010000003.1 GCA_016234805.1 Elusimicrobiota bacterium
TACAACAAGAAGAGGCTGCATTCGTCGCTGGGTTACCAGACCCCGGTGGAATTCGAGCGGCAATTAGAGTTCAATATGGAGACCGGTCAAGCCCTACACAAAAATGGCTTCAAACTGTCCTGAGAACGGGGCGCATTCCAAAGGACGCCGGCGCGGTCAGAACTGGCTGGAGGGCCTGCCCAAAGGGACCAGGGCGTTCAGATTCGAGTCGAACACGGTCGAGTTCGAACTCGTGCCCTCCACCACCAGCCGCCTGAACTTCGACATCAACGAGGCCATGCGTCTTCCTCCCGAGAAGCGCCAAGCCTGGATCGAGAAGAATCTCAAAGCCTCCAAGGAGAGGGTGCGGAGGATGGACAAGTGGGAGAAAAGATACCTCAAAGACCTGGAGAAGAGAATGGAAAAGATGGATAAAATATTAAAGAAGACCATCAAGGCCCCATGAGGACTGCCCTGCTGGCGCTGCTCTGCATGGCATCGTGCCCGGTACTGCATGCCAATCAATTCAAGCCCACGCCCCGGCAGACTTATGAGATATTCAATCAGCTTTTCTTGGAGGAACTGGCGGTCGACCCCAAAAAGAATCCGGACTTTAGAGAAATCAACAACATCAAGGAAGAACTCGAGATCGAGATGGGGGTGCGCACCAACGACAAGGACCGGACCTTGCTGCGCGAGCCAACAGCCGAAGACCTCCGGAAGTTGAAAGGCTTCTGGCGAGACCGGAGCAAGGACTACAAGCAGGCCGAGGCGAAGTATAACGAGCACCACGACCAAGCGGCCAAGCACTACGACAAGGCGATCTCGCTCACGGTGAAGTACTACCAGCTCGAGCCGCCGCAAGTCTCAGGCACAGTCATCAACGGCCCTTCCGTAGTCAGAGGCAACCGCCTTGATTGGCGTCCCAGATTCGTGGCCAAACCCCCGAAACACCTCAAAGGCCGCGACATCGACGGCATGACCTCAGCGGACAGCAATTCAATCGAGATATATCCCGGCGCCGTTCTCTACCCCGGCCTTCTCGCGGCCACGCTCCGGCACGAAGGGAGTTCGCCAAAGCCTGTATCGCTACCAAATGGCACCCAGAGAATTATGGGGAGCCCTGCAATGACGCCCTGGACATCGTGAACAACCGATGGGGGGACCCCGCATTCCGACAGAAGGTCGACCTTTGGGGCTACAAGGACGAGGTGGATTGCGTGTCGCATGTGCGGGACAACTTACGGCTGCCCGCGGACCACGACGGACTCAAAGGAGTCGTCTTGGAGGCTTGGGCCATATACCGAAAGCGGCAGTCCAGCGGCGCCGGAGACGCTCCGGGGAAGACAAGCCCTCCTGCGAATCAAGGCGGCGGAGAATCGGGGCGCAAGATGCCGGGAATAGACTTCTCAAAAGCGGAAGAGGCTTTGGAGGGCGCTCGGGGCATCTCTCCCAGATAGGAATGGGAGAAGATCAACTTCTGACCCGCCGGGACTTCCTCGGCATGGCCTCGCTCCTCGGGGGAGGAGCGCTCCTGTCCGGCTGCGGGCTCGTGGCGCAGGCTCCCCCCATCACCGGTTCGATCATAGGCCAGGCCCATCGCCTGGGCCACCGGCTCGTCCAGGAAGGCTTTCCCCCGCCCAAGAAGACCCTGGACACGACCGTGGCGGTCGTGGGCGGAGGGATCGCTGGGCTCTCAGCCGGGTGGAAGCTCAAGCGCTCTGGCTTGAAAGACTTCCTCGTGCTCGAGCTCGAGGCCGAGTTCGGAGGCAACTCCCGCTCGGGCGAGAACAAGGTCTCCCGCTACCCGTGGGCCGCGCACTATATCCCCTTCCCCAGGCCCGAGTCCACGGCGGTCCACGAGCTCCTGCGGGACCTTGGCGTAGAGAAGGGCGCGGACGAGGCAGGCAAGCCCGTATATGACGAGCGGGCCGTGTGCTTCGCCCCGCAGGAGCGGCTCTTCATCCACGGACGCTGGCAGGAGGGCATCTTCCCCAAGCTCGGGGCCACCGGGGAGGATGTGCGGCAGTGGACCGCCTTCGAACACCGCATGGCGGCTTTCAGGCGCATGACGGACAAGGACGGCAGGAAGGCATTCGCCATCCCCATGGCCTTGAGCTCCCGCAGGTCCGACCTCCTGGAGCTCGACACCCTGTCCATGTCCGACTGGCTCAAGCGGGAGGGGTTCACCTCTCCCCGCCTGCGCTGGTACGCGGACTACGCCTGCAGGGACGACTTCGGCACCACGGTGGAGGACACTTCGGCCTGGGCCGGCATCCACTATTTCGCGGGCCGCGGCGCGGGCGACGACGACCAGGTCCTGACCTGGCCGGAAGGCAACGGCTTCGTGACCTCGGCGCTCTGCCGCACCCTCAAGGAGAACCTGGCAGGCCCCCTGCTGGTATTCGACGTGGCAGAAGGCCCGTCCGGCGTGACCGTGGACGCCTGGGACCCCAAAAGTCGCGAAAGCGTGCGCGTCCGGGCCAAGGCCGCGCTGGTCTGCGTTCCCGTGTTCCTCGCCCGCCGCATCGTGGCTTCCCTGAGGCGCCAAGCCCCGGCCTGGACCGGGACCTTCTCCTACGCTCCCTGGATGGTGGCCAACCTGACCGTGGAAGATCCCCCGGTCGGGAAGGGCTTCCCGACCGCGTGGGACAACGTCATCTTCAACAGCGCGGGCCTGGGCTACGTGGTGGCTGGGCACCAGAGCCTGGAGCAACAGCGGAACTCCGAGGTCTGGACCTACTACTATCCCATGCCCCAGACAGACGCGGCCAAGGCTCGGACCACGGCGCTCAGCCGTTCCTGGGGAGACTGGCGCGACCTCATCTTGGCCGACCTCTCACGGGCGCACCCCGGGATCTCGCGTCAGGTGCGCGGCATCGACGTCATGGTCCTGGGCCACGCCATGGTCAAGCCCCGGGTCGGGATGATGTGGGGCCAGGACCGCCTGCCTTTCCGGCCGAGCGTCTGACCCGTCAGCGGGACAGCAGACCCAGGAGCAGGGCGTGCCTGTCGGCCGAGGTGGCGGGGACGTGCGCTGCCATGGCGAGCACGGGCTTGCCCGCAACAGCGGTCTTGCGATCCTCAAGAGGGAGCTTGGCATAGATCCCCCTCAGCTCGTTGAAGGCCGCGGAGAAGCCGTTGGCCAAGGCCGCGAGCCTGGGGTCCTTGTGCTTGGCCGCGGCCTCGAGGAACCCCTGCCGGGCAGGGTCCGGAGCGCCGGCAAGGATCTCCGAAGGCGACCAAGCCTCGGCCACGCCGAGCAGGACGTGGGCCGCGTAGACCTGCCTTAGAGTCGGGGAATCGAGGTACTTCTGGAGGCCCGGCAGCTCCTTGGGCGAGGCCGCGAGCCTTGCGATGACCGCGGTCTCCGAAGGCTGCATCATGAAGTTCTTGAGCTCCTTGCCGAGCATCCCGGTGACCTTGGCCACCTCCATCTTGCGGACCACGCAGTCCAAGCCCGCCTCCTTGTCGATGGCTTTCTCCTGGGCCCGCCGGATGACGCCGTACCCGTCGAGGATCAAGGCCGCGCCCATGGCCCGAGACACCGTGGACCAATCCTTCATGAGCAGCATGCCCAGGGCCATGGCCTTCTTGGCCTGGGCCTCGGCCTCGGCGAGCCGGCCTTCCTTAAGGAAGGCCTCGGCCTGTTCGAGATACGGGTCGCAGAGCCGTACCAGGATGACGGCCACGACCCCCATGCTGCCTGCCTCCGCGTAGGTCCTGGGGACGAGGCTGCCGCCCGTCATGAGGTTGTCCCCGAAACGCAGCCCCTCCTCCAGCTTGGGCATGGCCGCGGCCGCGACACCCTCGGGGAGCTTGTAGCCTTTGACGGCCAAGCCGTCGATCATGGCGGGCCCGCCTGCCTCGAGCGCGGCCTTCACGGCCGCAAGCAGCGCGGGGGCCGCGTCTCCCTCCGCAAGCTCCGCGGGCAGGAAAGGGTCCACGTTGGATGGGTAGGCGTGGAGCGCGGGAGAGTGCCCCTTGATCTCCTCCTCCACCTGAGCCTGCTGGTCGTCGCTCACCTCGCAGTCCTGCTTGGGCGCGTCCGACCCGCCGATGTGCGACGCCTTGCGCAGGATCCCGACCAGGACCAGGGTCATCACCGCTACAAAGAGGAAGACCAGCGGGGCCTTGGACGAACGGGGCCGGCCCTCGGCCGCGGGCGCGACCATGGACGCGGCGATCCGGAACGCGTCGTCCACCTCCTCGAACGAGACCCCGTCCTTGAGGAGCTGGCGGCGGATCTCATCGTCGGGGAACTGCCCCTTGAGCTTGCGGATATAATCGATGATCTCAGGCCGCGCCATGGTCAGCCGAAATGGTAGTGCTTGCGGGCCGGCTTCTTCACGGTCCAGACGCACTCCAGGCCGCTAGGGAAGACCACCCAGTCGCCGGCTTTGAAGGAGACCGTCCCCTGGGCGGTCTTCACCGTGACCTCGCCCTCCAGGATGAGGCAGGTCTCCGTCATGTCGTACCTCCAGGGGAAGCACGACGCCTCCTTGGTCCAGATCGGCCAGGAAGACGCTTTCTTTCTCTCTTCTTCGGTGGGCTTGCGTACCTCGATCGTCATTGGACATATCATACAACAATGACGCGCCCGCCAATGCTCCCGGAGATCAAGCCCGCGGCGGGGTCGGCAGGCGGCGAGCCAAGGGCGCGAGCACGCACTTGGAGAGGAGCAGGGCGTAGAAAAGCGCGGTCAGGGCCAAAGCCAGGCGCCTTGGGACCTGGACAACGTCTTCGACGCTGGAAAGCAGCAGGATCACCCCTAGCACGGTCACGAGGAAACCCGCTGACATGGCCGAATCCGAGGCAGCCAGGAGGATGGCCCTCGCACGGAGGGCTTCCCCTTCCGTGAGCGGGACGCCGCAAGACGCCGCCCACAGAGCCTTGCCCACGTCTTTAAGGGGATGCGAGACCCACAGCATGAGGAAAGAGAAGCCCACGACGAGCAGGACAGCCTCGAGATTGAGGAACGGCCTGAAACCCATCATCCCTTCCTGCATCAGGACCGTGGTGAAGAGGAGGAACGCCATCGCGGCACATGCCAGCAGACCCCGGACAATGTCTCTCATATTCATCTCCTTTCCACCCAGCTCAACCAGGACTTCCTCGATCCGGCCTTCCAGAACTCCACCGGCCTGAAAGCGACATTGTCCGGAGTCAGCTCCGGCGAATACGCGTCGACCATGGCGTCTCGGACGGTCTTCAATGCCCTGGAAGGGGCATCCTTGTCATGGATGATCACCACTTCGAATCTCTTGAAAACGGGTTTGGAGGAGTATCGTTCCTCGGAAATCCCCTTGGTCTGCCGACTGTCCCGACGCAGCCAGCTCTCTGCATAGCCCGGGCAGGCACAAATCTCTTGGATGGGAACAGCTCCAGTGCCAGCCAATTTGTCCCTATCGCACCCAGGAACATCAAATCCGAACCCCTTGAACGAATCGTCGTCTCCGCTTGCCTCGACTATGGTTCCGCTCCCTCCCTTGAACGAGATGGGGCTGTGGACCACGGTTGAACTGCTCGCGGAAATCCCCTGAGAAGGAATAGCCGCGGGCTTGGACTTGAATCTGCCGGCATGACCGGCGCCGAATCTGGCAGCGCGCTCGACCTCCTGCTTGACCTCGACACGCAGCTTGATGAAGACCGATGCCTTGCCCGGCCCGAGGATGGGGTCCACGATCTTGGCCTGGATGCGGTCCGCGGTCTCAGTCTCGATTTGATGGAGGGTTGAGAAATCGTCATAGCCGGCCCAGGCCTGGGAGCAGAGGAGACCGGCCAGAAGAATCGAGTGGATCATGGATTTCCCCTTTCGGTCAGAGGCTGCAGTTGTTGGCCACGAGCTCGAGGAACTTCTGGTACTTCTTCAAGGCCCCGACGTAGTCCTCCTGGTGCCAGTAGCGCAGGCGGCTGTAGAAGATCTCCTTGAGCCTGGGGTCCTTGATCTCCGAGCCTGGGTTGCGCTTGAGCGAGGACAGGGCAAAATCCCTCTCCTTGAGCTTGATGGCCCAGAACCGGGCTTTGACATCCACGAGGTCCCGCTCGAAGCCGTTGAGCTCCTCGAGCGCGCTCTGGCAGTCCGAGATCTCGACCCGCCGGCCGTTCTCGGGGTTCCAGGACACGTTGACGACTTGGCCGTCGAGGGAAGGCATGGGCGGGACCGGCGTGTCGAAAGGAGACTGGTCGTCTGAGAAATTGGACCAGTCCTTGTCGACCCGGCCCGAGGTGGCGGCGATGACCCTGCCGGTCCGGGTATCGATCATCCGGGCATTGACCTCGATGCTCCCGTTCTTGAGCTCGAGCACGGTGCCGGCCACGACCGCGTCGATGCCCATCTCGCGGCCGAGCACGACCGCCACGCCCGGGGTCACGATCTTCGAAGATCCGGTGCGCTCCTCCGCGGCCCTATCAAGGATGTCGCGCTCCACGATGTCCATGGAGCCGCCGGCGAGAAGCTTCTGCGCGATCCGGGCGGAGATCACCGCGCCCGACATGGAGTCCTTCCCCGTCACCCCCGAGAACGAGACGACCGCGGCGCGCTTCTTGGCGAACTTCAAGGCCGCCCTGGTGATATCCCCGGCCATCCGGTGGCTGTCGTCCGTGGCGCCCGCCCACGCATTTGCGGCGAGGGTCAGACAAAGGACCGCGCTCCAGGCCGTGGCATTCATCTTATCGAAGCCTCCGCCTCGGAGTTTCGGCAGCCTGGCCGGCTTGGGAGTCCGCCCCTTCAGCCCCTCGGCTTTGCGACCCCGGGTTTCCCCGGGTGTGCCATTTTCGCTTCTCTGGGTACTAGGTAGCTTAACAGAACTCCGCTGTTCGGTAAATGCACAAAACAGTGATTCTGCGTAACAGCGAAGTTACGGCTGGTTCAGGGGCTTCGGAGGCTGGGGGATAAGGTAGACGTAGCCGAAATTCTTCACGTTCACGATGCGGCCGGCCAGTTCTTCGGGCAGAGCCTTGCGCAAGCGGTTGAGCATGACATCGAGCGCGCGGGAGAGGCCCGGGGCCTCGGAGCCCTCGACGAGGCGGAACAGGTCGGCGCGGCTGACCGGGGTGGGGCTGCGCTCCACGAGCACGTGCAGGAGCACGAACATCTTGGGAGACAGGACCGTCACGCGGCCGCCCTTCCAGAGGACCTCGCGGTCGTAGGAGCGGAGGGAAAGGTCGTCGCGGGTCAGCAGTCCCTCCTCTTTATCGAGCCTGCGGAACACGGCCTCGAGCGTGGCGAGGAGCTCGTGCGGCTGGCCCGTCTTGCCCACGAAGTAATCGGCTCCGCTCTGCAGTCCCAGCACGCGCTCGCTCTTGTGCGCGGTCAGGAGGATGACCGGGACGCGGCACAGGTCGGGCATGGCGCGAAGCTTCTGGCACACCTCGAGCCCGCTCTGGTCCGGGAGCACGAGGTCGAGCACGAAGCAGTCCGGATGGACCTGCACGGCCATCTCCAGGGCCTTGGCCCCGGTCATGGCGTACTCGACGTTCTTGATCCCCGCCATCTCGAACCAGACCTTGAGGAGCTCGATCCAGGAGGGCTCATCGTCCACCACGAGAAGGCGGCGCTCCGTCATTCCATCACCTGCCCATGAGGAGCATGAGGTCGGTCGCTCCGGCGCCGCCTCCGCCCATGATCTGCTGGATGAACCGCCAGGTCGCCCACACCATGTAGGCGCCGTATCCCAGGATCAGCACGGATGCCACCCACTTGCCGTTGGCCGAGAGCCTGGGGCTGCGCAGGGCAAAGGGCAGGGCGAAAGGCCCCAGCAGGAAGAGGGTCATGACCGCGAGGCCCCACTCGGAATAATACCATGGGACGCTGGTTCCCTGGCCTGTCCCGCAATGCCGGCAGAAGCGGTCGGCGTCCTCGATGGCGGCCTTGCAGCTCCAGCAAGTGGTGTTCAGGCGCGGTAAGCCTCGACGTGAAGCTCATCCTCCTCCATCAGGAGATGGATGGACATGGAGCGGGAGCAGACCGGGCAGTCCTCGGACAGGGTCTGCGGCTCCTCGTCCACGGAAACATGGAGCTCGAAGACCTCGCCGCAGTACGGGCACTCGACAGAGGCTGTGTGCTCGACGCGGGTCTTCTCGGGCTTGGTGACCTCGGTGATGACGGATTCCATCTTGGCGTTGAGCTGCTGGTCCTCGGCCTCCATCTGCTTGGCCGCGCGGACCGCAGCAGCCTGGCGCGCCGCGGGCTTTCCTATTTTAGCCGTCTTTTTCGGCGATTTCTTCGCTGGCTTGCCTTTAGCCACGGGACAAGGCCTCCGTTCTTCGTATTCGAGCTTCGTCCGTCATTCTACAACAGAACATGGGTCGATTCAATCCGCGAAGCGCCATAATCCGGCGCGGATGGCCGCGGCACGGACCGCGTCCACTTCCCGGCGCTCTACGCGGCGGTCGAGGCCCGCGTCCCCCACGACATTCCCGGCCGGCCTGTACTGTCCCATGACGTTCACGAACATGTCCTTCGACAGCCCGGCCAGCCACCCCATGACGCGGCTGCCGTCCTCGGTCATGCCGGGCATCACCAGGTGCCGGACCAAGACCCCGCGGACAGCCGTGCCGTCCTCCCCCACCTTGAGGTCTCCGACCTGGCGGTGCATCTCGCAGACCGCACGCCGTGCTGTCCGGGGATAGTCGGCCGCCTCAAGATGGCGTGCGCTGGCGCGCTCGTCCCAGAACTTGAAGTCCGGCAGGTACACGTCCACGAGCCCATCGAGGACCGCGAGGGTCTCGAGGCTGTCGTAGCCGCCCGTATTGTAAACCAAAGGGATCGTCAGGCCCCCCTCCACGGCCAGGTCCAGGGCTTCCACGATCTGCGCCGCGACGTGCGAGGGGCTCACGAGGTTGATGTTGCGGCAGCCCATCTTCTGAAGCCGCGTCATGACCCCGGCCAGCTCGGCCGCGGTCACGGCGTCCCCGCGGTCCGACCGGCTGATGTCCGAGTTCTGGCAGAAGGAGCAGCGCAGGTTGCACCCGGTGAAGAAGATCGTGCCCGAGCCCTTCGTCCCCCTCAGGACCGCTTCCTCCCCGCGGTGGGGGCCCGAGCTCGAGATCATGGCCTTGCGGCCGATCCCGCAGACTCCGGGCCGGCCCGCCCCCCGGTCCGAGTTCCCGCACCGTCGCGGGCACATCCGGCACGGCGGGCCCAGGAGCGCCCTCGCCTCGGATACCTTTCGCCTGAGGGCGCCGGTCTCGGCAGCGGAGATGTAGGCCGGAGCGAAGTCCATCACAGCCATGGCATCGCAAGGATAGCCTCCGGTCCGCGTCAAGTCAAGGGGTGATAATATACAATCCCCGCCATGGCTTCCCGGCCGGAACTCACCTGGCAGCGCTCCGCCGCTGCCGCGACAGCCATCTCCGTGGCCGCGACCTTCCTGGTCGGGAGCTACGAGTTCGTGCGCAGCACCTCCACCTCGCTGTTCATCGCGGAGTACGGCTCGACCCGGCTGCCCTATGCCATGACCGCGGTGCCCTTTGCCATGGCGCTCCTGGTCTATTGCTACGGCTGGCTCCTCTCGCGCATGGGCGCCATGAAGACCCTGGTCGTTTCATCCTTGGGGTCAGGCCTGATGTTCGTCCTCACCTATGGGGCGCTCAAGGCGGATATCGGCCCTGCCGCGGCTTTCCTTTACGTGTTCCGGCAGGTCTACATCGTGCTGATCGTGGAGCAGTACTGGTCGCTCATCAACAGCTTCCTCAAGCCGGAGCAGGCACGGCTCTACAACGGCCCGATCATCGGAGGCGCGTCCGTGGGCCCGGTCCTGGCCGGCTGGCTCATCCACCGCAAAGCCGTGGCCATGGGCTCGGAGCAGATCCTCCTGCTCGCCGTGGCAGCCCTCATCCCCGCCACCCTGCTCGCTTATCTTTCCTACCGACTCGCCGGCGAGCCCAAGCCCTCGGCCGAGGAGGCGGGAGGGAAGCAGGGCCACCTCAACCTCTCGCTGCTCAAGCAGAACCGCTCCCTGCTCCTCCTGGCAGGGGTCGTATGCCTGGCCCAGATCGTGTCCACCGCCGCGGACCTCAGGTTCAGCGCGCTCCTCGAAGCCACGATACCGGGCAAGGACGAGCGGACCGCGTTCCTGGGCGGGTTCTGGTCCACGACCAACCTCGCGTCCTCATGCCTGCAGTTCGTGGTCACGCCGCTCCTGCTGAGCATCCTGCCCACGCGGTGGATCTTCCTCGGCATCCCCGCGATCCACATCGCGTCCGCCTCCTATCTTCTGGCGCGACCGTCACTCCAATCCGCGGCCCTCTCCCTGCTCCTCTTCAAGTGCGTGGACTACTCCCTGTTCCGGGCGGCCAAGGAGCTCATCTACATCCCCCTCTCCTACGACAGCCGCTACCGCGCCAAGCAGGTCATCGACACCTTCACCTACCGCGCGTCCATGGGCCTGACCTCGGCCGCGTTCTCCGCGGTCACGATGCTGGCCGGCGTAGTCCCAGGAGGGTTCTATCCCGCGGCCATGATCGGAGCGGCTGCTGGGTGGGCGGGACTGGCGCTGCCCCTTACCGCTCCGACGAGGCGAGAACGACCAGACGGTTCCTCTCGTTCGACAACGGGTCTCCCCGCAGACTCCCGAAGAAGCGCAGGGGAGTGAGTCCCGCCCCTCGGAGGGCCCGGGTCAGAAGCTTCCGGTCCATGAGCCAGAGGCTGAATGAACGCTCCATGGCGCGGCCTCCTGGCGGGATCCGGATCCAGCGGGTCTTGATCCGTCGTCCTCCGGCCGCGAGCTCGCGATCTTCGAGCAGGTAGACCCCGCGGTCCTGAAGGGCCCACGAGCGGCGGGAGAAGTGCTTCCTCAGCCAGTCCCCGTTCATGACATCCATGAGGAAAAGGCCGCCTGGCTTCAAAGCGCGGGCAGCGCCCTGAAGGGTTTTGAGATTATCGCTCCACCGATCGAAGTAGCCGAAGCTCGTGAACAGGTTGAGCACCGCGTCGAACTCCCCATGGAAGCGGAGTTCCTTCATGTCCCCTCGCGTGAAGCGCGCCTCCAGACCGGCTCTCCGAGCCTTGTCCCGGGCCTGCCGGATGTAGGACGGGCTGTAGTCGAGACCCGTGACTTGGAACCCCTTCTCCGCCAGGAGGAGACTGTGCCTGCCCGGGCCGCAGCACAGGTCCAGGATGGAGGCCCCCCTGCGCAGCTTGAGGAGCCGGAGCAGGCCGCGGACCTCGGCCGGGGCTGCCGCGACATGGCTGGTGTCCGCGGGCGTATAGAAGGAAGGATCGAAGAACCCCTTCCTCCACCAATCCTTCCGCGCGCGAATGCGCGCGGAAGGATTGGAGGTGCCAGGCTTGGCCTTAGACATGCCGCCCCGGTTCAAACCTGGCACCTGGCCCAAGGCGCCCAGTCAGACCGCTGCCGTGGACAGGCCCGCGAGCTTGGCGAGCGCAGCCTTCAAACCGTCGTGCACCGCGGCCACGTCCTCGTCCTTCCACTTCTCGGGGTCCGCGCGCAAAAACGAGGTCTTGTCCTTGCGGTTGTCGAACCGGGCGATGGGCAGGTGGAAGATCTTGTTGTGGGCCTTCACGGTCACGGTGCCCTTGCGCTCAGCGTTGGCCTCTAGCCAGTCCATGTCGTCGCACCCGTAGTCGTTGAGCATGACCTCGATGGGCACGCCGTGGTGGAGGATGGAGCCCGGGTTGTTCGGGTCCGTGCGGTCCGAGTTCTTGCGGCGCGACTCCTCAGGGGTGACCCACACGTAGAGGATGCAGGCCTTGGCAAGGAGCGACTTGGGGAGCTGGGCCAGCGAGTACTGGTACCCGAACGGCGTCGGCAGGGGCAGCTTCGAGCCCTGGGGCCCGCCGCGGGCGAACTCGATGACCAGGGTCTTGCCCTTGAGGTCGATCTTCTGGCCGGGCTTGCGCTCGTCCCACAGCTCGCGGGCCTCTTTCTCGATGGGCCCGGCGATCGACTGCTTGGTCTGCGTATCCAGGCCCGCCATGCGCGCGGGCGCACCCACGGCCTTAGAAGCGCGGTCGATGCGGTCGAAAAGAAGTAGAGCCGCCGAAGGCGGCTCCTTGACGGCACGGACCGACAGGGCCTCGTAGTCCTCGTTAAGGAGATGCATCAACGTCCCCCAATCAAGAGGATCGCGGAAAGGCCTCTCAGGGGACTCGAAGAAGAGCCTGGCCTTTCCGCGAGAAACGAGCTCGTCGTCGATGCGGCGCATCATGTGCACGTAGGGAAAATCGTCGAGCTGGACGCTCGGCCCCATGAAGAAGTCCTTCTTCCTCTTCTCCGGGGTCAGGTGCTTGATGTAGCGGCGCACCTCGGATTTCCCCGAAGCGGGCAGAGCCAGCAGCAGAACGATGTCGAGCGTTTCGGCAGCCATGATAACCCCTCCTGTGAATGACTTCCCGAGGCCATTATATGCTCTTTGTCTTGGGAGGCGCAAGAATGCGAAACCTCAGTCCAGAGCCGACCGTAAGGGCGGATTGGAATTGCTAAAATAGTCTTCTGAATCGGTCCTTGAGAGGCACTGGCATCATGCGAACCCGTTTTCTTCCTCTTCTCTTATCCTTCCTCCTCATCCCCGGCCTCGCCGCGGCTGGGGTCTGGCCCGACCTCTCCTCTCCTTCGGTTGAGCAGGGAGGCGGCGGGAACGACACCGCGGTGGTGGTCGGCATCGAGAGATACCCCTTCGTGGCCCCGGTGCCTGGAGCTGCCCAGAACGCGGATGACTGGCACCTCTACCTCACGAAGACCCGCGGGATCCCGGCGAGCCAGGTCAAGCTCCTGCGGGACAGCGAGGCCACGCTCGAGGACATCCGCGAAGCCGCGTCTTGGGCCGCTTCCGCGGTCAAGCCCGGAGGCACGCTCTGGTTCGTGTTCATCGGCCATGGCGCGCCGCACAAGGACGGCAAGGAAGGAGTGCTCATCGGCGTGGACGCCCAGCAGAGGGCCGAGAGCCTCTACAACCGGAGCCTGCGCCAAAGCGAACTCAAAGAAATCCTTGCCAAGGGCCCGCAGGCCCAGTCCGTCGTGGTCCTCGACGCCTGCTTCAGCGGCAGGACCGCCGAAGGCAAGGAGCTCATCAAGGGACTCCAGCCCCTCATCGTGGTCGCCTCTCCCCTTCAAGCCTGGGACCGGGCAGCCGTGTTC
Organism: Elusimicrobiota bacterium; assembly: GCA_016234805.1. Lineage (GTDB taxonomy): Bacteria > Elusimicrobiota > Elusimicrobia > UBA1565 > UBA9628 > JACQWX01. Next base: position 13,083 of record JACRNU010000003.1, read on the forward strand.
ACAGCCGGAAAATCCGACCAGTTCGCAGGCCCTCTGCCAGGCGCCCAAAAACCGGCGTTCAGCTACCTCCTGCTCGGAGCCCTGCGCGGCTGGGCTGACTCGGACAAGGACGGCTCAGTCACCGCTCCAGAAGCCCTCGCTTTCACGCAGGACACCCTGCAGGCGCTCCTCAAGGACCGCAGGCAGACCCCGGAGCTCTTCGGCAGCCTTGCGTCCCCCCTGGCACGGCCGGTCCATGAGCAGGGTCCGGACATGGGCGCCATCGCGCGCAGCGTGCGTCCCAAGGACGCCAGCGAGCTCTCTTTCGGCGAGGTCGCGGCAGTGACGCTTCCCACCCTCAAGGTCGCGGAGATCCAGGGAGGCTTCAAGGAAGCCGACATCAACGTCGAGCGCATGCTCGAGACCGCGATGCTCACTCAGAAGGACCCCGAGGCCCTGCCCCTGGAGAAGATGCAGTATTGGTGCGGCCTCTGGGGCACGCCTGAAGGCAACCCCTACCGCGACCAGGCCGCGGCGTCCTGCAAGGAATGGCGCGCGTTCACGGACAAGTACCAAGAAGCAGAGCTCAACCTCGTGGACGACTACGCGAACCTTGGGAAATACCTTTCCCTCAAGCTCAAGACCCAGGAGCAGAAGGCCGCGGCCCTCAATGCCTTTCTCACGGCTTACGCCGCGCTCAAAGACCATGCCGCGTTCCAGGAGGCGGCCAAGGCCAGGGACCTACTGGCATCAGCGGGCGCGGCCTCCCTGCCCCCCATGGACGACCGCGGCCCGCTCCCGCGGCTCAAGGGCCAGGAACTGCCCCCTGAGCTCCTGGAACAGGCGTTCTCTCCCTGCTCAGGCACCTGGTGCAACTACCAGGAGGAGTGCAAAGCCGGAAAAAGCAGCGGCTGCGAATCCTATGCCCAATACGGGGTGGGATACACCGATGATCGAAGCACCCGCAAAACCGCTTTCTACATGCTCGCCTGCCTGTATGGGTCTGCGAGTTCTTGCGGCAATCTCCTGGGCTTCAACGCGTCGACCATCGCGGGCACCAAGAGCATGGGCGTGGCCATGTCCGTTTGGACGCACGCGTGCTTCCTCCTCATGAACCACAATGCCTGCAATTCCCTGGGCGAGTTCTACGGCCAAGCCAAGGGCCTGAGCTCCAGCGACCTTTCCGCGGTCTCAGGCCAGGCCGTGCTCGCGTCCGAGGCAGCCTGCCTTCGAGGGATCGCCGAATCCTGTCTCAAGGCCGGGAACACCTATAGGAACAAATCCTCGCGAACGTTCCAGGAACTCAAGCGCGCGAAGCTCCTCTTTGCCAAGGGCTGCCGCCAGAACCATGGAGACTCCTGCGGCGCTCTCGCGTCGCTCAAGAGCGAGCTGCCCAACTTCGAAGCTGAACTCGCCAAGAAGATCGAGGTGGAGAAGAAACTCGCCCAGCAAAAGGCGGAGCTCGCGTCCCAGCAGGCGGCCCGGAAGTCCGTGGAAGAGGCTTGCGAAGGCTCCGAGCCCTGCAGGAAAAAGAAGGCCTCGTGCGCGCGCAAGGCAAAGGACTGCGTGGATTACGGCCTCTGCTTCGAGTCAGGAAGCTGCGGCACGCCGAAGAATCCCGTTCTGGCCTTGGAGCTCTACGATAAGGCCTGCGATGCCAAGTCCGACGCCGGCTGCTACAAGCTGTCCTACTGCCACAGGTACGGCAGGGGAACCGTCGAGGACCAGCCCAAGGCCAACATCTTCCGGGATCTCGCTTGCGAGTTCGGCAGCGCTGAAGCCTGCAACGACATCGGCTCGGACACCAGCTATGGAGGCAACGGGGAGCCGCAGAACACGGCGCGGTCCCTGAACATGCGCAAGAAAGCCTGCGACATGGGCAAGGCCGATTCCTGCGACTCGGCAGCAGGCTGGATCGCCAGCGGGATCGGGACTCCAGCGGATAAAGACGAGGCCATCACCTGGGCGCGCAAGGGCTGCAAGCTCGAAGCCGCCTACCAGACCTGCTCGCGCGGGATGGAGCTGGGAGATTCCTGGTCGCGCAAGCAGGTGGCGAAGATCTGCGACAAGGACCCGGCCATCGCCCAGAGATGGACGAAGGAATGCCAAGCAGCGCGTTGACGCGGCCCGCGATAATCGCTTGGGGTCTTTCGGATTCAGCGTGGACAGGCACATCGGGAATGGGGGAATTGCGTTTCCATTAATTCCACCTTCGCCAGCGGAAGTGAAATGCACGAAAACGCAATCACGCGTCCGCAAGGACGGCCTTAGATCTTCCGCAGATGGAGGGTGTTGGTCCTGCCGCTCCGCCCCAAAGGCGTGCCCGAGAGGATGACCACATGCCCGCCGGGCTTGGCGCCTGCGAAGCGCTTCGCGCACCGGCCCGCATCGTCGAGCAGGTCCGTGTGGCGCGAGAGCCTCGGGATGCGCACCGGCAGAACGCCCCAGTAGAGGGCCATGCGCCGCAGGGTCGCTTCCACGGGACTCAAGCCCAGGATGAGCGAGGCCGGCCTGGACTTGGAAAGATAGAGCGCGGTCCGGCCTGATTCGGTAGCGGCTGCCAGGACCGTCTCCCCCACCCGCTCGCTCACCAGGCTCGCGGCCAGGGCCAGGACATCGGTCAGGCCGCCTTCGGTCTGCCGGCAGGCAGGCTCGCAGAGGTGCCCGGTGCGCGCCTGCTCTTCCTCGGCCGCCACGAGCACCCGGGCCATGGTGGCCACGGCTTCGAACGGATGCTTGCCCATGCTGGTCTCAGCCGAGAGCATGACCGCGTCCGCGCAGTCCCGCACCGCGCAGGCCACGTCCGAGACCTCGGCGCGCGTGGGCCTTGAGTTCTCGATCATGGACTCGAGCATCTCGGTGGCCACGATGCAGATCCGGTCGAGCCGGTCCGCGGCCTCGGTCATCCTTCGCTGGGCCGTCGGGACATCCTCAGCCGGCATCTCGACCCCGAGGTCGCCGCGGGCCACCATGATGCCGTGGCAGGCTCGCACGATGGGCTCCAGGTTCTCGAGGGCCTCGGGCTTCTCGAGCTTGGCGATGAGCCGGCAATCCTTGAGCCCCACGCGGTCCATGGCCTTGCGGCAGACCTTGAGGTCATGCGCGGTGCGCACGAAGCTCAAAGCCACATAGTCGGGCTTGGCATGCGCCATGGCCTTGAGGTCGGACAGATCCTTGACAGTCATGGCCGGGACCGAGAGCCGGCTGTCCGGAAGGTTGACCCCTTTGCGGGACTTGAGGACCCCGCCTATCACGACCTTGGCCATGATCCGGACTCCCCGGACCGCCTGGATGCGCAATTCCATGCGGCCGTCAGCCAGGAGGATGCGCTGTCCCGGCCGGACCTCGCGGGCCAGCCTGGGATAAGAGACGCTGATGCGGTCCGCCGTGCTCTCGGCCGTGCCTGGCACGACCTCGATCACGGCACCGGCCTTAAGCGTCACTCCCTTCTCAGGCGCTCCTCCGGTCCTGATCTTTGGGCCGCAGAGGTCTCCAAGGAGAGCCACGGTCCGTCCCACCTTGCGGGCCGCTGCCCTGGCCTGCGCCATGGCCAAGACATGCTCGCCGGCGGTGCCGTGCGAGAAATTGAAGCGCAGGCAGTCCGCGCCCGCCCGGATGAGCTTCTCCAGATTTTCCGGTCCTGCCACGGCCGGTCCGACCGTGGCCACGATCTTGGTCCTGCGTGGATGTTCCATGGCGGTCTCCATTATATCTGAAAGAACCTCTGTCCGATGAGCCTTTGCAGGGCGTCCCTGGGCCGGACGCTCTCCGCGGACTTGACCTCTTTGACGTACCGGATGAACGCCGTGCCCGCGACCACGCGCAGAGCCGCGGTGATGAGCAGCATGCTCATGAAGCTGTATCCGTTGAGCGCGGGAAGGCGCGTGTAAAGATATCCTCCGATGAGCGGGCCTATGGCCTGCCCAGCGCCGGTCACGGCGCTGAAGTACGCCATGGCCCTGGTCCTCTTGGCAGGCGTCACCGCGTCGTAGATGAAGTTGTTGACCCCCATGAGGTACGCGGACCAGGCGAATCCCGAGTAGCATTCCACCAGGGTCAGGAACCCCCAGTGCGGGCTCAGGGTCCAGAGGAGCGGGATGATGGGGATCATCACCGTGGACATCTTCACCACACGGGCGCCTCCGATGGCATCCGCCCAGTCCCCCCAGTAGCGCTGCGTCAGGTACATGACCAGGGGTCCAGCCGAGGAGATCGCCATGTAGCGCATGTAGTCGAAGCGCAGGCCGTCGAGCAGGTAGACCGCGAAGAAGGGGCCGGAGAGGTTCACCGCGAAGGAATAGAAAGCGCAGCAGAAGGTGAAGCCCGCGAAGTTGCTCGTGCCCAGCTTGGACACGAACTGCGTGAAAGTGAAGTGCTCGGACGGAACCTCCCGGTAGGGAGGCTCGTACATCTTCATGACATAGCGCCACGACACGATCCGTAAGACCGTGGCCCCGCCGAACAGGATGAGGAAGCCCGTCAGCACCCCGTGGCCGAACCAATAGAGTATCCCTCCGGCTGTCATGGAGAAGACAGCGACCAGGATGCCCACGAGCCTGTTGCGCCACCCGAAGAACGCGCCCCTCTTGGACGCGGGCAGGTACTCGCCCATGAGGCTCGACCACGGAGGCCCGCCCAGGGTCCCGGACACCGAGTAGATGACCCCGGCAGCGATGAGCACGGGCAGGGCCGCGCCTTCCGGCAGGAAGGCGCACGCCGTGGCCATGGCCAGGGAGACGATCTGGGCCTGCACCGCGATCGAGACCACGGTCTTGCGGCTCTTGACCTTGTTGACCCAATCCGCGATGCGCAGCTGTCCCAGGGAGCTCAGGAAGGGGCCCAGCGAGCGCAGGATGCCGATCTCCATGCTCCCTGCCTTCAAGGCCATGGCAAAGGGCACGGTGTAGCTCTCCACGAACCCGGCCATGACGGACCAGGCGATGCCGTCCTTGGTGGACGCGTCGATGGACCTGCGGACCGCCCCTCTCTTCATATCGGCGGCATAGTATATGAAACATGGAACTTTTCCGGGCCTCGCCAAGGGCCCCTTGACACCCCTCAGGCATATGGTATAATATCGGTATAACCGTAGTAAGACCATATGAAGAAATCAATCAAAACAGCCGTGAGCCTGCCCGAGGACACCTACCGGCGCGCCGAGTCTCTCCGCAGAAAGAATGGAGCCAGCCGCAGCGCTCTCTACGCCTCCGCCCTGCAGGAGTACTTCAAAGCGCTTGAGGTCAGAGACGCCGAAGACCGCTATGCCGCGGGCTATCGAGCGGCTCCGGAAGACCCGGCTGACCTCAAAGCCTGGGCCAAAGCTGCCGGCTCGGCCCTTGGCAAGGAGGATTGGTAATTGCGCCGCGGCGAAGTGTGGTGGGCCCATCTTCCCCCTCCAGCAGGAAGAAGGCCGGTGCTCCTCCTGAGCCGCGACCGGGCCATCCAGGTCCGCGAGGCCGTGACCGTGGCGCAGGTCACCAGGACCGTCCGCGACATCCCGACCGAAGTCCCCTTGGCCCACGAAGACGGCATGCCCAAGCCGTGTGTGGTCAACACCGATGTCCTGCTCACCATCCCCAAGGCCCTGATCGAGGAAAGGATCTGCGGCCTGTCGGCCGAGAAGATGTCGGCCGTCAACCGGGCGGCGAAATTCGCGCTGGGCCTGGATTAAGGGAGGCGAGGTCTCGGGCATCGAACGTGATTGATATTTGTATACTTGGAGCGGTGAAACGCGGCAAAGCTGTCTGGGTGGACAAACAGAACGGCCTCCTGCTCCATGACCCCGCGCCCTATCCCGGGCTCCTGGCCTTCGAGAAGAATCTGAACCTGCTCCTCACCATCGGTCAGGTCACGGCCATGTACCTGAAAGCGCTCCAGGGACAGGAAGGCGACCTGAAATTCGAGTACGAGCTCCAGGCTGAAGAGGACGGCTGGCTGAAGGTCGGCGTGACCGGGTCCCACGTGATCGGCTGCGACCCGTCCCGAGTCCATATCTCCCGCTTCATGGCCTCCCTGAAACAGGCCGTGAACCGCTCCGAAGCCCTGACCGCGGGCTCTTTCATGGAGGAGCCCTACCCCTTCCTCATCGTGTCCCGGCAGGGACTGCCCGGAGGAGACTTCACCCGATTCTTCTACCAGCAGGCCATGAACTTCCTCTCCGACTTCGTGGTCTGGCCCAGGTTCCGCGGCGATCCAGGGGCCGCGGTCGAGTATGCTTCGGGTTGGAAGGACGGCAACGACCCCTTGGGGCTGTTGGACCAGGAGCCCCTCATCTCATCCTTGATCGCGAAGGCCGCCCCTGCGGACCGCGAGAAGATCCTCACCATGCTTTCGCAGTCTACGGCCTCGGCCGTCAAAGCCAAGGCCGGGATGCTGGAAAAGGCCTGGAAGTCCTTCGACGCCATCAAGCCTCCCAAGCAAGAAGACGCTCCATGAACGAACCCCTGCCTGCCAGCGCCTCGACTGCGCCGCCAAGCTTCGCTGACATATCCTCCCTTATCCGGTCCGACACGGCCTTTGCCCTGGACCTGTACGCCGAGCTCAGCGCCAAGGAAGGCAACCTCTTCTGCTCTCCCTTCAGCATCTCAGCCGCCCTTGCCATGACATTCGCCGGAAGCCGGGGCAGGACCGCGGAGCAGATGGCCCAAGCCCTGCTCTTTGACCTTCCGCCCGAACGGATCCACGCGGCTTTCAAGAGCCTGACGGAGAACCTCCACGCGGCTGGAACAGGCAAAGGCTGCTACCTTGAGATCGCCAACGGCCTCTGGGGGCAGAAAGGGACGGGGTTCCTGCCGGAGTATCTCGGCCTGGCGCGCCGCTATTACGACGCGGCCCTGAAAGAGCTTGATTTCGAGGCAGACCCGGCCGAGGCAAGCGATGCCATCAATCGCTGGGTTTCCCAGAAGACGCAGGGCAGGATCGAACGCCTGCTGGAAAAGCTGGAGAGCTCGACGCGGCTCGTGCTCACGAACGCGGTCTACTTCAAGGGCAGATGGTCTTGCCCGTTCGACAAGTCGTCCACAAGCGACCAGAAGTTCCATGTCAGACCGGACAAAGCGGTCCTGACGCCATTCATGTTCCGCCAGGACGATCTCGACTACCACGAGGGCGACGATTTCAGAGCCCTGTCCATCCCTTACGACGGACCCCTGTCCATGGTGGTCCTCCTGCCGAAAGAACCCTTCGGCCTGGCCAACATGGAGAAGTCCCTGTCCGCGGACAAGCTCGACCGAGCCCTTACCCAGCTCAAGACTCGGGAGGTCAAGCTTTATCTGCCCAAGTTCCGCGTGGAGAGCAGCTTCCTGCTCTCGGACCAGCTCAAGTCCCTGGGCATGGCCGAGTCCTTCGACCGCCAGGCCGCGGACTTCTCGGGGATGAACGGAAAGAAAGCCCCGGATGCCGCGGCTCTCTTCATCTCCGAGTGCGTCCACAAGTCCTTCATCGACGTCAACGAGGAGGAGACCGAAGCCGCGGCAGCCACCGCGGTCGAGATGCTGTCACTCGGGGCATGCCTCGAGCCCCTCGAACCCGAGCCCATCGAGTTCCGGGCCGACCATCCCTTCCTGTTCCTCATCAGGGACAATCGGACCCGCGCCATCCTATTCTTGGGCCGCGTTGCACAGTTAGGGGAAGGCTGACCGGACAATCCGCCTGATTATTGTATACTCTGGGACCTGATGGCGACCCGGGGCTTCTGGCAGGACGCGTTCACGGTCACGACGAACCAACCTCTCTCCAAAGAAGAAGAGGTCTGGCTCGATTCCATCGCTGACAAGATCGTCAAGCGGGGCCTGGCTCAGCCCGCGATCCTCTTCCTCGAAACCACCAAGCCCGTCCATTTCATCACCGGACAGGCCGCCCGGTTCGTGGATCCCATCTTTTCCATCGTCGTGCCTGGGAACGGCATCGAACGCTTTGCCGAACTCCTTGAAAAGCGCCCGGCAGCAGAACGGCTGATCCAGGCGCTGGAACATCCGCGAACGACCCCGCCGGACCCCACAAAACAATGAGCACGCCCCCGGATCTCAACATCATCCTGGCCACGGACTGCGGCAGCACCACGACCAAGGCCATCCTCATCGAGAAGCAGGGCGACGTGTACCGCCAAACCTACCGCGGCGAGGCCCCGACCACGGTGGAAGCCCCGTTCGAGGACGTGACCTGCGGGGTCTTGAACGCCATCACCGAGGTCGAGGAGCTCTCGGGCCGCAAGATCCTCGAAGGCTCGAAGATCCTCACCCCTGCCAAGGGCAACGTGGGCGTGGACATCTACGTGTCCACGAGCTCGGCCGGCGGCGGCCTGCAGATGATGGTGGCCGGCGCGGTCAAGACCATGACCGGGGAATCCGCCGAGCGCTGCGCCCTGGGCGCAGGGGCCATCGTCATGGACGTGCTCGCCTCCAACGACGGCAGGATGGACCACGAGAAGATAGAGCGCATCCGCCAGCTGCGGCCCGACATGATCCTGCTCTCGGGCGGCACGGACGGCGGCACGGTCTCGCACGTAGTCGAGATGGCGCAGTACATCTCGGCCGCGGACCCCAGGCCCAGGCTCGGGCAGTCCTACCGCCTGCCGCTCATCTTCGCGGGCAACAAGGACGCGCGGGACAAGGTCAAGGAGATCCTCGAGGCCAAGACCGCGCTCTACATCTCCGACAACCTCAGGCCCACGCTCGACAAAGAGAACCTGATGCCCGCGCGGCACACCATCCACGACATCTTCCTCGAGCACGTCATGGCCCAGGCCCCGGGCTACCCCAAGCTCATGGCCATGACCCACGCCCCCATCATGCCGACCCCGGCCGCCGTGGGCTCCATGCTCGAGAAGTTCGCGCGCGCCAAGGACGCCAACGCTCTGGCCGTGGACATCGGCGGAGCCACCACCGACGTCTTCTCCGTGTTCCAGGGCATCTTCAACAGGACGGTGAGCGCGAACCTCGGCATGAGCTACTCGGTCTCGAACGTCCTAGCCGAGGCCGGCACCGAGAACATCTACCGCTGGCTCTCCTTCGACATCGAAGAGCAGGACCTCAGGAACCGGCTCAAGAACAAGATGATCCGGCCCACCACGGTCCCGCAGACCCTCCAGGACCTGCACATCGAGCACGCAGTGGCCCGCGAGGCCCTGCGCCTGGCCTTCATCCAGCACAAGGCCCTGGCAGTGGGCTTAAAGGGAGTCCATCAAGAGCGCACCATCTCGGAAGCCTTCGACCAGTCCTCCACGGGCGAGAGCCTCATCGACATGAAGGCCCTGAACTACATCCTGGGCTCGGGCGGCATCCTGGCCCACTCCCCGCGCAGGGTGCAGTCCATGATGCTCATGATGGACGCCTACGAGCCGGTGGGCGTGACCATGATGCTGGTGGACTCGATCTTCATGGCCCCGCACCTCGGGGTCCTGGCCGGCGTGCACGAGAAAGCCGCGCTCGACGTGTTCTACCACGACTGCCTCGTGCCGCTCGGAGCCTGCGTGGCCCCGCTGGGCGAGGTCAAGGAGGGCAAGAAGGCCTTCGACTTCATCCTCCTTCTCCCGGACGGGAGCAAGAAAGAGGGGAGCGTCAACGGCGGCGACGTCCTCCTCGTGCCTCTCGAGGGAGAGGCCAAGGTCGCGGTCAAGCCGGCCAAGGGCCTGGACTTCGGCGCCGGGCCGGGCCAGGACTTCGAGGCCCCGATCACGGGCGGGGTGGCGGGCGTCATCTTCGACGCCAGGGGCAGGCCGCTCAAGCTCTCCTCCGACACGCCCAAGCGCCGGGCGGACCTGGAGAGATGGGCGAAGGCGGTGGATATGTATCCCGGGGGAGGAAGCTGAGCATATGGCCCACGCATACACCCCGGGACTCAAGGTCGTGCCGTCCATCCGCATGCGCCGCCGCAGGATGCTCCCCATCCCGGGCGAGGTCAAGGTCCAGGTGGGCGACAAGGTCTCGGCCCGCGACATCGTGGCCCAGACCCAGCTGCCCGGCAAGGTCCATCTCGTCAACGTGGCCAACCGCCTGGGCATCGGGGCCGATGAGGTCCGCCGGTTCATGCGCAAGAAGGAGGGCGACCAGATCTTCGCCAACGAAGCCCTTGCCCAGAACGACCCGTGGCTCAAGTTCATGCAGACCGTCATCCCCTCGCCCATCACAGGGTCGGTCGAATCCATCTCGGAGATCACGGGCCAGGTCATCCTTCGCGAGCCGCCGAGACTCCTCAACCTCTCGGCCTACATCGACGGCGTGGTCGTGGAGGTCATGCCCAAGTCCGGGGTGGTGGTCGAGACCGAGGGGACCTTCATCCAGGGCATCTTCGGCGTGGGAGGCGAGGCCCACGGCGCCATCACCATCGCGGTGGACAGCCCGGATTCGGAGCTCCTGCCCGAATTCCTCACCGAGGCGCACAAGGGCAAGGTCGTGATCGGCGGCGCGCACGCCTCCTGGGAGACCCTGCAGAAGGCCAAGGCCGTGGGCGCCAGCGGCATCGTGGTCGGCGGCATCAATGACAAGGACCTGCGCCAGCTCCTCGGCTACGACATCGGGGTCGCCGTGACCGGCCAGGAGAACATAGGATTCACCCTCATCGTGACCGAAGGCTTCGGCGTCATCACCATGGCCGAGCACACCTTCGACCTCTTCCGCAAGCGCCAGGGCCACCAGGCCTCGATCTCGGGCGCGACCCAGATCAGGGCAGGCGTCCTGCGGCCGGAGATCATCGTGCCGGGCCTGCTCGAGAGCAAGGTCCCGGAGGCCGCGGAACGCGGGGCGCTCACCGTGGGCGACCCGGTCCGCATCATCCGCGAGCCCCACTTCGGCGTCATCGGCCGCGTCTCGGCCCTGCCCTCGGAACTGACCAAGATCGGCACGGAGAGCAAGGTGCGCATCCTTGAGGTGACTCTTGAAAAAGGCGAGCGCGTCGTGGTCCCCAGGGCCAACGTCGAGCTCCTCGAACGGTAGGACAAGGACATGAGAATGAACATCCTGAAGCTCCTTCCAGCCATCATCCTGAACGCGGGGCTGTGCGCCGCGGCGGAGACCGAGCCGGCCTTCACGGCGCAGCCCGTCACGAGCCTGAAAGCCGCGGACATGCCCTACGACGCGGGCGAGGGCATCCTCGTCACCTGGGACGTCATGCCCCACGATGAATATGCCGCGGTCTACGTGGTCGAGCTCTCATCCGTGAGCGCCGCCGGGCCCTGGGTCAAGGCCAAGGAAGTCCTTTCCAACAAGGGCTTCACCTCGGAACTCGGCCTGCCCTTCTGGGCCCTGCGCAAGACGGACAAGGTCCGCGCGGTCGCGGTCCAGCCCCTGGACATCTTCCCGGCCGAGAGCGCCGAGGAGAAGAAGAAGGTGTCCGAAGCGGAGTACTTCGTCCGGGTGCGGTGCACGAACGGCCGGCAGGTCGCGGACTCGGCCGTCGTGACCGGCCGGGCCAGGAGCGACTGGTTCGCCATGCCGCGGCTCAACAACCTCGTCTTCACCCTGGTGTTCTGCGGCATCGTGCTCTGGTTCATCTCCCATGCGAGGAAGAAGGACCTCTTCCTGCGCCGCATCCCGGGCTTGGACGCCGTCGAAGACGCCATCGGCCGCGCCACGGAGATGGGGCGGCCCATCTATTTCCTCACGGGCCGGCTCGACATCGACAGCATCTCCACCATCGCCGCCTCCCTCATCTTGGGCGAGATCGCCAAGAGGATTGCTCAGTACGACACCCAGCTGAAAGTCCCCCACACCTATGCCATGACCATGGCGGTCTGCCAGGAGATCACCAAGCAGGCCTACTCCGAGGCCGGCAGGCCCGACGCCTACCGGGAGGACATCAACTTCTTCATCACCGAGGACCAGTTCGCCTACACGGCCGCGGTCAACGGCATGATGGTCCGCGAGAAGCCGGCCGCCTGCTTCTACATGGGCTACTACTACGCCGAGTCCCTGCTGCTCACCGAGGTCGGCGCATCCGTGGGCGCCATCCAGATCGCCGGATCGGACTCCGAGCACCAGCTGCCCTTCTTCTTCATCACCTGCGACTACACCCTCATCGGCGAAGAGCTCTACGCCGCCGGGGCGTACCTTTCACGCAACCCCGTCCTCGTGGGCACGCTCCGCGGCCAGGACGTGGGCAAGGCCTTCGTCATGCTGTCCATCTTCTTCGGGGTCGCCCTCGCGACCCTGGGCATCCTGATCCGCCGCGACTCCTGGGTCGAAACCATGCTGCAGATCTTCAAGTCCTACTGAGGAACCGACATGCTCTTCATCAAACGCCAACTTCCGCTGATCGTCTGCTTCACGGTCGGGGTCCTGGTCGCGGTCCAATACTACGTCCCGCACAAGATCTCCCAGGATTTCATCGAGGGGCTCTCCCACTGGGAGATCATCATCGCGGCCTTCGCCTTCTTCCTGGGCCTGGTGAGCGTCACCCAGGTCCACGTCGCCAAGCTCCGGCGGCGCACGCCCGGCTGGGGATTCTCCCTCTTCTTCTTCGGCGGGATCCTCATCGGCGTGGTCACGGGCTTCCTCAGCCGCGGCAAGCAGATCACCGAGGCGGGCGCCATCACCAGCTTCGGCTGGATGTACAACAACATGCTCAACCCCCTCCAGGGCACGATGTTCTGCCTCCTGGGCTTCTACATCGTCTCCGCGGCCTACCGGGCCTTCAAGGTGCGCAGCCTCCAAGCCGGGGTGCTGCTCGCGGTGGCGGTGCTCTTCATCTTCTCCCGCGTCCCGCTCGGGCAGTACCTCTGGGAGGCCACGATCGGGGGCATGTTCCCCTGGCAGCTGCACCAGATCGTGGAGTGGGTCATGAACACGCCGGCCAAGGCAGCGGGCAGGGGCATCCTCATCGGGGTGAGCCTCGGCGCGGTCGCGACCTCGGTCAAGATCATCGCGGGCATCGAACGCCAGTACATGGGCGGAAAGGACTGACGCCATGAAAAACTTCCTCGACAAGCTGGCCAACATCGACCGGAGGTACCTGTTCCTCCTCGTCATCGCCGCCATCCTCTTTCCCATCATGCGGCCCCTGGCCCTGCCGGGGCTGAAGGTGACGGATTCGGTCAAGGGCGTCTACGACCAGATCGAGGCCCTTCCGGAAGGCTCCTACATCGGCATCTCCTTCGACTTCGACCCCGCGTCCAAACCCGAGCTCTACCCCATGGCCATGGCGGTGACCCGCCACGCCTTCCGGAAGAACCTCAAGATCGTCTCCATGAACCTCTGGATCACGGGCACGGGCCTGGCCGACGAGATCCTCACCCTGGCGGCCAACGAGGCCGGCAAGAAGTACGGCGAGGACTACGTGTTCCTGGGCTGGCAGCCCTCGCCCATCGCGGTCATCACCGGCGCCTTCCTGGACATCTACAAGGTCTTCCCCAAGGACCAGAAGGGCAACGACGCCCGCTCCATCCCGGTGCTCAAGGGCTTCAGGAACTTCCAGCAACTCGGCTACTTCGTCACCCTCGGAGCCGGCTCCCCCGGACTGCCGCACTGGGTCCAGTTCGGCGCGGACAAGTACAAGATCAAGATGGGAGGCGGCTGCACCGCGGTCAGCGAGCCCGGCTACCGGCCGTACTACCCGGTGCAGATCACGGGCCTCATCCCGGCGATGAAAGGCGCGGCCGAGTACGAGTCCCTCATCGGCAAGCCGGACAAGGCCTACGCGGGCTTGGACGCCATCTCGCTCGGCCACTTCCTCATCCTCATCCTGCTGGCGATATGCAACCTGATCCCGCTCATCTCGAGGTTCACGAAATAACATGAACGAATTCACCGTCATCCTCGGCGCCTGGGTGTCCGCGGGCCTGACCCTGTGCATCTTCAGCTTCCTCTACGAGGACAACCCGCTCTTCAAGATGGCGGAGCACCTCTACATCGGAGTGACCATCGGGTACAGCCTCACGAGCCTGATCTTCAACTCCATGGGACCCAACATCTACACACCCATCATGGCTGGGAATTTCATGCCCCTCCTGCCCACGCTCCTCGGGCTGGGCTTCCTGACCCGGTTCTTCCCCAAGTTCGCCTGGATGAGCCGCATCTCGTTCGCCTTCGTCATGGGCTACAGCTCGGGATTGAGCATCCCGACCACCATCACCTCGCAGTTCCTCAAGCAGCTCGAGGGCACCGTCTACCCGCTCGTCACCCGGAAGACCGGTCTGCTCGACTTCTCCAGGGCGGCCGTGGGACACGACATCTCGGTCTTCATCCTGGTTGCGGCCTTGCTCACGGTCCTCATCTACTTCTTCTTCTCGGTCGAGCACCGCGGGCCCATCAAGGCCGCCTCCAAGGTCGGCATCTACTTCATTATGATCTACCTCGGCGCGGCCTTCGGCACCACGGTCATGGGCCGCTTCTCGCTCCTCTACGGCCGGATCTTCGACCTCTACACCTACCGGCAGGCGCAGTACCACTACGCCACGCCCGTGCTCCTGGCCGCGGTGATCTTCTTCCTCGTGGTCTACAACCTCAAATACAAGAAGAAGGCCGCGGAAGCAGACTAAGGGTGTCAGGCCCGGTCCCGCCGGTTTCGCTGGCTGTCGATCCGCACCCACTCCTCGACGCCGGCGCGTTCTTGACCACGCTTCCCCGTCCGCTCGGGGAGATTCCGGCTCCTGAATGGCTGACCGGCCTGCTCAGCGCAGGCGCCGAGGCCCCCCTGACGCGTGACGAATCCGTCCGCTCCACGGTGCGCGACCTGCTCAGGCATGGCGGCTACAAGCCCACGGGCAGGGGCAAGCCCTCAGCCGAATACCTCGTAGGGGCAGCGGCCGAGGGCAGGCTGGCCTCCATCAACGCCGTCGTGGATGCCTGCAACGCGGTCTCCCTCCACTCAGGGCTGCCCATCAGCGTGGTGGACCTCGACCTGGCCAAGCCTCCGTTCCGCCTCGGCCTCGCTCCAGCCGGGGCCTGCTACGTGTTCAACGCCTCGGGCCAGGAGATCGACCTCGAAGGCCTGCTCTGCCTTTTCGACAGCCAAGGCCCGTGCGCCAACGGGGTCAAGGACTGCCAGCGCACCAAGACCCACCCTGGAACGACCCGCACGCTCTCGGTCGTGTGGGGCTCGAAAGCGCTCGGAGACCTGACAGCGCGGACCATGGCGTGGTACCGAGGAATCCTGGGGAAGCTAGGCGCCGCGACAGGCACTCCGGATTGATGCCGAGACCGGGCTTGAGAGACACATGGAAGACCGAACGGGCAGGACGACAACCTGTGGGGGGACGACATCGTGGCCTGGCAGACCATCATCGTCATCCCGAAATGATCCTCGCGAAGCACTGATCAGCGGACCTTGGCCCCGCCTGCCATCACCGGCGGATAGTCCATCACCAGGAAGAAGCCCGTGAACTCGTACTCGGCTTTCAGCCGGTGGTCGGGGATGACGATGCGGCCGTAGAGGGGATCGCCGATGGCGTAGCCCTTGGGAGTCCGGTCGAGGACCGCGATGAAGTGTCCGAACCCTTCCATGCGGACGCCCGCGATGGAAGGATAGGGCAGTTCGATGCCGCCCGGAGGCAGCGCCTCGAAATGCATCCTGAACCCCTTCCACTTCATCATGCGGGCGATGTACCATAGTTCCGTCCCCCCCAGTGAGGTGTACGCCTTCTTCGCGACCTCGGCTTCCGTGACCGGGACTCCGACCTTCCTCATTATGGTCGCGGCTGAGCAGGCTCCGCAGGTCGAAGGAGTGCTCTGCAGGCAGACCCCGTTCACCCAGGAGTCCGTCAGTCCAGCGGTCTTAAGAGGGAACTTGATGTTCTTGAGGTATGGGACGACCAACGCGGTCGCCAGAGCGAGTATCGCGACCGGAGTCCCGACCAGCCGCTTGCCGGCAGGGAACCGGAGCATCCTCTCGTTGAACACGCCCGCGGAGAATCCCATGCCGGCTGCCGCGACCTCGGTTCCCATCCACGACCTCAGCTCGTAGAACCAGACCGCGCTGTCGAGCAGAAGGTGGCTGTAGTAGAAGCCGTAGAGCAGGCCCGGCAGGGCTGCCGCGAACGCGGCAGCGAGCACCGCGATCTCAGCCCTGCCCCTGTCCTTGACCCGCGCTGAAATCGAGCGGCCGACGAAGAACAGCACGCCGCCCAGCAGCACGGCGGGATAGAACCAGGGGTTCAATTAAGGGCGGTCCATCCGGACAGGGTAGAGGTAGCAGTCGTTGCGGCGCAGGCCTTTGCCCGCGGCAAGGATGGCGTTCATCTCCTTCCAGATCCGGAACCTGTTCTCATCCAGGGACAGGTCCCCGCCCGCAAGAGGAGGGGTCTTGCCGGGATCGGAGGGCCTCATTGCTCGCATCATACAATAATCTAGCGCAGCTCCAGACTGAAGGCCTTGACCCGCTTGAAGGGAGCGTAGGACTCCTTGGCCCTGGCCAGGCCAGGGTCCCCCATGTCCCCCTCCTTGTTGACCCACTGCCAGTTGTCGAAAAGCAGGCGGCAGCACTCGCGGTCGAGGTACTGGTAGAGGCCCTTGTGGCGGTCCGAGGCCTTTTCAAAGAGGAGGACCCCGGTGTCGCGGTTGAGACGGGCTGCCACGCCGAACCCGCGCGGCATGCCATTGACGAGCACCATGAGGCCGCGGAACTCGAGACCGTCGAAATCCGCCAGAGCCCTGCGGATGGCGCCGCCTTCGCAAGCGAGGATACCGGTCCAGTTCGCGTCCTCCTGCTCGTTCCGCCATTGCTCCAGGCATTCAACGCAGGCAGCGGCATTGGCTGAAGAGAGGCGCACGGTCTCGACTTTCCAGCCGTGGGCCGCGCATTCCTTCTCGAACTGCCGGATGTTGTTGCGCTTCTTGGCCAGGTCCCTGCCGTCGAGTGAGGCGAGGTCCTTGGCCCGGTAGACATAATCGGTGTAGCCTGGCTGCTCCGAAACCTTGAAATGCTTCTCCACCTCTTCCATGCCGTGATGGGAGACATAGGCGTCATGAACGAACCGGTACTCCGTGAAACCGGCCTCCAGAGCCTTCTGCTTGAGGACGGCTGGAGCAAATCGCTTCCCACCGGGGATCGGCAGGAGAAGGAAGCGCTCCTTGGGATCGGCTGGGTTCGTCTCGGAAAGGAAGACGTCTTCTCCGTCCACAGCGCACCCCATGGTCATGATGCACCGGTCCCACACGATCGTGGAAGCCAGGGAATACTCGGAGTGGGGGTGCTCCGACTCCTCGAAAAAGGCTTTGAGCCTGGCGAAGTCAGCCTGCTCGAGGCCGCGGAACTCCATCACTTGATGAGCCGCTCCTTCATCAGCTTGATGCCGATGTAGGACACCGCGAACCCCACCACGGCCATGAACGCGAAGTTGACGGCCAGGCCAGCGGAAAGAGTGCCGAACGTGGAAGCCCGGACCACGGTCACAAGGTGGGTGAGAGGAAGGACCATGGCCAGGCCCCTGAGCCAGGCAGGCAAGCCGTCCAAGGGGAAGAAGGTGCCGCTGAACAGGAACATGGGTGTGATGAACAGGAAGGTCGGGAGGTTGAGGTTGTCGATGTAGGGAGAGATGGCGGCAAAGAACAGCCCGAACCCGGCGAACATGATGCCTGCCGTGAAAGCCGCGGGGATGACCATGAGGCTCGAGGGATAGGAGGCCAGGCCGAAGGCTGTGATGACAGCCAGGACCGCGACCCCGGCGAACAGGCCCTTGGTCGCGCCCCAGAGGATCTCGCCTGCCAGGATGTCCTCGATGAGGAGCGGCGTGTGCAGGACCGCGTCAAAGGTCTTCTGGTATCGCATGCGCACGAACGAGCCGTACATGCTCTCGAACACGGCATGGAACATGACTCCCACAGCCACCATGCCGGGAGCCATGAACGCGACATACTCATAGGTCCGGCCCTCGAAGGAGATCTCCTGCACATAGGCGCCGAGCCCGAACCCGAAGGCGAAGATGTAGAGCAGGGGCTCAAGGAGCGGCGGCAGGACATTGGTCTTCCAGGTCACGAGGCTGACGTCGAAGTTCCTCTGCCAGATGCGGAGCAGGCGCGGGCTGATGTTCCTGAGCAGGCTCATTCGCGCAGCTGCTTCCCGGTCAGCCTCAGGAAGACGTCCTCCAAGGTCCCGCCCCCGTTCTTCTCCACGATCTCAGCCGGAGTGCCGGACGAGATGATGCGGCCGGTGTCCACGATGATGAGCCGGTCGCAGAGGAGCTGGGCCTCCTCCATGTTGTGCGTGGTCAGGAGCACCGTCACCCCAGAGTCCTTCATGGCCTTGACCTCGTCCCAGATCTGGCGCTTGGACTGAGGGTCAAGCCCAGCGGTCGGCTCGTCGAGGATCACCATGTCCGGCTTGTTGATGAGGCACCGGGCCACCATGAGCCTGCGCTTGAGGCCTCCCGAGAGGTCTTCCACGCACACCCCGGCCTTGTCCTCGAGCCGGAACCTCTTGATGACCTCGTCCGCCCGCGGGCCTGCCTCGGCCTTGGGGATGTCGAAGTACCGGGAGAACACGATGAGATTCTGCCGCACGCCGAAATCCGGGTCAAGGTTGTTCTCCTGAGGGCAGACCCCGAGCCTGGCCTTGATCTCGCGCGGGTTCCTGCCGGCATCGAGGCCGAAGACCGAGATCTCCCCCTGAGTCAGGGGCAGGACGCAGCAGAGCATCCGGACCGTGGTGGTCTTGCCGGCGCCATTGGGGCCGAGGAGTCCGAAGCACTCGCCGGCCTCGATATGGAAATCGATGCCCCTCACTGCCTCGAAGTCGCCGTAGTGCTTGACCACGGCCCGGGCCTCGACGATCTTCTTGCCGCTGGACGCCATGATTTATGAATGATAGCCTTTTCCGCCGCCGCGGGAGAAGGCGCGGGCCTTGGCCACCAGGCCGGCAAGGGGAGGAGGTTCCTGCCCCTTGGCCAATGTCCTCAAGGCTTGGGACAATTCTTTCTTGAACTTGCTCACCTGTCGGAAGACCGCTTCCTTGGACAAAGCCGGATCGAGGCTGAAACCGCAGCTTTCCTTCTCGATATGGCTTCCCAACACGCCGATCAATAGACCCTCGGCGTCCGCTCCAGCGTCATAGCGCTGGCCAGCCTCGACAAACCCCTTGAGCGTCATTCCCGGGCACCGCTCGAGGATCCAGATCAGGTCGTACAGGTCCTTCTCAGCGCAGCGGCTTGCCAGGGCCGCAGCCTTGAGCATGAGCATGGTGTCGAGGTCAGCAACTGCCATGCCGCCTCCGAGCGTCACGAAACCGCCGACTCGAAACAACAGCTCGGATACGCAGACATCCACGTTGAAGCGGTGCCCGTTCAGGAGGCAGAGCGCGCGGAAATACGACGCGGATGTCGTCTTTGCCTGCACTTCGGCGCCGAGACTTTCCAGGGACCGCACAGCCAGCACCACAGCTTTTTGATTCGCCTCGCCATCCGTGAAAAGGTCCAGATCATCGGACCTGCGGTGGCCCGCGTAGAACCCCGCCAGAGCCGTTCCTCCGACCAGGCCGCAGCCAGCCAAGCCCTGGCCGAAGATGTGGCGCAAAGCCGCCAAAAGAGGCGGCGGCAGAACCCGCTCAGCCAGTTCTATGCTCGGCTCGTTTCGAAGCGCCATACAGCCTCAAGACCCTCTCTTCTCCCTGGATGGACATGACGCTTGTACCGCGGAAAACCTGTCCATACCGATTCTCCGGCAACAGCGTCCGCCTTGTAAAGCCCATAGACCTGGACCAATCGCGCCAAGGCGCGGTCCTCTCCCCGAGCCAAGGCAGCGCAGAATCCGGCAAGCCCTGGATATAGCCCATCCCAAAGAAGCTCCGCTTTCATGTCCTGCTCGGACTTCTCATCGAGCCCGACAGGCGAGGTCAACTCATCAAGGCTCATGCCAAGGTTCCGGCTCAGCGCAATCAAATGGGATGCCCGCATCCCCATCCCCCCATCAGGCCCCTTGAACCACAAAGAAACCGCTTGCCGCGAAACCCCGGCCAGCCTTGCCAAATCGCTTTGGCCAAGGCTGAGGGACTCAACAAGGAGTTCCAAATCGTGGCGATTCATCGTTGGGATATCTGTTGCTTGTGCATATTATAGCACATAATGCCTGTTCTGTCAAGTTTGCTTGACAAGTTAAACCATTTGGCCGAATCCGCGAAGACCCTGCCCGAAGCCTTATCCTCAGTCCCACATACGTCTGGTCGGGACGCCGAGCGTCTTTTCGGCGACAATGGCGGACACGCGCTTGCGCGGAATCGGCGGCACGATGCCGGCGCATTGAAGCCGGTTCAGGGCGCGCCGTTGAGCGATTATCACGCCGCTAAGCTTGGGCAAGGCGTCCTCCGGACCTCCATGTAGCTATGAATCGACATATCGAATCATAATAACAGGGGCAAGCGGAAGGGCCCTCGCCCCCGCTTGGAGCTCCGCACGCTACTGGCGCGCGCAACGGAACCTCCAGGAGTTGTAGCAGTAGTAAACGCGGCTCGCGGCCCGGCAGGAAAGGATGGAGTCCGCTAAAGAGGGCTACTTCACTTCGCCATGGCCCACGATCTTGATAGGCATGGCCAGTTCAGGGCCTGGACCGCCGCTCTTGTCGAGGTTCTCCGCAAGGGACTTCTGGTCTGCTGGGACGGCCTCGCCCTTCATCCATTTCCTGTAGTAGCCGGCGACCCAGTCGCGGGTGCGGCCAGGCATGGGCACGAGGAAGATGGGGTAGTTGGGATCAGGCTGGAGCAGTGGGAAATCCTTGGGCACCTGGAGGTCCACGTAGTAACGCTGATCCGAGGGCACGCCCACGTCGCGGCCCGAGACTTCGGGCACGGTCAGGAACACGCCGGTCAGGTCCTCATAAACATAGCGAGCCACATACACGACGAGCTCGATATAGGGCAGGAATCCGTTCTGAAGGGACTTGGATTTGAGGACAGCCTCAAGACCCTCCTTCGTGGTATAGTGCCGGAAAATGGCTTTGGGCCGGACCTGCTGGACCCGGTCTGAAGTGCCGTGGATGTAGACAGGCACGGTCTGCATGTCCTTGACGGACTTGTACGGCTCGTACTTGTCGAGTTCCTGGCCCCGCTTCGACAGAAGCTTTTCGGTCTTGAATTTGGAAAGGGTCACCATGCCCTTGGCGACATCCTTCTTGGAGGCCTTGTACCCGGCCATGCCGTCCATGACAACAGCGGAAAGGGCATGGAGGTCCTCGTCCGGGAGATCCTTCAGGTCTTCAGGGGTGAAATCCTTGAGCACTGAATTGACCCGCTCGAGGATGGCTGTGGGCTCGGAAGCGGCAGCGCCGGACACGCCTTCCAGGGTCGCGGCTGTTGCCGTGGCTCCCGAGTCAACCGATCGGGCACGGTCCGCCAGGACCGCTGCGCGCCGGGGGTCCAGCAAAGTCGGGACCTGCACGCCTTCCAGAATAGGAGGAGTCTTGAGGTCCTGGATGTCCGGAGCAGTCAGACGGAAAGAGCCGTTATTCCAGGAAGGGACCAGCAGATTCCCGGAAGAAAGGCCTGGGAGGGATGCGTTGATCATGCCTCCTGCCATGGCCAAGGGACTCTTGACCGCGATCGGGGCAACGCGAACCGAAGCTGCCACAGCCCTTGGGCAGACAGGACCCGCGGTCAGGCATATGAACGCGAGAAAAAGGCTGAAAATTCGTCTCCTCATCGGACAAAGGAAGGGTAGCTGAAGACCGGCCAGAAGGGCTGGGGCTTACGGTCCCCTTCAAGACAGCAAGGGGCCCCTGCTCCTTTGGGACCTGTGTCCCGTCAGTTGGAGAAGAGCTTGCGGAAGCTGGCCATCTCCATGGGATGCATCTCGGAATCACCTTCGGCCCTGAGCGCGAGGTCGATCTCTCCCTGGTAGCGCGCCAGGGCCGCGTACTGGCCCTCGTTGGGATTGACCATCAGGTGCACCGCGCCCTTGCCCTCGAGGTCGCCGCATTTGACCACGCCCAGGACCAAGACATGCTGGAGCAGGGTGGCGGTCACCTTCTCCTTGCGCTTGTCCGCCATGGCAGCGTCAAAGGTCGCGAGCACGTCCACGAAGTCGCCGGGCCTGATGTTGAGCAGCTGGTACTCCTTGATCGGAAGGGTCAGGGAGCGGTAGCCGCCCGCCAGGTGCTTGCGCTCGAAGCTAGCCGCGAAGAACCCTGCCAGGAAACCCTGGCTGGGCTTGATGCGGCGGGACCTCTCCTTCTGTTCCTGCTTCTGCTCCTCGATGGCCTCCCCTTTCTGCTTCGGTTCAGCCTGCTTCCGCTCAGCGGCCAGAGACCAGCCGATGCCCGCAAGGACCAGCCCCATGGCCACCAACGTCCCTGTCTTGATTCCCTTTTTCATGGCACCCCCCTCAATATCCTGCTCTCCAAGATGAACACATCCTTGCCCAAGCGCCAGCGCACGGCCCGCCCCTTGTCGGTGACGACTTCTTCGCCCCGCACGGTCTCCATGATATCAGCGGCTTTCAGCCTGTCCAGGTCCGATCTCGCTCCGAGCGCGACCGCCGGCACGTCCGACTCCGAACCGTCTCCGATCGCGTCGAAGATGAGGACCTCCTTGCCGACCACGGGCCTGCATGCCAGCAGCCGGTTGCACTGCTGAGGAGCCTCAGGCAGGGGCGCGGGACCCATGGGCACGCCGATGAAGAGGGAAAGGATCACGGCAGCCAGGCCGGCAACGGGAGCGAAGACCGGGATCCAGCGCCTTCTCAACGAAGCCCGGGCGAGCTCCTCGCCGCGTTCCACGAGCCGCTCGCGCAGGCTCTCGCGGATGGAGGTCTCCTCGCTGAAATCCAGCGCTTCCAGCATCCGGGCCAGCTCCGCGGTCTCCGGGTCGAATCCCGCCGGATACTTCTCGCTCATGCGGTCTCTCCCATCCCGTTCATGCCGCTTCTCCCTTCAGCTCCAGGCGCAGTTTCTTCAGGGCCCGGAACACAATGACTCCCACGTTGCTCTCGCTCAAGCCTTCCATGCCAGCGATCTCGCGGTTGCCCAAGCCAGCGCCGAACTTAAGGCCCAGGACCTCGCGCTCGCGGCCGTCGAGCGTCTTCAACGCGGCTGCCAGCCTTTGCCGACCCTCGTCAAGGACCGCGGCATCCTCAGGGGTCGGCTCCTTGGACGGCCTCTCCCCGGCCAGGTCCAGGCTCAGCCACCGCCTCCAGCCCAGGCCGCGATAGTGATCATTGACCGCGTTGCGCGCGATGGCGAAGAGCCAGGCCTCGAAGATGCCTCGGCCGGGCTTGTAGCTTCCCAACTTGCCGAGGACCTTCTCGAAGACCTGGGCAGTCAGGTCGTCCGCCGTCTCCCTGTCAGGCACGCGATACCTCACGTAGTTGTACACCCTTTGGAAGAACCGGTCGTAGACCAGGCCGATGTCCTCGGGCCCGCTGACCCTCAGTCCGGCTGAAGACCCTTCTTCTGGCAACGCGCAAGCCCCCATGGCCCGGCTGTTCCCGCCCTTCCACTAATAGATACGGCCTTGGGCGGAAAGCATTACAGCCGGGGAGAGCATTCTACGAACGATTCCAGCAGGGATGCCAGGAGGTGACCGCTCCGCGAGGATTATGGTACCATCCGAGCATGAGCACGCCGCAAGCCCCCGCCACCCCTCCCCAGCATTCCAGCGCGTTCAAGACCAGACGCATGTTCAACTGGTTCCCCCTTGGATTGACCTATGCCCTTCTCTACATGGGGCGCTACAACCTCACGGTCAGCAAGACCGCGCTCGGCTCCCTGATGAGCAAGGAAGCCTTCGGCACCATCTTCGGGGTCGGAGCCTGGGTCTACGCCCTGGCCTTCCTGGTCAACGGCCCCATCACGGACCGCATCGGCGGCAAGAAGGGCATGCTCATCGGCTCCATGGGCGCGTGCGTCGCCAACATCCTCATGGGCCTCTACCTGCACCACGTCCTGAGCCTGCCGGACCCAAAGACCGCTTCCCTGACCCTGGTCTTCTCGGTCCTCTACGGCCTGAACATGTATTTCCAGAGCTACGGAGCCGTGGCCATCGTGAAGGTCAATGCCTCCTGGTTCCACATCCGCGAGCGCGGGGTGTTCTCCGGCATCTTCGGCATCATGATCTCGAGCGGCCTGTTCCTGGCCTTCGACGTGAGCGAGCGCATCCTCAAGCTCGCGGCCGGCAAGGGCGTACCGGGCATGGCCGAAGGCGTGGCGGTCTGGTGGGTGTTCTACGCTCCAGCGCTCCTCCTGGCGGCGTTCTTCCTCATCGAGCTCTTCCTGCTCAAGGACACCCCGAAAGAGGCGGGCTTCGCCAACTTCGACACAGCGGACGCGTCCTCAGGAGAAAGCGAGGTCCAACCCCCGATCTTCGAGGTCCTCAAGAGGGTGCTCTCCCACCCCGTGATCCTGACCATCGCGTGCGTGGAGTTCTGCACCGGAATCCTGCGCAACGGCATCATGCACTGGTTCCTCATCTACGCCAAGGAACGGATGGCGCCCTGCGCCTCGAGTCTCAAGGAAGCGACCGCGGCCTGCGCCGGTGCCCTGGACTGCCAGGTCGCGGCCAAGGCTTCCTTCGCGCTCTGCGCGGGCGGGTGGGGCTACATGAAGGACCACTGGGGCCTCATGCTCATGGTGGCCGGCATCACAGGCGGCGTGTTCGCCGGCACGGTGAGCGACAAGGTCTTCCAGTCGCGGCGCGCGCCAGCCGCCGGGTTCCTCTACGCCGCGGCCCTGGCCTCCACCATCGTCATGTACTTCACGCTCCAGAACGGCTGGGGCATGGGATTTCTGGCGTTCCTCCTGTCCATCTGCGTCATCGGCACGCACGGGCTCCTGAGCGGCACCGCGACCATGGACTTCGGCGGCCGCAAGGGCGCGGCCACGGCAGTGGGCATCATCGACGGGTTCGTGTACCTGGGCACCGGGGTGCAGTCCCTGGCCCTGGGCTACATCACCAGCCGCGACTGGAGGTTCTGGCCCGTGTTCCTCATGCCGTTCTGCCTCATCGGGTTCGCGCTCCTGCTGCGCATCTGGCACGCCAAACCCACGCCCAGGGACGCGTCAGCGCACTGAGCCTTCGGACGCCCTCCGGGAAGTCGGCGGCCGACGGGGGTTCCCCGCCGGCCGCTTCCTTTCCCGGCCTCAGGCCCGGCCGGCCGCCTCCTCGTAGGCCCGCAGGATCGTCTTCGTGGACTCCTGATAGGCGTCGGTCGTGACCGGATGCGCGATGTCGTAGTACTTGTTCTCCTCGCCCGGACGCTTGCGGCCGGGGAAGGCCACGAAGACCCTGCCGCTCTTCTCCCCGGCGGTCACCCGCAGGATGCGGATGTCCCGGATGATGAAGCTCCCTCCGATGACCAGCTCCGCAAAGCCCAGCAGCTGCGCGCGCCCCTCCGCCACGGGCCCGCGGTACATCTTGATTCTCGTCTCCAGACCAGGCATCTCCACTGTTTGCCGCATCGCTCCTCCTTGTTCCCGGATGTGCGCGTCCCCACATCCTATATACGAGCGAGGCGTCAAAAAGTTCCCTTCCAAATCGGCCGTCCCCGCGCGAACTCGGCGAACTCGTCGGCCGGCATGGCCCGCGCCGAGGCGCCGGGCACCGCCCCCTTGCGGCCCGCGATGGCCGCCGCCAAAGCGCGGAACAGGGCCGCGGCCTTCCCCTTCGGCGCGTGCTCGAAGACGGTCAAGCCCCGCTCCTCCGATTCGAGGATGTCCGGGTCGCGGGGGATGACGGCCGTGATGTTCACGCCCAGGCGCGCGGCGAAGGCCTCGAGGCGGCCGGGGGGCGCGTCGTTCTGCCGCAGGTTGAAGATGATCCCGCCGACGAACACGCCCTCGTGGTAGGGGGCGGACGCGACCCGCACGATGTTGTTGGCCGCGAACAGCGACGCCCTCTCCTCGGAGGAGACGATGTAGACGTCGCGCCCGAGGCCGAAGCGCAGGGGGGCCACGAACCCTCCGCAGACGAGGTCTCCGAGCACGTCGAAGACGAGCGTGTCGTAGCCGCTGAGCTCGCGCGCGTGATCCTCCAGATACTGGCAGAGAGTGGCCACGCTGCGGCCGCCGCATCCCTGACCCGGAGAAGGCCCTCCCGTCTCCAAGACGTCGAGCCCGGGCCTGCCCGTCATCACCAGGTCGCGGAAATCCCGGCCCTCGAGCCCCGTCACCATGTCGACGATGGTCGGCGGACGCCGGCCGCCCATGAGGCGCAGGGAGGTGTCCGCCTTGGGGTCGCAGCCGAGGAGGAGGACCTTGCGGCCCTCCCGCGCGAAGCTCACCGCGAGATGGGCGCACATCGTGGACTTGCCCACGCCGCCTTTCCCGTACACGACGACCGTCAGGGGCTTCTTTTTCATGGCCGGGAACCCGCCGACCCCTCGCCGCGCAGGATGGCCGAGGCGACGCGGTCGACGAGGTGCCGGAAGCCGGCATAGCCCAGGAACGGCCGCTCGACCACGGGATGCTCGAGGTAGTTCGGATAACCGATCGGCACATGCGCGACCGAGCCGGGCGGGAAGGTCGCGATCGCGGGGGCCAGGCACACCACGCGCTTGGCCGCGCTGCAAGCCTCCGGATCGGGCAGCAGCCCCAGCTCGGAGCACAACTCCCGCAGCCGCGCGGCCAGGTGAGGATCGTCCTGCAGGATCTTGACGCCGCAGCCGGAGATGAGACGGAGCACGTGGGCCTGGGTGTCGCGCAC
Organism: Elusimicrobiota bacterium; assembly: GCA_016234805.1. Lineage (GTDB taxonomy): Bacteria > Elusimicrobiota > Elusimicrobia > UBA1565 > UBA9628 > JACQWX01. Next base: position 39,609 of record JACRNU010000003.1, read on the forward strand.
CGCGGCGCGGCTCTCCGAAGCGGCCAGGACCGCGGCCTGCCGGCTGCGCCCGACGCCGGCCGCCGTCTTTCGCAGGAAGCGCTCGGTGGCGGAGAGACCGAGGGGGAGTTCGACCTCGCAGAGCTTGGCGCCCGTCCGCTTGGCCACGACGCGGGCAGCCTCACGGGCGTAGGGAAGGGAGATCACCACCCCGGCGCGCTCCGCGGCCTCCAGCTCGGCGCGTCCTCCGCCGGAAAGCCATACGGACTCCACGCGCAGGCCGAGAGCCCCGAGCAGCCGCCGCAGCTCGCGCAGGTTGCCGGCGTGATCGGGCTCGTCGCGATCGAACAGGTATCCCACGACGGCCGCCGAGCCCTTCCTGCGCCGGCCCGGCCGGAGCGTCACGCTCCGAGCGAGCGCCGCGCACGTCCGCGCGTAGCCCTCGAGCCAGGTGCCTCCGAGCGAGCGGGAGGGGACATGGCAGACCAGCGGCCCGCCGGGGCTCGCATAGCGGCGGGCGACCTCCTCCAAGGGGAAGCCCACCAGCTCATGGAAATCGAATGTGGTGGAAAGCACGATGCCCGCGTCGGGCTGGGCGCAGACGCCCGTGAAGACGCTCCCGACCTGCCCGGTCCGGTCGGCGGACAGGCTCTTGACCTCCTCCCGGTCCTGGATCTGCCCGGTGTGCACGACGCGGCGGTGCCCGATCGCAGGGAGCAGGCGGCAGCGCATGTTGTGGCAGTACTGCATCTCGGCCTTGGTGAAAACGCAGTACGGACCGTCGACGATGAGATAGGCGCCGGCGATGGCGTCGGCCGCGATGAAGACACCGTTAAGGAACGGCAGGCGCACGGCCTCGCCCGGGGACTCGATGCGGGTCATATGTCCCATGGCGTCAGGCAGTCCCGGTGCCTCGGAAAAGGGCGGGCTCTGCACTTCGCCAGAAGGCGGGCGCCCGAGAGGAGCAGGCCGTCAAGCCCGGGCTCGAACGCGGCTTCCGTGAAGCCCCGCAGCCCCAGCGCCTCGAGCCTGGGATCGTGGTTGAAGTGGGAGAAGACAAGATCCACTCCCCGCGCGAGCCGGCGGCCGAGCTGCGCCTTCGACGAGAAGGCGGCGAACTCGATCGTCCCCGAGCCCAACGGCGCCCGGGGCCGCCGCAGCCGCCCGGCGCCCGCGTCGCGGCCCGGGCTGAAGACGAGGCAGCGCACGTTGAAGCCGAGCTCCCCGAGGAGGGCGGCAGGCGAGAATCCGAAGGCGCGCCGCTGAGTGACGAGAAGCTCGATGTCGGCCGTGTCGCCGACCAGCGCCACGGTCAGCCGCCGGCACCGCGCCCTCAGCGCCGAAAGCCGCTCCGCCCGTGCTTCCAGGACCCGGGAGAAGGCCTGCTCGTCCCCGTCGAGCCCCAGGACCGACGCTATGCGGCCGAGCCACTCCCGCGTGCCCGCCAGCCCGTAGGGAGGATGATGCCTGACAACGGCGAGTCCGTGGCGGAGGAAGGGACCGTCCGCGATCGTCTCCCACCCGATCGGGTCCAGCCAGACGACGGCGCTCGCCTCGCCCATCTCCGGGGCCCGCCGGAAATCGAGGTCCGGGAACACGGTCCCGAGCACACGCAGGCCCAGCGCCGCGCAGAGCTCCTCGGCCTGCGCCCGGGCGGAGCGCGAAGGCACGCCGGCGAGCAGCACGGCGCGCGGGTCGCGGCTTGAAGAGAACCGCGTCGCATCGAGAAGACGCTCGATCCATGCCGCATAGAGCGGACCCCCGGGGCGGGTCTTAGAGGTCCAGAACACCGGCACGCCGAGCTCGCTCTCGATGCGGCCGATGAAAGGCGCGGGGGTGTCGCCGATCAGCTCGGGCAGGCAGGTGGTGTTGAGATGGATGTACGCCGGCTTCTCCCGGCGCGCCACCTCGTCGAGGGTCCGCCCCAGCAGCTCCTGCGTCCTCCCGCCGACGACGTCCGCCTCGGTGACGAGCGCCTCGACGTCCGTGCAGGCCCCGCCTCCTCCGCCGGCGTCCTTGTCGGCGAAGAAGCGCAGGGAGGGCGCGCCGGGGTCCGGGTTGGCCAGCCGGCATTCGAGCGTCGCGAAGTTGATGCGGGCCCAGTGCGAGCCCAGGTCCACCTTCTCCTCCAGGCAGCGCCACTGTGGGTAGACGAACTTCCAGAAATCCGGGGAGTGGTCGACGACGCGGTAGTAGCTCTCCAGCCGCGAGGGGACGCGGCTGCCGTCCGGATCGGAGTAGAGCAGGGCGTCGCGCCGCAGGCGCGCGATGAGCCCGCCGAAGCTCGTCGCGGCCAGCCCGGCGGCGATCGCGCCCGCGAGCGCGGTCTCCTCCTCGGTGAGGTCTTCCCGGGCGCAGCGCAGGCGCACGCCGAGCTCGCCGCCCGCCGCGCCCCGGCGCAGCTCCGGGAAGAGGCCCAACTCGAGGCGCCGGGGACCCTTGACCAGGGAGAATCGCAGCTCTCCGGACGTGAACGCGGCCTTCTCGAGCCCCCATCCCTCCGGCGGCCCTCCGAGGAGGCCCTTGAGGAAGGCGAGGCCGTCCCGTCCGAGCTGCATGGTCAGGGCTATGGTACAATTTCAGGACGCCGGAGGCGAGAGGCAGACATGCGTCTGATGCTGGTTGAATTCTTCCGAGGGGCTCTCCGCCGCAACGAGAGCAGCATGCTCTTCCCTTTCCTCAAGGGCTTGGCGCGGGAGCGGGGCTTCGAGACCCTGTGGCTCTGCTACGGGGGAGACGTGGCGCACCGGCAGGATGCCCCTGTAGGGCGCACGCTCTTCGCCGCCCTTCCGGACGAGGACCTGCGCTCGCTCGCCCGGCACCTGGAGCGCTTCCGCCCCAGCCACGTGGTCACCAACGACGTCTTGAGCCGCGAGGCGATGAAGCTCCTGTCCGCGCGCACGCCGCCGCCCAAGCATTTCATCATGCCGACGCTCGGCGAGGTGCCCGGAGGCGCCCATTACGTGGCTTTCGCCCGCTGCGGGTGGTTCCTCGATTGGCTGGGCTGCCCGGACCCCGCGGCCTCGCGGCGCCACATCGTCGAGCAGGCCGTCCCCGACTACTCCGCCGTGCTGGCCAACAAGGCGGCGCGCTCCGCGAAGCCGCAGATCACCATCCTCAGCGGGGCGCTGTGCGCCTATCGGCGCACGCTGGAGGACAACCCGCATTTCAAGGGCGTGGACCCCGGCGTCCCGAAGCATCGGGGCTGCTCGTTCTGCATGTGCGCGACCATCCCCCCGGTCACGGCGCCGCAGACGCCGATCCTTCCCCTCATCGAGACCCAGTTCCGGAGGATATCGGAGACGGCGGGCAAGACCGGCCGGAACAAGGGCCGCTACGAGTTCTTCGACATCCGCGCGTTCTGGAGATTCGACGAGCTCTTCGAGCTCGTCCTCCGCCTGAAGATCCCCCCCTCGATATTCCTCTTCAATCCCCGCATCGACGACGTCCTTCACCAGCGCGGCCGCATCGAGCGCGTCCTGCCGGCGCTGGCGGAAGCCGGACACGAGGTCCGGATGCTGAGCATGGGCGTCGAGAACTTCTCCGAAAGGGAGAACTCGCGCTTCAACAAGCGCATCGGCCTGGAGCAGGTGGACGAGTTCCTCGCCCTGACGAAGAAATGGGGGCGCGCCTTCCCCGGGGTCTTCCGGCCCTTCAAAGCGGGGAACGCCACCGTCGAACTCGGGTTCATCCTCTTCACCCCCTGGACGACTCTCGAGGACGTCCGCGTCAACCTGACCCTCGCGGCCGCCCGGGGCTTCCCCGATTGCGGCTACTGGCTGTATTCGACCCTGCTCATCGAGGCCGCCACGCCCATCTTCCGCTTGGCGGAGAAGGAAGGCGGCGTGCTGGCGGACCGATACCCGGACCCCGGCCAGTACTACGGATTATTCAAGAACGAAGGGGAGATCCGCGCGATCCGCCCGTGGCGCTTCAAGGACGCGAAGGTCGCAGAGTACTTCGCCCTGCTCGTGCGCATCTGCGCCGCCGAACGCGATGGCCGCGGCTGCTCCCATTTCCGCGACGACCCCGTCTTCGATCTGGCCGAACGCCTCTACCGCGAGGCGAACGCCCCCCCCGACGGCGCGGCCAAGCCGCTGCGGATCGCGTTCTCCCTGCTCGAGCTGATGGAAGCGGCTCGCCCCCCCTCCACCCGCGAGGCGCTTCTCCGGGAGGCCGTCGCCCGCGCCGCGACGCGCCCGCTGTCCGCCGCGGGCAGAGCCGCCCAGCGGATCGTGGACCTGCTTCGCGGCTCCCGCGCGGGGACGTTCGCCGGCTTGGAGTTCGAGCCGGTCTCGGAAGTCGTCCTGCGGGGCGCGCGCAGCATCCGCCTCGCTCTGTCGATGTCCGGCCGCAGGATCATCCTGGACCTGCATGACGCCCGCTCCACGAAGCCGTGTTTTCTGCGCTCGCGCCGCTTCCGGGCCGCCTATCCCAAGGATTCCCCCCCTCCCTCCCCGCGCGAGCGCTGGCAGTTGACGCAGTTCCTCCGCCTCCTCGACGCCGCCGTCGATCGCGCCTGATCGGTCAGCCGGCCACCGGCCTCAGTTCCGACGAGCCGAAAACCTCGAGGTACAGCGTCCAGGTCTTGGGGCACGAGGACCGCAGAGCGCAGCCGCGGCAGACAGGCGGCTCGGGCCGGGCCGCGATCTGGGAGCCCAACCCGTCGCGCACGCCGTCGAGGTCGTCGGCCCTGAAGCGCTCCCACGCCCGCGCGCTCTCCGCCCCGGGCCTGAACTCGCGGTCGAGGTGGCAGTACGGCAGGCCCTCGGTCGACACGGCCAGGCCCAGGCCGGCCGCGGCGCGGGCCGCGCAGGAGACGGCCCTGCCCGCGTCCGAGAGCCGGGCCAGGGGCTCGAGGACCGCGTCCTCCGGGAGCTGGACCGGCCTCGGGAAATTGAACTGCACGCGCCGGACGCCGAGCTTGTGGAGCAGGACCGGGATCCCCTCGAGGCGGTCGAGGTTGCGGCGCAGGACCGGGACCGTGACGAGCACGGCCTTGCCCGCGCCGAGCAGGACCTTGATGCCCTTGAGGGCCTCCAGGAACGAGCCGGGGACGCCGCTCAACGCGTCGTGACCGGCCTCGTCCGGGCCGAGCAGCATGACTTCAGCCGCGTCCACGGCCGACAGCAGGCCCGCGCGCGGCCCCGGCCCGGCAAAAGCCCGGGCATGGGTCTGGGCCTGGATGAAGCCGTAGCCCATGGCCCGGGCCTTCATGCAGAGCTCGGCCAGCCGCGGCCACAGGGTCGGCTCCCCGCGCATGAGCACGAGCTCAGAGCAGCCCGCGTCGCGGCCCCGCTCCAGGGCGGCCACGGCCGCCTCGAAGGAACGCGGCGCCGCTCCCTTGAGGTCTCGGATGGTGCAATGGGGGCAATCGAGGTCGCAGTCCACGGTCAGGCGCAGGGAAAGCCGCCTTCCGGTCCGCTCGACTCCGGTCCGCTCCGCGTGAGGACGGGCTCTACGGCCGCCTGCCTCCACGATGAAGGGCCCCATGACCAGGACGTCGAGGCCCATCTCCTTGAAGGCAACCGCCGCCTCGCGCGGAGTCGCCACGAGGGGCTCGCCCTTCCTGTTGAAAGAAGCATTGAGCACCAAGGGCACCCCCGTCCGCCGGTCGAACTCGGACAAGAGCCTGTGAAAGACCGGGTCGGCTTTCCGGTGCACGCTCTGAGGCCTGGCGGCGCCGTCGTCTTGCATGACCGCGGGGATGGAGGGAGCCTTGTCTTTCCGCACCGGCACGCTGAAGAGCATGAAGCGCGAGTCCAAGGGGTCCTCGAACCACTCCGCCTCGCGGCCGGCCAGGATCGAGGACCCGAACGGCCGCCACGCATGGCGCTTCTTCAAGCCGTTGACCCGGTCCTTCATGCCCTTCCGGCGCGGGTCGGCCAGGATGCTGCGATGACCCAGAGCCGTGGGCCCGAACTCGAGCCTCCCCTGGAACCAGCCCAGGACTTTCCCATCGACAAGGATGCGAGCCGCTTCAGCGGCAGGGTCGTCCGAGCGGCGGCAGGCAAGGCCCGCCTCGTCCAAGGCGGCCTTCATCTCGTCTTCGGAGAACTCCGGGCCGAGGCACGCGTCCTCCATGACCCAGGACTTGGCTTTCGGAGCGGAGAAGGCCAGAGCCTCGAGCGCCGCGCCCAGGGCCGTGCCGGCATCGTTGGCTCCGGGCTGGACGAACATGGCTCGCGGCTTGAGCTTCTCGCGGATGAACCGGTTCATCCTGCAGTTGAGCGCTACGCCTCCCGCCAGGCACAGGCCCAGGGGCTTGAGGGGAACGAATCTGCCGAGGATGTTGAACGCCGTGTCCTCAAGAGCCTTCTGGAGCGAGGCAGCCAGGTCCCGGTGCGCGGGCTTCAAACCTCCGTCCTCCTTCCTGCCGAGGGCAGCCAGGTCCCGGGAAAGATCCTCGTTGATGGCCATGGAATCCGGGCTCTTCCAGGAGAGCCATCTGCCGAAGGGCACGACGGGGTCGCCCGAGCTTGCCAGGGCCATGACGATGCCCTGGCCATGCGCGCCGAACCCCAGCAGCCTGGATACGGACTCGCAGACTCCGCCGATGGACCGCCGCGCCAGACAAAGGAGCTCGTAGACCGGCCTGATGCCCTTGGGCCCGGCATGGAACACGGCCGCGGTCCGGCGCTCGCCCCTGCCGTCCACGGTCAGGACCCAAGCCTCCTTCTGCCCCGACGCCCTGAAGGCTGAAGCAGCGTGGCACAGGTGGTGGGGGATGAACATGAGCCGGCCGGCGGAGATGACGGGAAGCGGGGAATCCGGCGGCAGGACCGCGCAAGCCATGCCGTAGCGCGGGGGCAGGCCGTTGATCGCGATGAGGTCCACGTCGTCGAGCGTGAGCCCCTCCTGGGACAGGAGCAGCCTGATGGACCTGCGGCAGAATGATTCCTCGAGGGTGAAGCCATAGCGCCGGCTGCCAGGGGCAGGCCAGCCGTGGTGGCGCACCCGGCTGAGCTTCTCTTCCTCCACGGCGCCCACGACCCTGCCGTCCCTGACCAAGGCAGCCGCGTGCTCCTGCGGGGTGCTGATCGCCAGGCCCAGGATGACGCGCGGCTTCCTGACCGGTCCGGACTTCGGAAGAAGGTACGAGGGAGGAAAAGGCGAAGGCACGGACGGGCCGGCGCAGCCCTTAAGCCTCGAGAGCCACCCGGGCCGGTCGCAGGCGGCTTCGCCCCGCATGGCGCTCGTGAAGGCATACGCGGGACGCAGAGCGTCCTCCGGGCAGGCCTCCACGCAGTCAAAGCATCGCAGGCAGTCCTTCTTCGCGCCTGGCTTGGCCTTGCCTCCGGAGGAGAGCCTGCCAGCGGGACAGATCCCGGCGCACGTCCCGCAGTCCCGGCAACGAGTGGCATCTCGGACGATCCCCTGGCCTGCCGGAGCTTCGGCAGCCACGGTCGGCCGCCTGAGGATGCCGCGCTCGAGCCCGTCGAGCAGGACCCGGAATTCCGCAGGAGGCGTGACAGGGAACTCAGCGAGCTGGTCTTCCAGCCACCGAATAGCCCTCTTTTCAAGAGAGGCAGCGATGAAGACAGCGGGCTTGAACCCGCGGCTGTTCCCTGCCCTGCGCCACTCGAAGAATAACGGCTCCCTGCCTCCTGCCGCGGCTCCAAGCCGCTTCTTGAGGATCCTTCTGGCCGCGGCAAGGTCCGGAGCGTCCGAGTCCGCCTCGACCAGGGTGACGGTCAGGACCGGGACGCGGCGCTCGTCATGGACGCGTGCCTTGTCTCCGGCCCGGGCCCGTCCTTCCTGGAGGCGCACGGACCAGCCCGCGAGCCTGTCTCGAAGCCGCGACAGGGCGTGCTCCAGCCTCGGGTGCGCCAGGTCCGGAGCGGCCACGGAGAACACCGCTCCCTCGTCATCGAGCCGCAGCTTGAAATCCCGGTCGAATTCAACCGCGACCCCGCGGAGGAGTTCTCGGGGATCGAGTCTGGTCCCGAACGCGTCCGTGACGGGCCATCTCAGCGGCGGAGGGGCCGCGGTCTTTCGGGCAGGCATGGGAGAGCAGAATGGTATTATTTTATTGTGTTATAGTTGTAGGGATGAGGAGACCCACCAGGCACGCGGACCCCTCGGGACTCTGGGCCGAGGCCCGGGTCCTGGCCTCTGAAGGCCGCATGGAAGAGGCCATGGCTAAGGTCGTCGCGCTCCTCGCAAACGGGTCTGCCGCGCTGACGAACCCGCATTTCGCCGCGGCACGGGAGATCCTGGCCTCATCAGGCTGGACCGCGTGCTGGAGCGGTCCGCAAGGATCCGGCAGGATCGCGGTCCGCGGCAAGGATGGCTCGCCTCTGGCGGAGCTCCATGTCGAATCCCGCGTGGCAGGGACGACCGACGGCACGATGTCCATCACGCCGACCGTGTGCCTGCGGCCGGTCCCTTCCCGCGCCCTGTCCCGGCCGGAGAAAGCCGCGCTTGCCCGGCTCTCGGCCGCGTTCTATCCGATCCTCGAGACCCTCCGGGCCCAGGACGAGGGACGCAAGGTCAAAGCCCAGCTCGAGATCCACGAAGCCAGCGAAGACGCGGGCAGGCCGGACATCATCCTCCGGACCACCTTCGCCTGCAACCAGCGCTGTCCGTTCTGCTTCGTGCTCCACGAAAGCCGCAACGTTCCCATGGCGGACATCGAAGCCGCGTTGGACGCGGCCGCGGCCCAGGTCCGGCCGGGCCTGAGTCTGACGATCTCAGGCGGAGAGCCCCTCGTGGACCCCAGGCTCGTCGCCATCCTCGAGTCCGCGCGAGCCAAGGGCATCCGGGAGTTCACCCTTCAGACGAACATGATCGGGCTCGACAAGCCGGGCGCGTTGGAAACCCTGGTCGGACTCGGCGTCACCCGGTACGACGTTTCCTTCCACTCCCGCCAGCCCAAGATGTACGACCTCATCACAGGCACCCGCGGGCAGTTCCCCAGAGCCGCGGCCGGGCTCAAAAAGCTCCTGGCCGCGGGGGACCTCCGGGTCACCCCCTGCGTCCTTCTCAACGAATACAACTACCGCGACCTTCCCGGTCTCATGGGATTCTTCGGCCGGCTCTCCAGGAGCTCCCGGCCCAAGGCAGGCAGGCCCTTGGAGGTCTCCTTCTCCTTGATGAACGGCGCGGGCATGAACAACGCGGCTTTCATGGCCGTGGACCTGGAGAAGGCCGCGGCATTCCTCTGGAAGGCGGTCGGGCGCTGCAAGGAGGAAGGCATCGGAGTCATGCGCTTCGACGGGGAGGGCGCCCTGCCGCCCTGCGTGCTGCCGCGGCCGCGGGACTTCGTCGCCGTGTGCCGCTTCTCCCAGGACCGCGTGCGCTACGCGGACGATTTCTCAGGAGAGCTCGGGAGCGTGGGCAGGGCCAAGAAGCCGGGCTGCAGGCGGTGCCCCTTCGACGACCGGTGCCTCGGCGTGCCCGCGGAGTACGCCCGCATCTTCGGCCTAGGAGCGCTCAAGCCGCCGGTGCGGGGCTCTAACGCGACTCGGCGAGGGCCAGGAGCAAGTCCTCGTGGATCTTCTCGATCTGGGACGGGGGGCAGGAGTAGTTGTTGACGATGAAGGTGAAGGCCAGGAGCCTGCCTGCCTTGTTCCGAAGATAGCCGCTGTAGGAACGCGCACCGCTGAGCGACCCGGACTTGATGCGCAAGGACTTTTCGAGCACCGTCTTTTTCCCGAATTCCTTTATGTGGCCGAAGCCCTCGGGGTCTCCCGGGCAAGCCAGGGACTCCTGGTAGTCCGCGAACACAGGGCTCTTGGACATGAAGACCAGCAGGTCCGTCATGGCCCGGGCTGTCACCATGTTCAGGCGCGAGAGCCCGCAGGCATCCTCGAGACGCACGCCTTCAACGGAACCGCCCGTAGAGCGCAGGAATTCCCGGATCGCTCCGTTGCCTCCAGCCGCCGAGCCTGGCTTGCCCTGGCTCAAGGCCACCGCGCGGCTGAGCATCTCAGCGTAAAGATTGAAGCTCCTCTTGTTCGTCAGCCGAACGATATCCCTCAGGGGCACGGATTCCGAGCGGGCAAGGACTTTCGTGTCGTCGATGGAGACCGGCAGGGCCGCCAGCCTGGCCTTGCCTGAGACCGCGACCCCGGACTTCTTGAGGAATCCAGCGAAGGCCTGAGCCGCGAACAGGGCGGGCTCAGGCAGAGCGCCCTTGATGGCGAACTCCCTGGCGCCGGCCGGCACGGAGCCCCGCGGGACCGCGCGAAAGCTCCCCGGGACATTGTAGATGTAGCCGTTGTCTCCGGCCTCGGCCGGCCCGGTCAGCATGTGGTTCTCGAACACCAAGCCCGGAACCTCGGGCTCCATCCTCAGCACCATGGCGGGCTCGCCGACCCTCAACGCAGGGGCGAACACGAGCTGGTAGAGGTTGTCATTGATGGAAAGGCTGTCCGCTGGAGCCGCGTAATAGTTGCCCGCGTCCTCCCAGGGCCAACTGCCGGGGATGGCCGGCCCTTCGAACAGGGTGTTGTCCGCGACGATATCGCCCTGGATGCTGGCGGCGCCCTTCTCCTTCAGGGACTTGAGCCACTCCGCGAACACCTCTTCCATGGGCCTGCCGCCGCGCACCAGAGTCGAGCCCAAGGAGGGGTCGCCGCCTCCCTTGATGATGAGGTCGCCCTTGAGGACCCCGGCCGAGATCTTCCCGTCGTGATGGAGGACCGTGGAGAACCGGTGGTCCGGCCCCAGGAGCAAGAGGGCGGCTCCGGTCACAAAGAGCTTGAGCGTGCTGCCCGGGACCAGCCTCTTGTCCGCGTCCAGCGAGGCCACGGTCTTTCCCGTGGCCGCATCCTTGACGCACACCCCCCACTGGGCCGGAGCCAGGGAGGCGCCGGCAGCGAGCTTGCGGATCCTGGACTCCAGCCCGCCGGCGTTCGCCGCATGCGCTTGGAACACGACGCAGAAGACCGTCAACAGGAATCCCATAGCAGGACGCCCGCTTGGGCCGGGTAGCCGGCCTGCCTGGCCTTCATGGACGGGATTCGAGAGCGACAAGGCCGAAGAGCCTGGCGTATTCGACAGGCACGCCCAGGCACCGGGGATCGAACCGGCACTCCCGGCACGCGAGTCGCTTGACCCGACCGATGACTCCAGGGGCGGCGATCCCGCGCCCTCCGGGAGTATCCTCCGCGTAGCTCACGCGGTCCTGGCCCAAGGGCCTGCGGCTGGCGTATTTCGCGGGATGGGACAGCAGGCACAGCGGCATGGCGGCCTCGGCCGCGAAGGGCTGGACCTTGAGCCCCTCTTTCTCGCAGACCGCGACCGCCTCCCGCAGAAGGGGCGCGGCCGCAGCCAGGTCCACCCCGGACTCAGGCGCCTTGGCAAGGCCCACTCCATTGATCATGGAGAAGAAGACGTCCACGGAACCTTTCCCGCGTCCCTTGCAGGACCGGACCAGGCGCGCCAGGAAGCGCATGAGCCCGGGCAGGTCGCGGAAGTTCCAGGCATTGACCACCACGTTGCAGGTGACGCCGTAGCCCGAACCGCTGAAGAGCCTCTTGAGGGCCTGGACCGCCCTGGGGTAGAGACCCCGGCTCCCCGTGACGCGGTCGTACGCCCCGGGACGATGGGAGTGGAAGGAGACGAAGAAGTGCCGCACGCCCAGGCTCGCGAGCTTCTCGATGACGCCTGGCCGGTCCAGGCCCACGGCATTGGTCTGCAGCACGAACCTGCTGATGCCCTTGCCGCGGGCCGACTCCAGAAGCCTTGTGAGGCCAGGGTCCACGAGGGGCTCTCCTCCGGAGAGCGTCAGCGTCCCCTTGGGTCCCAGGCGGCGCGCCAAGACGGAAAGCTCCGCCTCAAGGCTCTCGGCCGAGACCCGGCCCCGGGACGGAGGCACGCAGCAGAATGGGCATCTCTGGTTGCAGGCCAAGGTGGTGCGCAGGAGGAGGTCGAACCCCTGGTAGCCTTCGTGGGACTCGGTTTGGGCGCGCACCTCGGCCTCCGGCCTCGACCGCGCCCCGACCCGGGGGCGCAGGCTGTCGAGGATCAGGCGCAAGCCGGAAGAAAGTTCCGCGACCGCGCGCTTCTGGTCCGCGTTGAGCCGCCCCCCGCCCCGGACCCTGAGCCGGAAGGAGGGCGCCACCGAAGCCACGGGCCCGTGGGCGGCGGGGCGTTCGAGGATGAGTTCGCAGACCCGGCCGCGGGCGCCATCGACCACGAAACGGAGCTTGCCCGCCTCGGTCCGGCTCGACAGGGTCCAGCCCTCGCGGTCGAGCACGGCGCGGACAGGTTCCATGGACCCCATGACGCTATGGATTGGCCAGCTTGTCGCGGACCAGGTCGCGGCCTTCGAGCAGCCGCGGCCGAAGAGCCTTCTCCCCCTTGCCCCCCTTGATTGCCAGGCCCCTTTCATAGACCTCGAGAGCCCGGCTCAGCTCGCCGCGCTTGGCGCGCACCGCGGCAAGGGACGCGTAAGCCTCCAGAGACGAGGGGGACAGCTCGAGCGCCTTCTCCAGGTCCGCGACCGCGGCCTGCCAGTCCCCGGTCGTGAATTCGCACACGGCCTTGTCGCTGAGATCCTTGGCCGAGGGCCGCCCTGCGGCCAGCTCCCGCCAGATCGTCAAGGCGCCGGCGCAGTCGCCGAGGGATTGCCAGGCCCACGCCGCGCGCCTCAGGCCCGCGGGAGACAGGCCCATGGACCGGGCCTTCCTCAAGGCCGCGGCCGCGTCCTCCTTGCGGCCCGACTCCGAGTAGAACTCCGCGCGATCCAGGAGCTTGTCCGCGTCCGAGGGCCTCTTGAGGGCCAGGGCATCGATCAGGGCCGCGATGCGGTCCGCTTCCTTCATGTCGAAGCCCAACCGCAAGTCCACTTCATCGGCCGCCAGGGATACGATGTCCTGCCGCGCGTAGGGATCGTCCGGCGCCTCGAAGAGCCAGCCCATCAGGAACATCGTCCTCAGCCGGACCACCACGCTGACCTCTCCCCTGAGCAGGACCCGGGACAGGAGCTCCACGTCTTGAGCGTTGAACGCGAGACCGGACGCGGCAGCCGGAGATTTGATGCCCCGCGCCGGACGAGGCTGTTGGCCGGGCTTGAGACTCAAACCGCAATACCTCCAACCCTGGGGCGAAGATATCCCGCATTCCATCTTGAACGAGGACTCTAGCCTTCGGCGGACCGTTCGGATGCCGGCCAGCCGGTTCTTCGCTTCAGGGGCCGCGGTCCAGAAGACCTGCCTGAGCTTCTGGGCTCCGGACACGTCCCCGGCCAGGGCATTGAAGTCCGCGCCGAGATCCCCCTCCGTGAAATACACCCGCCTGCCGCGGCCGAGCATCCACGCCACGCGCTCGGGCAGGGCATCCACGCTTGAGAGCGGGATGCCGCAGTCCGTGCCCATGACTCCGCCGCTGCCGCCCACGGCGAGGAAATTGAACCGCCGCTCGTAGATCATCTCCGGGAATGGGCACCCGGGCACGACCACGGCGTCGCCGGGCTTGAGGAGCCCGTCCAGGAAGCGCGTCTCCGACAGCATCGGGTCCCTGGACGGCCCGGCAGCGAGTTCCGTCCGGGACCCGAGGCCGGCCGCGACCAGGGCCGCGGCCACGAACACCGGGGCCCGCGTGCCGCGCGCCCAGGACGCCAGGAGCAGGGGCATGCCCAACAGCCCTCCGTACACGAACCCGTTCTGGCTGTTGTTGATGAAGAAGAAGATGGAGTAGGACGCCAGGTTGGCAGCGGCCACCCACGCGGGAAGGCTCTTCGACTGACGCGGAGGTCCCGCGGCAGGGACGGCGACCATCAGCAGCAGGAGCAGGCCGGCCACGGGCAGGAGCGTGGAGCCTCCCGCGAGCCACAGGGAATGCCAGTAGTCTCCCGCCTGCTTGAGGGGATCGCGGCTCGTGAAGAGCGAGGTCCCGGGTATCTGCTCGACCTTGCTGAAAAGCTCGGCTGCGCCCATGCTGCTGAAGTACGCCGGAGTCACGCCGTGGTAGGCGACGAAGACGCCGTAGCACAGGCACAGGACGAGCGCCATGGTCCCGAGGAACCATGCCGGCGGCCGCAGGCCGGTCCGGCCGCGCCACGCCGCGACCACGGCCACGGGAACCAGGGACAGGGCCGAGGCATGGAACCCGGCCGCGAGCCCGGCCGCGAGCCCGGCCAGCGCGAACCTCGTGGCCGCGCCGCTTCCCAGGTGGTTTTCCTCGACGGATGCCAGCGCGATCAGCGCGGCCGCGGAACACAGGCCCGCCAACGCGTAAGGGTCCGGCCGGAGCGTGGCTTCCCAGAAGCGGGTGGAGAACCCCAGGAGCAGAGCTCCCGCGGCGGCGGGCAGGGACCGGCCCCGCCAACGCTCGACCGCCGCGAACATCAAGACCAGGGTCAGTCCGCCGGCTGCCCCGTTGAGGAGCTCCACGGCCAGGAACATCTTCCCATGGAAGCCGAACATGCCGAGCACGGCGCGATAGAGGGCCAGGAGCGGCACGAAGAGGGCATGCACCCATTCCGAAGGCCCCCAGCATCCCCACTCGAGCGAGGTGAGATAGTGGACGTCGTGATAACCGTACGGCAGCTGCGTGAAGGAAAGCCCCAGCCAGGCGGCCAGGCCCGCCAGGAACAGGACCCTGCCCGACAAGGTCTCCCATTCCCAGGATCTCACGGGCCCTTCTCCGGTCTTCCCATGCGCCGGAGCACGAGGGAGCGCCCCTCGGCCAATTGCCCCCTGAGACCCCGCTCCGACGGCTCCGCCTTCACGGCCAGACCGAGGTCATAGGTCTCGAGCGCCTTGTCGTAGAGCCCCCTGTTCGAGTAGACCGCGGCCAGGGACACGTAGGCCTCCAGGCCGCGGGGCGCCATGGCGAGCGATTTGCGAAAGTCCGCGATCGCGGCCTCCCAGTCGCCCTGCCGGAACTCGCACACAGCCTTGTCGTTGAAATCCTTGGCGGATGCCTCCTGCAGCGCCACGAGCCCTCTCCATATCTTCAGCGCGGCAGCGCAGTCTCCCAGGGACTGGTAGACCCAGGCCGCGTGCCGAAGGGTCACGGGAGAAGCGCCCGACCGACCGCGGGCGAGCGCGGCTAGGGCCTCTGGCCGGCGGCCCAGTTCCGCCAGGATTTGGGCCCGCTCGACCTGCAAGTTCGCGTCCTTACGTCTATCCACATCCTCCAAGACCCGGCCCCGCTCGATCTGCAGGGCCGAGTCCTTCGGCCGCAGCCGCGCCAAGGCGTCGAGAGCGGCCAGGACCCGCTCTGGTTCGCCTTTCTCGCGATGCAGTGTGGCCAGACGCCGCAACCGCAGTTCCTCGGCTTTGAGCTTCTCAGCCCCCTCCCTGGCCTTGAGCTCCCGGGATGCCCTATCGAGCGGGGCCAGGATCTCGGCCCGTAGCGACCGCAGGCCGGGGTCCGCGCCGGTCTGCCGGGCCAGCACAGCAGTGCCCGCGAGCTTTCGCGCCAGAGCGGAACCAGCGTCTCCCGTCGAGGTGAGCTGTTCGGCCAGCAGGCCCGCAAGGCCGAGTTGGGCATAGGAATCGCCCGGAGCTTCGGAGAGCCATCCCGTCAGATAGCGCACGCGCTCCCGGGGCACAAGTCCCATGCCGTCCGTGGGGAACCAGGCTGCCAGAGCCATCAACTCCTTGCCGGCCTCGGCCGCGGCAGGGATATCCCCGGCAGGTCTCCGAGCAGCCCGTGACCGGGGCAGGATCAGGCAGTATTCCCATCGCTGGGGAGAACGGATGCCGCACTCCAGCCTGAACCGCTGCCGCAGAAGACCGCTCAGCTTGGCCGCCCCAAGCACCCGCTCTCCTTGGTCCACGCTCTGGGAGGAGAAGATCTGACGGTGCTTCTGGATCCCCGTGGCGTCGGACGAGAGAGCCCGGAAATCCTCCTTGAGGTCCCCCTCGGCGTAGTAGACGCGCCGGCCCTGGTTCAGGGCTTCTCCGATCCTGCCTGCCAGGCCCTCCATCCTCATGGAAGGCTCCATGCACATCGTCCCCGCGTCCGAGACCGGCAGGAAGTTGAACCTTCTCTCGTAGAGCAGTTCCCCAAAGGGACAGCCGGGCATCAGCATCATGTCTCCTGGCCGCAGCAGCCGGTCCAGGAATCCGTACTCCACTCTCATCGGGTCGCTGGCCGGCCCCAGTGAAGAACCGCGTTCGGCCCAGGCCAGGCCGAGGCACAAGGAGGCTGCGATAAACGCCAGGCGCGGGATCCGCGCCCTGGCCACGGCGATGGCCGCGGCCAGGGGCGCCGGAAGCAGCGCCGCAAAAATGAAGCCGTTCTGCGTATTATTGATGAGGAAGAACAGGGAATACGCGGCAACGTTGAGCAGGGCCAGCCGGACCGCAAGGCCGCGCTGTTCGGCCGGAGCCGTGCCGCACACAGCCTCCGCGGGGACCCGCTGGAACGCCTTGAAGACGAACGCCAGAGCAAAGATCGCTCCAGTCAGCGCCCAGCAGCCCGGGACCCCATGGTGAACCGCGGTTCGCAGGAAGTCCGCCGCCTGACTCGACGGATCACGGTTGGTGTAGATCGAGGTCCCCGGGATCTGCTCGATCTTGCCGAACATGTCGAAGAGATCAACTCGTTCGAGATATCCCATGTCCACGCCGTGGAACAGGACCAGGGCAGCCAGGCTCGCTGCCACGGCCAGGAACCATCCAGCCAGGAACATCCCCGCGAGCCTGCCGCCCTTGCGGCAGGCGCGGCCCTCAAGCCAAGCGGCCCCCACGCCCACCAGGACCAGGGCCAGGCCTGCCGCGTGGTACCCCGTGGTCAGGCCGGCAGTCACCCCGGCCAGGGCGAAGCGCCGACGCGAGTCAGCCGGCCGATTCCACGACAGCAGGACCACGGTCGCCACCGAGCACGCAGCCGCCAGGGCGTAGGGGTCGGGACGCAGCGCCGCCTCCCGGAACCCGGGCGCCAGACCGACCAGAAGCGCGGCCGCGGCCGAACTCGGCGAATCCCCGGACAGGCGCTCGCCCGCGCGGAACAACAGCGCGAGGGTCGCGGCCGCGACGGTCACGTTCATGATCTCCACGGGGAGGAACATCCTGCCTTCGTATCCGAACAAGGCCAGCATGCCGCGCAGCAGGGCCAGCGTCGGCACATACAGGGGATGGACCCATTCCGAAGGACCCCAGAGGCCGGACTCCAACGAGACCAAATAGTGGATGTCGTTGAAGCAATACGGCAGCAGGCTCAGCGCCCACCACAGCCAGACCGCCAACCCCGCCAAGAACACGGTCCGGCCCGCGAGCTTCTCCCGGGTCACAAGGGGCACAGCTCCCCCAGCCCGTAGAGCTCGGCGTAGGACTTCCAGACCCCGTCGCACCCCGCGTAGAAACGGCATTCGCGGCAGCGCGGCGACATGGTCTTGAACACGTCGCGCTTGATCTCCTGCCACACGAACCGGTCCTGGGGCCGGCCCTCCTCGTTGGCCATGCTCACGTCGTTGGACGGGTCGTAGGCCGCCTCATCGAGATACCGGGCTCCCAGATGATCGAGCAGCTTGCCCGACACCCGCGCCAGGCGGAGCATGCACTTGGGCACCGCGCCGAAGGTGACGTGCGACCTGATCCTGCCCTTCTCGGCCAGCAGCATGAGGCGCACGGCATGGGGCATGGCCTCGCGGTAGGAGGGGATCCAAGTCCGGTCCGCGGGAACCTCGCCGTGGGGCCAGATGAAGTTGAAGCGGACGTCGTCGACCCCAAGGTCCGCGAAGAAGAGGACGTATTCCTTGAGGTGCCGCATGTTGCGGCGCGAGAAGACCGGGTTGAGCGAGATGTTGTCCGGAAGGCGGCCGGCCTTCCTCAAGGCTGCCATGTTCGCGATGCCCAAGACCTTCCTGGCATGGTTGCCGGGCACGCGGGTGAGGGCGTCCTCGACCTTGGCCAGGTGGCTGTGGATGGAGACCGTGACCCTCGTGACGCCCGCGTCCACGAGCTTGCGGCAAAAGCCCGGGTCTGAAAGGCGCGTGCCGTTTGTGCAGAGCGCGATCTTCTCGTAGCCGAGCTTCTTGGCGTGAGCGACGGCTTCCAGGATGCGCGGGTGCGCGGTGGGCTCGCCGCCGAGGAACCCCACCATGGCGCAGCCCTTCCTGCGGAAATGCCCGAGCTCGGCCTTGATCCTCTCCAGGGTGGCCCAGGGTTCGTGCTTGTCCCGGCGGAAGGCGCTCATGCAGAAGACGCAGCGGTTGTTGCACCTGGTCCCCAGGTGGATCTCGATCCTCCGAGTCTCAGCGGAGGTCATGGACGAACTCCGTGAGTCTGGCATCCGCGGCCTCCGTGCCCTTGAGCGCCGAGGCGGAGAAACCTTGCCGCAGCGCGGACCTGAGCGCGGCATCAGAGAGGGGCGGAGCAAGACGGCGCGGCTCGCTCACGTGGCCGAGCCTGAGGGCGCCGGCGTGGGCCTCCATCCCGGAGGCCAGCACCAGGTTCGAGGAATAGACGCTCCCGTCCGTGTCCACGCACAGGCCGTCGTTGTAGAGCGGGACCCTGCCGCGCCTGCGCAGGTTCTTGACCTCCAGCGGGATGCCCGCTTTGGAAAGCCCCCCCAACAGCCGGGCCAGGCCGGCGAACGAACGGCCCAGTTCCGCGAGCTCGCCCCGCTTCCAGGCGATGAAATAGACCGGCAGGAAATTGAAGCTCCGATAGCCCAGGGCCAGGGCGTCCCGCACCCGGCTGAGGACCTTCTCAGCCTTCTGTCCAGGCTCCAGCACGAAGTTGAGCGAGGCCTTCGGAAGCCGTCCCGCCTTGGGCGATGGCCGGCCGAAAGCGACCTCCACCTCGGGATGCCGGCGCAGGAACCGGACCATGGCGTCATCGAGGAGCCCGCCGTGCGTGGAAAGGAGGATGCCGCCCTTGAGGCCCAGGGCTTTGGCGGAGAGCACGGCCCGCCGGACCAGGTCGGGCCGGACCAGGGGCTCGCCCCCGAAGAGCTTGATCTGGCCCGAGCTGCCCAAGCGCTTGCCGAAGGCCTTCAAGGCGGCCTCCAGGACCGGGACCGTCATGTCCTGGTCCGAGAAAGCCTGGGGACAGAAACCGCACCGTACCGGGCAGCGCCTGGTCAGCACCAGTGTCAGGCCTCCGGCCTTGGTCTGCGCCCAGCCTTTCATCTGCGATACACCTCGGGATGGATCATGAGACTGATGTCCGAGACCTTCTCCCAGCGCACTTTCGTGAGCTCCGAGCGCCACTCCTTGAGGGACAGGGTCCGCACCTCGTCCGCGTACGGGAATTTATTCCTGGGCTTGGTCAGGTCGAAGAACGCGGCAATGGGCCTGTCGCCCACCACGGGCTCCATCTTCTTGAGGCAGAGGGGAAAGGCCTGGACCCGCAGGAACACGACCACGGGCTCGTACTCGCGGGCCACGGTCTCGAGGAAGAAGTCGTGCGGCCCCGCCTCCTCGAAGAAGGTGAAGCTGAAGCGCCGCGTGGGAGGGTCCTCGAGCCAATCGAAGCCGCTCAGGGCCAGCAGGGTCGTCAGGCCCGAGGCCCCGGCCATGGCCGCGACCGCCCCTCCGCGAGACCGGACCTCGCGCACGAGCCAGCCTCCGGGGTCCGCGAAGCACGGCATGCCGCCCGAGGAGATCAGGCCCACGTCCTCCTTGGCCAGATGCCCCAGGACGCGCTTAAGGAAACCCGGGTCCGGCCGGGTCGGGATGGTGAGGAACTCCCTGCCCTTGGCTTCGAGCTTCAGGATGCTCAGAAACTGCTCCTTGGCCTCATCCGACTCCTCGGCCAGAAACACGCGCAGCCGGCGCGCCAAGCGGACCGCGTTGAGGGTCAGGTCTCCCTGGGCTCCGATGTGCCAGGCAACGAGATAGAGCGTGTGGAGATCCGATTTCATGGGTATCTCATCCAGATGCTTTGCACGTAGAGCTCCCAGCGCCGGACTCCCTTGGCCAGTTCCAGCCCTTTCTTCATGAAGGCGTGTGTCCCTGCCCGGTCCAAAGAGCGGGACAGGGCGTTGGCCGACGCTCCGCCAAGAGTCTTGCCGATGAACTCGATCTGAGGCGCGAGCTCCTTGACGCGGACGGCGCAAGCGAAGTCCGCCATCATCCCGGCCCCGTCCCCGAGAGCGTCCTTGGCCAGCCCGCGGTTGAAATAACCCCAGAGACAGCGCGAGTTCTGTCCGATGAAATGGTCGAGATCCTTGAGAGCGTCCCCGGGCCGGCCCAGGAGCCGCAGGGCCTCACCCCTCCAGACATAGGCTTCCATGTCCTTGGCGTCGAGCTCGATGGCCCGGTCGAGGTCCGCCAGCGCGTCCTTGAGGTCCCCGAGCTTGAGAGAAGCCCCGCCTCGCCACCCGAACACGAAGGTCTTGTCCCCGAGCCGGACCGCGGCGTCGAGCTTCTCGAAGGCCTCGCGGTAGCGGCCGAGCCACAGCAGGACCTCGCCGTGCCAGGTCAGGACCTCCCCTTGCGCTGATCCGGCCGCGCCGTCCTCGGCCCGCTGAAGATCAGCCAGGCCCTTCTTCAGCTCTCCCTTGGCCAGATGCGCCTCCGCCATGCGGCAGCGGACCCACCAATGGCCCGGGGACCATTCCAGCACGATCCTGGACACCGCGATGACCGCGTCGAAATCAGGCTGTTCCGTATGGAGATGCAGCAGGACGAACGGCTGGCGCATCCAGGAGTACCGTACCGGGTCGAGATCCCGGATGTGGCGGTATTCCGCCGAGGCCTCGTCGAAGCGCGACATGATGCTGAGCAGGATGGTCCGGCAGTAGGCGAACCAATGCGGGAACCCACCGCCCCGGGCCGCGGCGGCCATGCGCTTGAGCTCCTCTGCGCAGAACTTGTCTTCCCCGACCGACCGCCGCACCTTGCGCCACCACGGCCAGAGGAGCGCGTGCGAGGCGGCCAGGGGCTCGGGCTTGTCCACCAGGGCCTCCCCGAGCCGGAACGCGGCCCGGTATTCGCCACGGCACAGCAGGGCGGAGAACACCTGATACCAGTCCGCCTGGCTCGAGTCCGCGGCGCCGGCGCGGCGCACGCAGGAAAGGACGGCCTCCTCGAGCCCTGGGCCGTAGGAGCCGGCTTCCACGAGCTTGAGGACCGGGCTGGACCGCGATGCCGGGCTGCCCCGGCTGGCCGGCGAAAACGCCAGGGCCGTCTCCCGCGCCGCCTCCGCGAACTTCTTCCTCGCGATGAGGAGTTCGGCCAGCAGAGTCCGCCCCCCGGCAGCGCCCGAATCGGCCCTCAACACATTGCGCAACGCGGCCTCGGCCCGGCGCGCCTCATCCGGGGCCTTGAGGACCTCGGCGAGGAAGGCCTCGCGGCACATCGGGATCTCCATGAGGTCGAAGAACTTCGACTCCCCGGCCCCGCCGCCTTTGAGGAACCCGCGAGCCAAGCCGGCCATCTCCGCCTTCAAGCGGTCGGCGCACTCCTTGAGGCCGGCCCTGGATTCGTCGATCCTGCCCATGGAATCCAAGAGCCGCGCCAACTCGAAGCACGGCAGGACAGATGAGGGGTCGGCCCGTCGCGCTTCCTTGAAATGCGCCTCAGCCTGGTCGGGCCTGCCCATCTTCTCGTGGAGCCTGCCCAGGGCCAGGAGGTAACCGACCGCTCCGCCGCCCGAGGCCAAGCCGGCCTGGAGCATGGAAACGGCTTCATCGAAGCGGCCGAGATTCTCCAGAAGACGGCCGTATTCCACCTCCACGGCCCCGCCTGGAGCGCCTCCCTTCATGGCCTTGCGGAACATGTCCTCAGCCTCGGAGAAGCGGCTGCCGCGCTCCGAGATCCTGGCCATCCACAGGTGGAGCTCCCAAGACGGCAGCCCGGCGGCGACCATCTTCTTCAGGACCGCGGCAGCCTCCTTGAGCCTGCCGGTCCGGACCAGAGGCTCGATCTCGGCGAAAAGGGGCTGCTTCAGCGTCTCCCGGGGCATACCGGCATTATTGTATCAATTGGAGAGGGCCTACCCTCTCGTCCCTCTCGTCCGACTTGACGCCAAGGCAACCCGAGAGGTATTGTATCTTCAAGCTCCCCATGACACCGTCCTCATCGGTCCCCCGGGAGGCGGTCGCCCATCTCTACTCCGGCGGGGCGGACTCCTCCCTTGCCGCCTGCCGCCTCGCGCAGACGTTCCCGAAGGTGTATCTCAACACCTTCGGCCGTTTCGGCTTCCTCAACCTGGACTTCGCCCAGGCGCACATGGAGAGGGCGCGGCAGCGCTTCCCGAGCGTCACCTTCGTCCACCAGACGATCGGGATGGACGCGTTCTACGAGGAGATCGAATCGCACGGCTTCTACAGGTCCTTGGCGCGCCATGGCTGGCTGGTCCTCAACACCTGCGGCCACTGCAAGGTCGCGATGCATTGGAGGAACCTGGTCTTCTGTCTCGACCATGGGGTGCGCTACGCTTCCGACGGCGCGGTCCGGGGCGCGGAGGAGTTCGCGGAGCAGAACCCCAGGATCCTCATGGGGCTGCTGGAGGACTTCTACCGGCGTTTCGGCGTGACCCTGCTGCGCCCGAGCTACGAGGAGGGCCTCTCGACGGAGCGGGAGCTCTTCGCGCTCGGCGTGGCCACGCGCGAGAAGATCAAGGGAACCGCGCACGACATGCAGGTGACCTGCACCCAGCACGTGCAGTTCGCCATGATGCTGAGGATCTACCTGCGGGGGCGTTCCTTCGACCAATACGAGGCGGCCGCCAAGACCTACCTGGCCGAGAAACTCGACCACGCGTCCCGGCTGACGGAGGAGCATCTCGCGCACCCGGGCGGCGGCCGCGTGGCGCGGATGCTGGAGCGGGACCGATGCGGATAGCGGCTCCGGCCTGCGCGGGGCGCAAGAGGCCCATCCCCCTGCCTGTCGCCCTGGCGTACGGCGCGCTCGCCGTGCTGCTGCCGGTGCGCGCGCGCATCGCCGCGGCCTGGGCGCTGAACTTCGCCTTCAACGGGCTCTCGGAGGCGTCCCGGGTCCTGGCCTTCCTGCTGGGCCGGGCGCTGCTGCGCGCGGCGATCTTCGTCACCTACTACTGCGTGCTGGGGCCGGCGGCGCTGGTCTCGAGGCTGTCGGGCGCCGACGACCTGGGCACGCGCCCGGCCGGAGAAGGACGCTCGTTCTTCGTCCCGAAGGAGCCCGAGGACGACCGCGAGGAGAGGTTCCTCAGGCAATACTGATGAACATCCTGGGCCTGTCGTACATGTACCATGACTCGTCGGCCTGCCTGCTCTCCGACGGGGAGGTCGTCGCCGCGGCGGCGGAGGAGCGCTTCACGCGGATGAAGCACTCGGTGGACTTCCCGACGAACGCGATCCGCTACTGCCTGAAGGAGGGAGGGATCCCGGCCGCGGACCTCGACGCCGTCGTCTTCTACGAGAAGCCGTACCTCAAGTTCGAGCGGATCCTCAAGACCCATCTGGCGGTCTTCCCCCGGTCGTACGAGAGCTTCCGCCATTTCCTGCCCATGTGGCTCGACCACAAGCTCTGCGTGCCGCAGACGATCAAGGAGCTGACCGGCTACCCGGGAAAGGTCTACTTCGTCGACCACCACTACGCCCATGCGGCGAGCGCCTTCCTGCCCTCCCCCTTCGAGGAGGCCATCGTCCTGACCATGGACGGCACCGGGGAGTGGACGACGCTGGCCGCCGGGACCGGAGCGGGAACGAGCATCCGCCTGAAGGAATCGCTCCGTTTCCCCCACTCTTTGGGGCTGCTCTACAGCGCCGTCACGGCCCATCTCGGCTTCAAGGTCAACGGCGGGGAGGGGAAGGTGATGGCCCTCGCATCGTACGGGAAGCCGTCGCTGCGGGACGCTTTTTCCAAGCTCATCGAGATCCGCGAGGACGGCAGTTTCCGGCTGAACCTCGATTACTTCTCGTTCCACTACGACCTCGTGATGACGAGCCCGCGCTTCGCGGAGCTCTTCGGTCCTCCCCGCCGGCACGAGGAACCCATCCTCCCCGCGCACCAGGACCTGGCCGCCGCGCTGCAGGCGGCCGTCGAGGACGTGGTCCTCAAGCTCGTGCGGCACGCCCACCGGACCTACGGGCTCGACCGGCTCTGCCTGGCCGGCGGGGTGGCGCTCAACTGCGTCGCCAATGGACGCATCCTCCGCGAGACCCCGATCCGCGAGATCTTCGTCCAGCCGGCGGCGGGAGACGACGGCGGGGCGATCGGGAGCGCCCTCTACCTCTACACGCGGCTTTTCGGGGGACGGCGCCGCTGGAGGATGCGGGTGGACCTCGGGCCGTCGTATTCGGATGCGGAGATCGAGGCCTATCTCAAGAGGGTCCAGGCGACGTACGAGGATGTCGGCGCCGAGAGGCTGCCGGCGCGCGTCGCCGAGCTCCTGGCCGAGGGGAAGATCGCCGGCTGGTTCCAGGGGAGGATGGAATACGGGCCGCGGGCTCTGGGAAATCGAAGCATCCTCGCGGACCCGCGCCGGGAGGGCATCCAGGACGTCCTCAACGAGCGGGTCAAGCACCGCGAGCCGTTCCGGCCCTTCGCCCCCGCCGTCTGCCAGGAGGACGCCGGGAGCTATTTCGACACGGAACACCCCAGCCCCTTCATGCTCCTTGCCGTGCCGGTCCGTACCGGGAAGAAGGCGGTCATCCCCGGGGTGGTCCACGTGGACGGGACGGCCCGGCTCCAGACGGTATCGGAGGCGGAGGCGCCGCTGTTTCACCGCCTGCTGCGGGAGTTCGGGCGCAGGACCGGAGTCCCGGTGCTCCTCAACACGTCCTTCAACATCCGGGGCGAGCCGATCGTCTGCTCGCCGCAGGACGCCTACGAGGGCTTCCTTCAGACCGAGATGGACGTGCTGGCCATGGGGCGGTTCGTGGTGCGCAAGGCCGATGCTCCGGCCGGAGCGCTAGGAGGGTGACATGTCGTTTCAATCCGCTTTGACCCGGCGCCTGGCGGTGGCGGCCGAATTCTACCGCATGGTCAGGGACCGCAAGAGCTACATGCTCATCCCTGTCCTGCTGGCCATCGCGATCATCATCCTGTTCCTCTTCACCAGCGAGATGCCCCTGCTCATCCCGTTCTTCTACGCGCTGTTCTGATCACCCCGGCCCTGGGCCGGCGCTCCGACCGAGGCCGAGAGGCTGCTCCTTGCCGTAGAAGGAGAAGCACCCGCGGCAAGCCGGGAACAGCCGCCGGCAGACCCTTCTGCGCAGGGCCCGGGCCATGGGCCCGTCCCAGATCTTCGCGAAATCGTCCCGGAGGAGGCTTCCCGCGATGAAATCCGGGCAGAGCCATACGTCGCCGTTGGGGAATACGTTGACCTGGGTCCACGGGCCGTCGCAGAAGGCCGCGCCCGAAAGACCCCGACGGCCCTCGTAATAATCGCGGAGAGCCTCGGTCCCGCGCAGGTCGACGCTGAAGCGCGCATGAGGATAGCGCTCCCTCAGGCCCTGAAGGGCCTGGTCGAAGGCCGCGAAATCCATGACCTGCGGACGGTACCCGTACCCTCTCCACAGGGCGATGGGCAGGTCGAACTCGTCGCGGAACACCCGTTCCTGGGCACACAGCTCCTCCGGCCGGTTGAAGATGAGGTGCTGGAAGAGTATCTCGTCGAAGACCACGCCCTCCCTCTCGAGATGTTCGACGAGCTCTCCCAGGTGGGCGGCGTTCGAATCGAAGACCTCGCACAGCAGGCGCAGGGCCGGCTTGCGGCCGCGACGGCGATCCCGGCAGCGAGCCAGGCGCCGCAGGCCCCGCATCATGGCCTCGTAATGTCCCGGCGGACCCATGCGCAGCTTCTCGCGCAGGACGGGCGGGCACGCGACCGAGACGCTCACTTGGTCGAAGCTGTCCGCCACTTGCTCGGCGCAGCGCTCCAGGAGCACGCCGTTGGTGGTCAGGATGGTGCGCAGGCCGCGCTTCTTCGCCCGGGCCGCGAGGGCCGGCCACAGGGGGCTCAACAGCGGCTCTCCGCCGGAAAGGTTCAGGTTTCCCGGCCGGTAAGGGACCAACTCGTCGATGAAGGCCAGGAGCCGGTCCAGCGGGGCCGGCTTGGATGCGGCGTCATGGAATCGCGCGGAATGGCAGGCGCCGCCCAGGCCCCACAGGGAGCAGGCACGGCAGCGCAGGTTGCAGTCCATGGTGAGCATGAGGTAGACCTCGCCGATGAAGCCGCCGCGGACGGGGTTCTCGGCCCGGATGCCGAGCTCTCCGAGCCGCGCGGAGAGCCGCCGGCGGTCCGTCGGTTCCCCCATCAGCCCTTCGCCCGCGAAAGGACGCTTCGGTTCGGGCGAGCGGGCCTCGCCGCGGACACGCCCGGCGTCCGCCGACTCCTTCCAGAACCGCCGCATCCGGTAGCCGACCGCCAGGTTGTTGAGCAGGACCCTCCGCGCAGGGCCCGAGATCTTCGCCTGGCGCAGCCGGCGCAGCTGGCCGGCGGGGCCCGCCCGGCGGCCAGGCAGGCGCTTGAGCCGGCAGATGTTCCCGACCCGGAAAGCCTCATGGAGCCGGGGCCAGAGCTTCTCGAGCACGATCGAAGCGCCCACGTAGAGCTGGCCGTCCGTGTCCACCACGTGCTGGGGACTCAGGAGCACCGGCTCGGCGCTGCTGCGGCGGTTGAAGACCTCCGCGCGCGGCGTTGCGGCATCCGCCTGCCGGCAGGCCAAGACGAGTTGACGCTCCAGGACCCGCAGGCTGCTCTCGTCCCAGAAGACCCCCAAGGCGCAGGAGACCTGGAAGGCGCGCACCCCTTCCCCGAGCAGGAAGGCCGTGTTCTCCGCCAGCCTCCCGGCCGACTCGGGCGTCACCACGAGGTTGACGAACGAAGGAGTCCCGGCGCGCAGAAGCCCCTCCAGGTTGCGCCGCAGCAGGTCCCAGGAGCAGGGCCCGCCGCCCCCCATGGGCCGCTGGGCCGTTTGGATGTCCCGGTCGCCGTCGAGACTCAGCAGGACGGAACAGCCGAGCTCGCCGAGATCCCGGGAGCGCTCCGGCGTGAGGAGGAGGCCGTTCGTGGCCACCACCGGGCGCAGGGTCTTCCCCTTCTTGAGGGCTTCCATGGACGCATGGGCCGCGATCTCGCGCACCAGGGCATATTCCATGAGCGGCTCGCCGCCCATGAGCTGGAGCTCCAGCGGCCCGTCTTCCTCCAGCAGGAGGTCCACCGCCCGCCGCCACACGCGTCTGGGGATCGCCCCGGCCCGGTGCTCCACGTGGCAGTACCCGCAGGCCATGGGACAGGCCCGCGTCACCAAGAGGTCGAGATTGAACGACCCCGAGTCAGACGGCATGGAACTCCGAGCCCCCGTGAAGCTCCAGGTAGTCCTTCCACACTCCCTCGCACAGCGCCCGGGACCGGCACTCCCGGCAGGCGCGGGGCTTGCTTTTGAGTCCGCTCCGGCGCCGACGGCTCAGCGAGATCGGCTCTCCGGAGGCCGGGAGCAGCTCGTCGAAAAGGCACCTCGACTCTTCATGCGGGATCGTTTCGTCCGGCGCCAGGCATTCCGGGATCCCGAAGACCGAGATGGCCACCCCCAGGCGCTCCGCCTCCGGCAGGACCTCCGCAAGGGCCCTGGCCGCCTCCCGCATCCCCGGCAGGTCCCGCAAAGCGACCCCCCCCCAGCCGGACGGGGAGCGGCCATAGAGGAACAAGGCCTGCGAGACTCCGTGGTCCGCCATCCACCGGACCCACCCGGGAAGACGGCCGACATTGTCGCGGTCGAGGAACGCCCAGGCCTTGACGAGCCCCCCCGCCTTCCTCCACCTACGCAGGCCCAGCCCGGTCTGGAGAAGCGCCCCGGGGACCGCCGAGCGGGCGTCGTGCCGCTCGGGTTCCGGAGAGAACAGGGGGACCACGATCCCCCGCACCAAGTCCCCCTCGAGCAGA
Organism: Elusimicrobiota bacterium; assembly: GCA_016234805.1. Lineage (GTDB taxonomy): Bacteria > Elusimicrobiota > Elusimicrobia > UBA1565 > UBA9628 > JACQWX01. The sequence goes on from JACRNU010000003.1 coordinate 67,310, forward strand.
GGCGAGCATGCCTGCATCCCCAAGAACGGCCTGGCCGTGGTGTAGAACCAGAGTCCATGGATCTGGAGGATCCGCCCCTTCTCCAGGAGAGCGGGGACATCCTTCCTCAAGAACGGCTCGCCGCCCCCCAGGACCACGCGCTCGGCCCGCAGGGATGCGAGGGCAAGCAGCCGTTCGAGCGGGACGGCGCCGGGCCGGCGCGGCGGCGTCCTGAGGGCGCAGCAGCCGTTGACGCAGCCTCCCCCGGCCGGGACGTAGACCGTGCGCGGCTGGAGCCTCTGCTTCAAACGCTTGAGCTCCCCCTCGCTCGACTCGCCGGTATAAGGCGGGGCTTCCCGAGGGTCGTCCCGGTCGTAGAACCCCGGCGGGATGACCCCCTGCTCCAAGGCTATGTCGTGGAGCGTCGTGCCCGGATAGACCTTGGTCGTCTGGATGAGGACCCTGTCCGGCTCAAGGCGCCAGGAGAACGCCGCCGTCTCGCGGACGGTCTCCCGGCTTTCGCCGGGGTTGCCGACCATGAGCATCAGGGTGGAGGAGATGCCGGCCTTCCTCGTCGCCTCGAAGGCGGGCAGCACCTTGTCCAGCTTGATCCTCTTGCCGATGCGTTTCTGGACGCCGGGGGAGCCCGACTCGAGTCCGTAGGAGATGTTGCGGCAGCCGGCCTTGGCCATCCTCCGCAGGAGGTCCGCGTCCACGGCGTCGGGCCTGGTCATGCAGATCCACTCGATCTTGAGCCTCTTGGCGATGATCCTGCCGCACACCTCCGAGACCCAGTCCCTGTCCAGGGTGAAGAAATTGTCGCCGAAGACCATGTGCCGCTGGCTGTAGGTCCCGCAGAGATGCTCGACCATCCCCACGAAGTATTCCGGGGCGTGGCGGCGCACCGGGCCGCGATAGCGGCTCATGGGGCAGAACAGGCACCGGTAGACGCAGCCGCGCGAGCCCAGGACCATCAGGGCGCTATGCATCTCCAGACACCGCCTCCCCGCAGCCGAGACCGGGCCCGCCAGGGCCTCGGCCTCGGGCCTGCGGTGCCGCTCGAGCTCCTTGGCGGCGTCGAAGAGATGAAAGGCGGGATAGGGCAGGGTATCCACGGCCAGGAACGGCCCGCGGCCGGGACTTCTCCGCGTCGAATCCCCGGCGCGATAAGCAAGACCCCGCACCGACCCGACCGGCCGGCCCTCCTCGAGGGTCTTCACCAGCTCAAGAAGGGTCTCCTCGCCGTCCCCGATGGCGACGAAATCGGCGAGGCTGTGCTTGAGGATGAATCCCGGCTCCAGGGTGGCGAAGGGCCCGCCCACGACGACCGCCGTGGCCGGCGAGAGCCTCTTCACCTCGCACGCCAAGGCGACGGCGGACCAGCGGTTGGAACTCAGGCACGAGATGCCGACCAAGTCAGGAGCGTCCCGCCGCATGATGCGGGGCAGCTCCGCCATCATGGCGTCCCTCTCCCAAAGGTCGAAATCGTGGCCCCGCACGGGATAGCCGGCGCGCTCGAGGACGGCGCCGATCAACGAGAGCCCGTAGTGCGGCCCGTAGTAGGAGGGCGGGGGGTCCGGGTTCGGAGGATTGACCAGGGCGATCTTCATGTCCGATCCGACGGCTCATTGTATCAATTTTGGTGGCGCCACTCGGAGTTTTCCTGCTAAAATAAAAAATGACCAAGCCGACCACGCCTCCCTGGAGGCGGGCCGCTTTTTCCGCCTCGGCGTCGATCGCGGCGGTCCTCGCGGGCGCGATCCTGACGCTTTGCCTGCTGGAGCTGGGGCTGCGGCTGGCCGGCTTCGTCGCGGCAAGGCGGCCTCCGGTCCCGGAGTCCGGCTGGACCGTGCTCTGCCTCGGGGACTCCTTCACCTACACCGCCGGCGGCGATTCCTACCCCGACCAGCTCGCCCATCGCCTGACGGCGGGCGGCGTCCAAGCCCGGGTCATCAACCGCGGCGTCAACGGCATGAACTCGAACCAGCTTGCCGACAGGATCGACGGCGAACTCGATCGCTGGAGACCCGACGTGGCGATCGTGCTGGTCGGGGCGGACAACTTCTGGAGCAGCCTGCCCATCCGCGAGGAGCCGCGTCTGCGCCGCCTCGACCGTACGCTGCTCACGACCCGGACATGGAAACTCTTCAAGCTCCTCTGGATCGGCATAGCGGAAGGGACCCTCCGTACGCGTTATCGCGCGGAACGCGCCCCGCGGGACCGGCGCGAGGCCCTCGAGACCGTCCGCCTCGCGCTGGACCGCCTCCTCGAGCACCCCGATGATTGGTACCGCGCTCAGCTGGGCGACCCTCCCGAAGCCCCGCGCGTCGAGGCCGCCGTGGAGGCGCTCGCCGCCCGGGTCGCGGCCGAGCCCGAGGACTCCGAGTCCCGGGTTGTCCTCGGGAACTGGCGTCTGGAAGCCGGGGACGCGCGCGGCGCGGAGCAGACCTTCCGGGGTGGCCTCGCGACCCCGTTTTGCCGTCCGCTCCCAGCGATCTACGCGGGCCTGGCCAAGGCGCTCGAACGGACCCGGGGAGAAGCCGCCGCGAGGCTCGCGCTGGAGGATGCCTCGCGCGGCGGGCGCTGCCGCGTGGAGCGGCGCATGGCCGAGGCCGAGTGGCGGCTTTGGCGCGGAGAACCGGCCGCTGCGGCCGCGATCCTGCGCGCCGTTGCCCGGGAAAAGCCGGGAGATGCGGATATCTGGAGGATGCTCGGAGAGACCCTATACGCGGTCAGGGACTACGACGGCTCGATCGCGGCCTTCCGCGAGCACTCCCGGCGCTTGGCGCCGGGGCAGGCGCCGGGGAACGAATTCCTCGCACACGCCCTGCTGAGGAAGTGGGAGGTCCTGCGCGCCAAGAACCCGGGGGCCCCGCCCCCGCAAGCCAACGCCGTGGACATCGCCTATACCTGGGCCGCCGCGGGAGAATGGGGCCGCTGCGCCGAGGCCGTGGAGAGCCGGCTTCGCGCCGAGCCCCTCGCGTCGTCCCTTTTCTACACCTACGCGACCTGCCTCCATCGCGCCGGCCGCTACGACGAGATCGCGCGGCTCGCGGTCGAGGTC
>JACRNU010000117.1 GCA_016234805.1 Elusimicrobiota bacterium
GATCAGGGAGTTGAAGCCCGCGATGGTGGTCAGGTTGCAGTACATGCAGGGGACCATGGTGGTCCGGGCTGTCTCCAGGACGAGGGCTCGGTTGTCGGCCTTGGGCTTGCGCCGGAGCAGGTCCCGGTACTCGGAGACGATGTGGATGGCCAACGACATGGTCAGGATGATCTGCAGGGACACGAAGTTGGAGGAGACGACCGTGACCTCCCAGCGGATGAGCCCGATGCCGCCCATCATGACGAGCACGGAGACGACGCAGGTCGCCACGGGCAGGGCGACCCAGCGCACGTGGCGGTAGATGAGGGCGAGGGTCAGGACCACGAAGCCGAGCATGCCCGCGCCGAAGACCGCGATGTCGCTGCGCACGTAGCGCATGATGTCCTCGACGATCATGGGGATGCCGCCGAGGAAGAACACGGCCTCCTTGCCGTAGCCCGCGATGATGCGGCGGATGGCGGTGATGTCCTCGTGCCGCCTGAGAGCGCTCTGGTCCTTGTTCCTGCGGTAGCCGTCCTCGAGCTCGGAGAGCTCGGCCTCCTCGGCCGGGGAGAGCTCGGCCTTGTACCTCTTTTCGCGCAGGGCCAGGCGCCGGGCCGCCAGGGCCTGGGCCGCCTTGTCCACCTTGAAATTCACGATGATGGCCGAGGTCTTGAGGCTTTCGCCCACTAGGAGGTTGCGGTAGATGGGGCTGTTGCGGAACTCCTCCACGGCGAAGTCTATCTTCGCCCTGGGGTCCTCGAGGGTCTTGATGTTCTCCTTGAGCTCCTTCAAGGTCCCGGGAGGGTTCCACATCAGGGGCACGTCGAGGATGGAGACGACCGAGGAGACCCGGTCGAGCTTCCTGAAGTCCGCCCGGACGCGCTTGAGCCGGTCGAGGGAGGCCGGGGTGAAGAGGCCCTCGGGCGGGGTGTAGGTGACGATGGCGTAGTCCCCGCTCTCGTAGCGGGAGCTCATCTGCCGGTAGTAGCGCAGGTCCTCGTCGTGCTCGAGGACCAGGGTATCGCCCGAGGCGTCGAGCCGGAAATCCTTGATGAAGTAGAAGAAGAAGCCGCTGACCAGGGCCAGGACCGCCAGGGACAGGCCGGGACGCCCCAGCACGAACCGGTCGTAGACCTGCCAGGACCGATCGTAGGCGTCGGCCAGCCAGGCAAAAACGCGGCCCTTCAGGGAACCAGCGGGATCAGCCATCTCGTCGGCTGGTCAGGGCTTGCCCGTCTTGCCCGCGGACTTCTTGGTCGCGGCCTTGAGGTCGCCCGGGGTCTCAAGGGTCTTCTGCTTCATCTTGGCCAGCAGGCCCGGGACCGTGCCCTTCTGTAGGAACTGGTCGTACTGGGCGCCGTAGGAGCGGATGAGGCTAATGCCTTCGATCTCCACGTCGTAGACCTTCCAGCCGGCCTTGGTCTTGTAGAGCTTGTAGAGCAGGCCGTAGCGCTGGCCCTTGGAGTTGATGCGGGTGAGCATCTGGTACTTGCCCTTCTGCTCGGCCTGCACGGGCTCCTCGAAGTCCACGGTCTCGTCCGTGAACAAGTCGATCTTCTCGTAATAGGAGTCCTTGATCGTGGCGACGAAGAGGCTCGTGAACTCCGACTGCTGGGCATCGTCGAGCCTGGCCCAGTGGCCGCGGCCGAGCGTGAGCTTGCCCATCAAGGGCAGGTCGAACACGGGGTCGATGACGGCGAGGACACCCTTCTTCCGGATGTCCTTGCCGAGGCCCTTGTCCTTGAGCACGTCGAGGACCGAATGGACCGTGCGCTCGATCACGACGCGCACCTCCTTGGCATCGGCGGCCGGGGCGGCCGAGGCCGGGACGGCGGCGAGCGCCCAGGCTGCGGCGATGGCGGTCAACATGGGGTCACTCCTTCACGCGCTTGGCGCGGTTCTGCAGATGGGCGTCCCGGATGAAGGTGTAGGGGTCCAGGGCGTCCTTCTTGATCTTCTCGTACTCCCCGATGTGGAGGGAGATGAAATTGAACTGTCCTCCCGCGACCACGCTCATGTTGGTCATCCCGTCCGCGATGCCGTACACCGGGTTGAGAGGGGTGAGGAAGGATTGTCCCGCGAAGCCGATCCCGTCGCGCAGGTTCGTCTGGCCCAGGATGGGGAGCACCACCGGGATGCCCGTGCCCATCCCCCACTTGCCGAAAGCCTGGCCGAGGTCCTCGTCCTGGAGCTTCATCCCGAACCAGGCTTCGGCCGGGTCGAAGAACCCTCCGAGGCCCAGGGTGGAGTTCACGAGGAACCGGCCGAGCTCCACGCCCATGGACTTGAACTTGCCCTGCATGCCCGCGCCCACGAAGCGCACCGGGAAGGCGAAGTTCGTGTAGGCGCGAGCCACGGCCACGCGGCCTGGCTCGGGGATGAGGATGCCGTAGCCGATGGACAGGGGCTTGGCGACCCACAGGTAGAACTTGTCGTTGAAGTGGAACATGGCCCGGTTGTAGCCGCTCAGCGGGTCGAACACCTTCTTCCCGGCCCCGGGCTTGCCGAACTCTCCCTCGAACTCCTCGAACGAGGCGTCCGAACCCTCTTCAGCGCCCATGGGCACGGCCGGAGCCGACATGATCGGCGCGCCGGACGCCCTGCGGCTCTTGGCCGGCTCGGCAGCGGAGGCCGCGGCGCAGCATAGGCTCACGGCGAGCGCTGTCAATGAAACGAGTCGTGCGGCCTGTCCGATTCTCATGGAACTACCCCCAGCCAGAATATGGAATCTTTCAAGTGTTTTCCAGCACTTGGCCCCCGGAAATCAAGAACGAATCATATCAATAAATGAGGCTCCCGCACAGGGCCAAGCTGGGCCGTCCTTTTGACCCAGGCGGCTTTTCTCTCTATAATAGTCCTCCCCATGAAGAAGAAGACCCCCCTTCCAGCGACCAAGGCCGCAAAACCGGCTGCCGGCCGGCCAACGCCTCTCCAAACGCCGGCCGGCGCGGGCGTGCCGCCTCCAGGCAAACGGGAACGCGGCCTGACCGCGGTGGAGATGGGCGCCCGACAAAGGGAGATCTCCGTCTCGGAATTCTTCACCAAGAATCGGCACCTGCTGGGCTTCGACAGCCCCAGGAAAGCGCTGCTGACCTGCGTGAAGGAGGCGGTGGACAACGCGTTCGACGCCTGCGAGGAGGCCGGCATCCTCCCGGAGGTCGTGGTCAAGGTCGAAGTCGTGCCGGTGGACGGCGTGACGCCCTCCGCCGCCCAGGCCACGCGCTTCAAGGTCACGGTCGTGGACTACGGCCCGGGCATCGTGCGCGAGCACATCCCGCGCATCTTCGCCAAGCTCCTCTACGGTTCCAAGTTCCACCGCCTGCGCATGAGCCGGGGCCAGCAGGGCATCGGCATCTCGGCCGCGGGCATGTACGGCCAGCTCACCACGGGCAAGCCCGTGCAGATCATCTCGCGGACCGGGGAGAAGAACCCGGCCCACTACTTCGAGGTGCAGATCAACACCAAGACCAACGAGCCCCGCATCATCGAGAAGAAGCAGATCGAGTGGGAGAACCACCGCGGCACCCAGGTCACCATCGAGCTCGAGGGCCGCTACCAGAAAGGCCGGGCCTCCATCGACGAGTACCTCGAGCAGGCGGCCATCGCCAACCCGCACACGCAGATCACCTACGTGACCCCGGAGGGCGAGACCAAGGTCTACCAGCGCACCATCAACGAGCTGCCCCCTCCCCCGCGTGAGATCAAGCCGCACCCCTACGGCATCGAACTCGGGCTCCTGCTCAAGATGCTCCACGACACCAAGAGCCACTGGCTCTCCGGGTTCCTCTGCGCGGACTTCAGCCGCGTCTCGCCCAAGGTGGCCGAGGAGATCTGCACGGCCGCGGGCTTGAACCCCCACGCCAAGCCCAGGAACATCATGGGCCCGGACGCGGAGAAGCTCTACAAGGCCATCCAGTCCACCAAGATCATGGCCCCGCCCACCAACTGCATCTCGCCCATCGGCGAGAAGGCCATCCTCACGGGCCTCTACAAGCAGATCAAAGCGGACTTCTACACGGCCGTGACCCGGCCGCCGGCGGTCTACCGCGGCAACCCCTTCATCATCGAGGCGGGCCTGGCCTTCGGCAAGGGCCCGCAGGAGGCTTCGGCGGTCCAGCGCATCGGTCCCGTGGCCGAGGGCGAGCACAAGGAGGACGACACCGAGCTCGCCCGGGTCCTGCGCTTCGCCAACCGGGTCCCCCTCCTCTACCAGCAGTCGGCCTGCGCCACGTTCCAGGCCGTGCTGGAGACGAGCTGGCGCAACTATGGCGTGTCCCAGTCGCGCGGGGCCCTGCCGGCCGGGCCCATGGTCATCTTCGTGCACATGGCCTCGGTCTGGGTGCCGTTCACCAGCGAGTCCAAGGAAGCCATCGCGGATTACGACGAGATCCGCAAGGAGATCAAGCTCGCCATGCAGGAGGCCGGCCGCAGACTCGGCGTCTTCCTCAAGAGGAAGGAACGCGCCAAGCACGAGTTCCACCGCAGGAACATCTTCGAGCTCTACATAGAGGAAGTCGCCGAGGCCTGCAAGCGCTTGAAGGGCGGACGGTTCGCGGTCGAGAGGCTCAAGACCCAGCTCATGAAGATCGCCATGAAGCGCACCGGCGGGGAGAAGGTCGACGAGCTCCTCGGCAAGAAGGCGGGCCCCGAGGGCCTGCCGGACTCCATCATCGTCACGGCCGAGGGAGTGGAAGGAGCGGTGCCGGAGCTCCCGCCCGAAGGCGCGCCCGAGCCCGCCGGGGCCGCCCCGGCGCCGGCCGGCGTGCCCGCGGAGGTGCTCGAGCCGGCCAAGGCCGGGATGCGGGCCAAGCCGGGGAAAACGAAGGCCAAGCCGGCGAAAAAGCGCCGGAAGGGCAGGTAACCGGGAGACACCATGGCACGATCATCCACCTCCGTCGAGAAGAAACTCATCGGCCTGGCCGACCTCGTGGTCCGGGCCGCGGACCGCGGCCGGGACCCCTCCATCGAGATCCCGGTGCGCTCGCTCTCCAACGTGAAGTTCAACGAGAAGCGGCGCATCATCGAGATGGGCCCCAACACGCAGGAGCGCACCTTCTTCAACGTGGGCATGGCCAAGAAGTTCATGCAGACCATGCTCGTGGCCGACGCCCTCTCGGAACTCCAGCGCGCGGGCCTGACCACCTCCTTGAGAGAGATCTACTACCGCGCCAAGCACACCATCGGCGACTCCCACGAGAACACTTTCGACAACCAGAACGAGTCGGACCCCCTCATCGAAGACCTCGAGGTCGCGCTCGCGGCCCTGCGCGAGGAGTTCCACGTGCGCGCCGAGAACGCGGGCACCGCGATCGGGCCCTTGACCGTGGTGGACGACGGCGACACCGTGGACTGCTCCAAGCTCGGCAAGGGCGGCTACTCGGTGCCCTCCATCGTGGAGCCCGAGTACCTCAGGATCAAGCGCTGTTCCGCGGACTTCGTGCTCCTCGTGGAGAAGGGCACCCAGTGGAACCGGCTGGCCGAGGACAAGTTCTGGAAGAAGTACAACTGCGTGCTCCTGACCGGCAACGGCCAGCCCCCGCGCGGGGTCAGGCGCCTGGCCCGGCGCCTACACGACGAGAAGAAGATCCCGGTCTATGTCCTCGTGGACAACGACCCCTGGGGCTACTACATCTACTCCGTGATCAAGCAGGGCTCCATCAACCTCGCGTTCGAGAGCCAGCGCATGGCCATCCCGGACGCCAAGTTCATCGGCCTCTCCAGCCTCGATCCCGAGCGCTACGGCCTGCCCCGCAACGTGGGCATCAAGCTCAACGACAAGGACATCGACCGCGCCAAGGAGCTCCTGAACTACCCCTGGTTCCAGAAGAAGGAGTGGCAGAAGGAGATCCGCCACATGCTCTCTTTGGGCCTGAAGTTCGAGCTCGACGCCCTGGCCAACAAGGACTTCCAGTTCCTGACCAAGAAGTACCTGCCCAAGAAGCTGCAGGACAAGGACTGGCTGGACTAACCCGACACCCAATCTGCTAGTATTGGGCGACGGGAACGCCCCGAAGGAGCCCCATGTCCACACCGGAACGGCCGGACCTCCCCCTCGAAGAAGCGCGCACGGAAGATGAGGTCGAGCTCATCGACGAGCCCGAGGAAGGCGGCCAGGTCCCTCACCACGACCCGGAAGACGTGGAGATGAAGTGGTACAAGACCGTGTACCAGGGCGACAACATGCCCCAGCTCACCCTTCGGGCAGTGGTCATGGGCTCGCTCCTCGGCGGGTTCATGTCCCTCTCGAACCTCTACGTGGGGTTGAAGACCGGTTGGGGCCTGGGCGTGGCCATCACGGCCTGCATCCTCTCTTTCGCCATCTACAAGACGCTCATCACCCTGTTCCCGAAGTGGTTCGTCTCCGAGATGTCCATCCTCGAGAACAACTGCATGCAGTCCACGGCCTCCTCGGCGGGCTACTCCACGGGCGGGACCATGTGCTCGGCCATCGCGGCCTTCCTCCTGGTCACGGGCCACCACATGCCGTGGCCGACCCTGGTGGCCTGGACCTTCTTCCTGGCCTCTCTGGGCGTGTTCATGGCCATCCCCATGAAGCGGCAGATGATCAACATCGAGGGCTTGAAGTTCCCGAGCGGCATCGCCGCGGCCGAGACCCTGCGCAGCCTGCACTCCAAGGGAGGGGACGCGGTCCTCAAGGCCCGGGCCCTCGGGTTCGGCGGGCTCTTCGGCGCGCTCGTGGCCTGGTTCCGGGACGCGGGCATCCCCAAGTCCCTCGCCCTGCCGGGCATGCTGAACTTCCCGGGCTCGATCTCGGGCCACCCACTGGCCAAGTGGACCATCTCCTTCGAGATGAGCTCCATCATGATCGCGGCCGGCGCCATCATGGGCTGGAAGGTGGCCTGGTCCATGCTCCTGGGAGCCATCCTCAACTACGCCTTCCTGGCTCCGTGGATGGCGAGCCTGGGAGCCATCGACACCACCAAGCTCGGCTACCGGGCCATCATGAGCTGGGCCACCTGGGGCGGGGCGAGCCTCATGGTCACCTCCGGGATGCTCACTTTCTGCCTCCAGTGGAAGACGGTCCTGCGCGCCTTCTCGGGCATCACCGGCATCTTCTCCACGCGCACGGACAAGCCCTCGGACCCCCTGGCCCACATCGAGGTGCCCGGATGGTGGTTCGCGGCGGGAGCGGCCTTCTCGGGCCTGGGCTGCATGGCCGTGCTCTACTTCGCCTTCGGCACCACGCTCTTCATGGGGTTCGTGGCCGTGGCCCTGACCTTCTTCCTCTCCCTGGTCGCGGCCCGGGCCACGGGAGAGTCCGACATCACCCCGGTCGGGGCCATGGGCAAGATCACCCAGCTGACCTTCGGCGTGCTCGCTCCCTCGAACATCACCACGAACCTCATGACCGCGAGCGTGACCGCGGGAGCGGCCGGGTCCACCGCGGACCTGCTCACGGACTTGAAAAGCGGGTATCTCCTGGGCGCCAACCCCAGGAAGCAGTTCATCGCGCAGTACCTGGGCATCTTCATGGGCGTGCTCGTGGTGGTCCCGGCCTTCTACCTCCTCGTGCCCACCCCCGAAGTCCTGGGCACGGACAAGTGGCCCGCGCCCTCGGCCCAGGTCTGGGCCGCGGTGGCCAAGCTCCTGGCCAACGGCATCAACTCCCTGCACCCCGCGGCCCGGGTGGGCCTCCTCGTGGGGGGTCTCGTGGGCATCATCATCCCCCTCATCGACCTGGCGGTGCCCAAGCAGTATCGCAAGTATGTTCCCTCGGCCATGGGCCTGGGGCTGTCCATGGTCATCCCGTTCTTCAATTCGCTCTCCATGTTCATCGGCGCGGGCGCCGCGCTGTGGCTGGAGAAGAACAAGCCGAAGCTCGCCGAGGACTACATCGTCCCGGTGAGCTCGGGCATCATCGCTGGCGAGTCCATCCTGGGCATCGCCATCGCGCTGCTCATGGCGAGCGGCATCCTGGGAGGCTGACATGACCATGCAGGGGAATCCGACGGCGGTGAAGAAGCTCAAGGGGAGCAAGACGGAGAAGAACCTCATGGGGGCGTTCGCGGGAGAATCGCAGGCCCGCAACCGGTACACCTATTTCGCGGGCAGGGCGCGCAAGGACGGGTTCATGCAGATCGCCTGGGCCTTCGAGGAGACCGCGGACCAGGAGAAGGAGCACGCCAAGCGCTTCTTCTCCCTGCTCGAGGGCGGCGAATGCGTCGTCGAGGCCGTTTTCCCGGCCGGGATCGTGGGGACCACGGCGGAGAACCTCAAGGCCGCGGCGGACGGCGAGGCCCACGAATGGGGCAGCCTCTACCCGAAGTTCGCCAAGGAAGCGCGCGAGGAAGGCTTCGAGGCCGCGGCCAAGCTCTTCGATTCCATCTCGGTCGCGGAGAAGCAGCACGAGCGCCGCTACCGCGGACTGCTCAAGTCCCTGCAGGAAGGGACGGTCTTCAAGAAGAAGGCCAAAACGACCTGGCGCTGCCGCAACTGCGGATACACGCACGAGGGCGAGGGGGCTCCGGACGCCTGCCCGGCCTGCGCCCATCCCCAGGCCTACTTCGAGGTCCTCGCGGAGAACTGGTAATCCCATGCGCTGCCCGAGCTGCCACGTCGAATATCCGCCCGAGACCCACGAGTGCCCCAAGTGCGGGGTCGTGCTCGCCAAGTGGCATAGCGGCAAGCCCCTGAACACGCCGCGGCTCGAAGGCGAGCAGCGTTCGAGCCCGATCATCCTCTACGGCGGGCTCGCGCTGGCGGTCCTCGCCGGCATCTACTACTGGCGCGCGCCGAGCGGCGCGCCCGTGGATACGGTCCAGACCCAGGCCCCGGCGCCGGCCGCGGCCGCCGGAGCGGAGGTCTCCGCCTCCGTCCAGCCCGACGTGTCCGTCCCTGAAGGGTGGCGCTTCGAAGGGACCGTGTTCGACCTGCGCACCGGAACGCCGGTCTCGAACGCCCAGGTGGACATCAAGGCTGCGGGCAAGGTCTACCGGACGATCACGACGCCGGAGGGCAGGTACAGACGCGACGTCCCGGCTCTCGAAACCGGAGGCTACGCGCTGACCATCACCCACCCCGGGTACCGGCCCGAATACATCAAGGGATCCCCTGAAGCCATGGCCGAGGAGTTCCGCGGCAGGATGGATTGCTCCAAGCAGGGGGAAGGCGAGGTCCTGTCGGGCAAGACCGGTGAGACCACGGCCGCGGACTTCATGATCTGTCCCAAGAAGGGCTGACAGCCGTTCAGGCCGTCTCGAGCGGCAGCCGGACGAAGAAATCAGAGCTGGACGATCAGGGCGCCGGCGACCGCCACGCAGACCGCGGCCACCCTGCGCCGGGTCAGGGGCTCCTTGAGGAGGGTCGTCCCGGGCACGGTCTCGCCGAAGAGGAGGTAGGCGACCACGATGGTCAGCGGGGCGTAGAAGCAGTCCACGATGGCAAGGACCAGCACACCGCGGTCAGGACGGCCGCGACCTCGCCCAGGCCGGGGGTCATGCCGCAGCTTAGAGTCCCGGAGAGAGGTAGGCCTGGCCATGGGTGGCCCTGGCCCCTGCCTCGGAAAGCCGCAGCGCCTTGGCTTCCTGGCGCGACCGGATGGCCCTGACCAGGAGGAGGCAGAGGACTCCGGCCCCGACTCCGGCGAGGCTCGACGCCGCCCCCATCCACGCCGAAGCCGCGGACGAATACACGTCCTTCTGCTGGGACATGCGCCAGGAGGCCTGGCCCAGGAAGCCGTTGATCAGCCAGGCGCCCCACCACGCCTGGACCATGGCCGGGACGCGGTCCGTCCTCCAGGTCTCGGCATCCGCTCCCGGGTCGCTCGCCAGGTAGACCTCGGCCAGGGCACGATAGGGCTTGTAGAGGTTCATGACAGGGATGAAGAACCACCCCACGGTCCAGCCCGGAGTGAAGGCCATGCCGCGGGCGCCCAGGGCCCGGACATTGGCATTGGCCCGGTGAGCCCAGAAGCAGAAGAGGGCCGCGGTGGCGATGAGCGCCAGCAGGCTCGCGCTCCCGGCCGCGAAATAGCCCAGGGCCAGGACGACCTCGCCGGATCCCGGCTCCGCCCCGGTGACCCCGAATCCGGGGAAGAATACCAGCTCGACGAGCGACAGGAGCGCGCTGAACGCGTCGAGCCCCGCGCCGGCCGCGAGGAGGATCGTCAGCCACAGGGTGAGCGCCGGCGCGGGCCGATAGTGCCCGGGAACTGCCGCGGGAGCGTCGTTGGGTTCCATGAGGTCCCTCCTGGGACGGACACGCTAGCAAATCAGGTTCGGGCCCGCCACAGGACCGTGGTTTGGTATAATCGAGCCGACTGATGAAGCGTTCCCTCCACAGGAAGGCCCCCTGCGCCCGCCGTGAGATCGGGGTCGGGGATTTCAAATTCGGCCCGCGTGAGAAGCGGTACCTCAGACAGGTCATCGCCTCCAACCGCATCTCCTATGGCCCCTTCAGCCGGAGATTCGAAGCCGCCTTCGCCAAAGCGCACTCCTGCAGGCACGCGGTGTTCTGCAACTCCGGCACGAGCGCGCTGCACATCGCCCTGGCCGCGCTCAAGGAGGCCCACGGGTGGGCCGACGGAGACGAGGTCCTCGTGCCCTCCGTGACCTTCGTGGCCACGGCCAACATCGTCCACCATAACCGCATGGTCCCGGTGTTCGTGGACGTGGACAGCCGGACCTACAACATGGATCCGTCCCTCATCGAATCCAGGATGACCCCCCGGACCAGGGCGATCATCCCCGTACACCTCATGGGCCTGCCCGCGGACATGGACCCCATCATGTCCACGGCCAAGGTCCACAACCTCTCGGTCATCGAGGATGCGTGCGAGGCGCCCTTCGCCTCCTACGGAGGCCGCAAGGTCGGCTCCATGGGGGACATCGGCTGCTTCTCCACCTACGTGGCCCACTTCATCGTCACGGGCGTGGGAGGCCTGGCCACGACCAACGACCCGGACCTCGCGGTCAGGCTGCGCAGCCTCATGAACCACGGCAGGGACTCGATCTACCTCTCCATCGACGATGACGACGCCGCCGCGGGCGGCAAACTCCATGAGATCGTGGCCAAGCGCTTCCGCTTCGTCTCCATGGGCCACAGCTTCCGGTGCACGGAGTTCGAGGCGGCCGTGGGCTTGGCCCAGCTCGAGCAGACGCGTCCCATCATGGCGGCGCGCCAGGAGAACGCCCGGCTGCTCGCCGCTGGGCTCGAGGACCTTTCGGACGTCCTCCAGCTCCCCTCGCAGCCCGCCGGCAGCAGGCATGTCTACATGCTCTACCCTATCGTGCTCCGGAACGAGGACAAGCGCGGGCTGGTCAACCACCTCGAGGACCGAGGTATCGAGACCCGCGACATCATGCCCCTCATCAACCAGCCCGTCTACCGCAAGCTCCACGGGGACCTCGAGCCGCGCAATCCGGTCGCCCGCTGGCTCAACCGGAGCGGATTCTACCTGGGCTGCCACCAGTATCTCGGCAAAGCGGACATCAGGTATATGATCGAGCAGATAAGAGGCTATTTTGGAAGACAATAAGACGGGTTTTTGGAAAGACAAGGCCGTGCTTGTGACCGGTGGAGCCGGGTTCGCGGGCAGCCACGTGGTCGAGGAGCTGCTGCGGCGCGATCACACCGTGCGCGTTACAGTCGCAGACGACCTCTCTTCAGGGAGGCGGGAAAACCTCCGCTCCGTGTACAAGAAGGTCCGGTTCGTGCGGGGAGACCTGCGCGAGCTCGAGAACGCGATGACCGCGTGCCGCGGGCAATCAGCGGTCCTGCACCTGGCCGCGCGGGTCTGGGGCGTGGAGTACAACCAGAAGCACCCGGCTTCCATGTTCCGGGACAATGTCCTGCTCGCGGCCCAGGTCCTGGAAGCCGCGCGCTCCTGCGAGGTCGAGCGCTTCCTCATGACGAGCTCGGTCTGCGTCTATCCCCGCGAGGCCGCCATCCCCACCCCGGAGTCCGAGGGGTTCGCGGGCACGCCGGAGCCGACGAACGAGGGCTACGGCTGGGCCAAGCGCATGGGGGAGTTCATGGCGCGGGCCTACCACCGGGAATACGGCCTCAAGGTCGCCATCGTGCGGCCGGCCAACGCCTACGGCCCCAGGGACCACTTCGAATCCGAGCACAGCCACGTCATCAGCGCCCTCATCCGGCGCGTCGCGCGCGGGGAAGACCCGCTCAAGGTATGGGGGGACGGCAGCCAGACCCGGTCGTTCCTCTACGTCGACGACTTCGCCCGCGGCATCGTGGACGCCTGCGAGCGCTGCGCGGAAAGCGAGCCGATCAACATCGGCGCCCCCGAAGAGGTCTCCATCCGCTCCCTGGCCGAGACCATCGTCAAGCTCTCCGGATCCAAAGTCCGGCTCGAGTTCGAACCGAGCCAACCCAGCGGCCAGGCCCGCAGGGCCTGCGACACCACCAGGGCCCGGGAGGTCCTGGGCTTCGTTCCGAAGGTCTCCCTGGAAGAGGGGCTCAAGAAGACGATCGAGTGGTACAAGGCGAAGACGAAGAAGTGAAACGCGCCCTCGTCATCCTCACCTTCAACGAGATCGAGGCCCTTCCCAAGGTCTTCGACCGCATCCCGCGGGACCTCAGCCACGAGGTCTTCGCCGTGGACGGCGGCTCCGCGGACGGCACCCGGCAGTTCCTCGAATCCCGACGCGTGCCCGTCTTCGGCCAGGAACGCCGCGGCCGCGGGGAAGCCTTCCGCGCGGCCATGGCCAAGACCGCGGCGGACGCCGTGGTGTTCTTCAGCCCGGACGGCAACGAGGACCCGGCGGACATCCCCAAGCTCTTCGAGGCGCTCGAGGCCGGCGCGGACATGGCCATCGCCTCGCGCATGATGAAGGGCGCCTTCAACGAGGAGGACATCTCGTGGTGGCGGCCGAGGAAGTGGGTCAACCTGGCCTTCGGCCTGGCCGCCAACACCGCCTTCAACCGCGGCCCGTTCGTGACGGACACCATCAACGGGTTCCGCGGGATCAGCCGGGAGGCCTTCGAACGCATGGCCCCGGACGCGGCCGGGTTCGTCATCGAATATCAGATGACCATGCGCGCCATGAAGCTGGGGCTCGACATCGTGGAGTTCCCGACCCGGGAGGGGCCTCGCCTCGGCGGACACAGCACGGCCTCCGCCATCCCGACCGGGATCGTCTTCCTCAAGACCCTCTGGCGCGAACTCCGTCGCGGGCGCCGGGCGTAGCCCGGCACCCGGTCACTTGCCGGGGGTCAGCGCGTTGAGGTTGAGCAGGGGCGTGGCCCCGCCCTGCCCGCTCATCATCACGGACGGCATCCTGCCGTCCCACTTTTCGATGGCGGACCGCTGGACCTCGACCTTGCGCAGCTCGATGAGCTGTCCCGTGATGGCTTCCTTCTGCATCTTCAAGGACTCGGCCTCGGCCCGGGCCGTGGCCACCTTCTGCTCGGCCTCGATGCGGATGCGGTCGAGGTCGCGCTTGGCCTTCAAGGCCTGCTGCTCCGCGATCTGCTTGGACTCGATGGCCTCCGCGAACTGCTTGGAGAAGTCGAAGTCCGTGATGTAGAGCTCGTCGACTTTGATGTTGTAGGACTTGATCTGGTGCTCGACGAGCTCCCGGATGACCTTCTTGACCTCCTCCCGCCGGGTGATGAGCTCCTCGGCCGTGAAGCGCGCGGTCGTGGCCTTGACCGCCTCCTGGACCGCGGGGTGGATGATGCGCTCGGAGAAGCTCAGCCCGACCTCCTGAAAGACCCGCGGCGCGCTCTCCGGCATGGGGTGGAAGTTGAGCGCCACCTTGGTGTGGACCGTCTGCATGTCCTTGGACGCGGCCGAGGCTTCGTAAGTGTCCTTCTGCACCCGGACATCCATCAGGGTGACGTACTCGACGACCGGGAGCACCACGTTGAAGCCCTCCTGGAGGGCCTGCTGGCGGACGCCGCTGATCTTGTTGAAGATGATGCCGCGGTGGCCCGGAGGCACGATCACGACGCCCTGCGTGCCGATGATCGCCAGCACGGCGAGGATAAGGAAGGTGAAGCCGTATCTGAATGTCATGGAACTGAGCTCCTCAGCGTTGATTTTCTGGCCGTTAAGCCACTTGTCCCTGGACGCCATGACCATGGCCCCTGTCGCGATGATCGCCAGCAGAATGTATCCCATGGCCCGACTCTACACCATTGAGGACGGCGGCCGCAAGGCCGGCCCCGCTCCTTGACATCATGGGTGCATGATGATTCAATTGCGTGTTGACCAACTGCCCATCCTGCGGAGCGCCGGTCTCATTCAAGTCCTCGGTGACCCTTCTCGCCGTTTGCTCCTACTGCCGCTGCCTGCTCCTGCGCAAGGACCTCGACATAGAGAACCTGGGCAAGGTGGCCCAGCTCATGGCGGACGGCTCCCCGGTCCAGCTCGGGGTCGAAGGGAAATACAAGGGGGCGCTCTTCACGGTCATCGGCCGCGTCCAGATGCGCTACCCTGAGGGTTTCTGGAACGAGTGGCACCTCTGCTTCACGGACGGCAGGTTCGGCTGGCTCGGCGAAGCGCAGGGGGTCTACGCCGTGAGCTTCAAGACCGAACCCCCGTCCCCGCTTCCCGCCATCGACCGGCTCGTGGTGGGGGCCGAGGTCGGGCTTGGGGACGAGGCCTACACGGTCCGCGACAAGCGCGAGGGAGAATACGCCTCCGGCGAAGGGGAGCTCCCCTTCCGGGCGCCTTTCGGCGAGAAAGCGCTCTTCGTGGACCTCTCCGGCCCGGGCCAGAAGTTCGCGTCCATCGACTGCAGCGAGGAGAGCCCGCTCCTGTTCCTCGGGGAATACGTCCCGTTCGACCGCCTCGAGTTCACGGGCTTGAAGAGGATCGAGGGATGGTAGAGAACGCGGTCAACTTCAACTGCACGAACTGCGCAGCCCCCCTTCAGATCCGGGCCCAGGGCGCGGCCCAGGTCGTGGCATGCGGACACTGCGGGAGCGTGCTCGACGCCCAGGACCCACGGCACCAGGTCCTCACCCAGTACCAGCAGAAGTTCAAACGCACCCCCACCCTCCCGATCGGCAGGCGCGGAACGATCAAGGGCGAGACCTTCGAGATCGTCGGGTACATGGAGCGCAGGACCCGGTACTACGGCATCACCTACGATTGGGCGGAATACCTGCTGTGGAACCCCTACAAGGGCTTCCGCTGGCTCATCGAGGCCAACGGCCACTGGACCTTCCTCACCACGCTCCCAAATCCTCCGAGGGAGAAGCGTTCGTGAACTGCCCGAAGTGCCGCGGCCCCCTGCAGTTCGTCCGCTTGCCGGACTCCGTGGACATCGAATCCTGCCCCTTCTGCAACGGCGTGTTCTACGACCTCGCCGAGCTCACGGTGGACCTCAAGATCGACAACCTCATGGACAGCCGCTACGTCTGCCCCAAGTGCGGCGGGGCCATGAAGGTCGGCACGGTGTTCGAGGGCAAGCTCGCGCTCGAGCACTGCGCCGGGTGCCAGGGCATCTGGCTCGATCCGGGCGAGATCCAGAAGCTGCGCCGGCTTTCCGGAAAGGACAAGATCGCGGGGAAGCGAGGCACCGCGGACGTGGACGCCCCTCCTCCGCCGAAGCCCTCTCCGTCGGACCAGTCCTCGGGCCTGCGCGTGCCGGCCGCCATGTCTCCGGCCGCGGCCGCGCCCTTGGCCGCGTTCGCGGAAAAGATGGGCGCCAAGCCCAGCCGGGGGAAGCCCGGCCGGCCGGAGGCGGGCCGAGCCTCCGAGCCCCCGGACTGCGGCAGCTGGAACAACCCCGACCTCACCCTGAACCCCTGCGTGGTCCACGAGGACCGCACCTACCTGCACTTCCAGACCTCGCAGCCCATGACCGCCTATGTCCTGGGCGAGTTCAACTGGAAGGTCTCGGTGGGGGACCTGGCGGTCGCGCGGGACTTCGTGTGCCCGCCCTTCATCATCTCCGAGGACAGGACGGGCGAGGACACGACCTGGTCTTTGGGCGAGTACATCGAGCCCCAGGAGATCTGGCAGGGCTTCAAGATGGAGGGCGAGCCGCCGCCCCGCCAGGGAGTGGCCCCGGCCCAGCCCAACCCCCATGAAGAGACCTACGCCTCCATGAGCCGGACCTTCTGGCCCCTGGCCGCGGCCTGCCTGGGCCTCTTCGTGCTCGCGGCCATGTTCTGCCAGAACCGGAAGATCCAGGACTTCGACTTCCGCTACGACATCACGGACGCGGAGAAGTCCCGGGTCACCCTCCCGTTCGAGATCACCGGACGCACCTCCAACGTGCGCGTCCGGACCCGGACGGACCTCGACAACAAGTGGGCCTTCTTCGCCATGGCCCTCATCAACGCGGACAAGGACTCGGCCCTGGACTTCGGCCGCGAGGTCGGCTACTATCACGGCGTAGACGGAGGCGAATCCTGGTCCGAGGGCAGCCGCGACGACACCGTGTACCTGCCCTCGGTCAAGCCGGGGAGCTACTACCTCCGGGTCGAGCCCGAGACCGACGCCTCGGGCGTGGCCTACAACATCGAGCTGACCCGCGACGTGCCGCGGGTCAGCTACCTGCTCTACGCCTGGACCCTGCTGGCCCTGCCGTTCCTCTGGGTCTGGTTCAGGCGCAGGAGCTTCGAGGTAGGCCGCTGGCAGGAGAGCGACCACCCATGGGTCACGGAAGACGACGATGACGACGACGATTGAACATGAGATATAAGATCTACGGCGGCGCGGTGGCGGCGTTTTTGGCCTACGCGCTATGGGTGGGCTGGACCTACACGGACGTCGACGAGGTCAAGAGCGTGCCCAAGAGCGTGCGGGAGAACCCCGGCTCCTACCGCGAGCACTACCGCACGTACGCGCGCCGCACCACCTGGGGGAAATAATGGAGGCATTATGAGAAACCTGCTCGATCCCATGCACTTCGCCGCTGCCGTCATCTACTCGGTGATGGGGATGCTCATCTTCATGGCCGGCTTCGTGGCCGTGGACAAGCTGACGCCCTACAACCTCTGGGAGGAGATCGTGGTCAAGCAGAACCGGGCCCTGGCCACGGTGGTCGGCGCCATCTCCATCGGCATGTGCCTGATCATCGCCGCGTCGCTGCTGGGCTAGGGCGCCCGGGTCACTGCAGTTAGGTGAAAACCGCACTTTTCATCTCGGTCTTCATCATCGCGACCTGCGGGCTCGTCTACGAGCTCATTGCAGGCACCCTCGCGAGCTACCTGCTCGGCGACACGGTGCTCCAGTTCTCCACCGTCATCGGGGCCTACCTCTTCGCCATGGGCATCGGGTCCTACCTGTCGCGCTACATCGGCAAGGGGCTCGTGGCGCGCTTCGTCCAGATCGAGGCGCTCGTGGGCCTGGTCGGCGGGTCCTCGGCCGCTCTCCTCTCCGTGGCCTTCACCGAGGCCGCCGGATTCCGCCTGATCCTCTACGGAGTCGTCTGCGTCATCGGGACCCTGGTGGGACTCGAGATACCGCTCATCATCCAGATCCTCAAGGACCGGGTAGCGCTCAAGGACCTCGTGGCCCAGGTCCTGGCCCTGGACTACATCGGGGCCCTGGCCGCCTCGGTGCTCTTCCCCCTGCTGCTGATGCCCAAACTCGGCTTGCTCCGGACCTCCTTCCTCATCGGGTTCGCCAACGCCCTGGTGGCCCTGTGGGCTTTGCACGTTTTCCGGGAGGAGCTCCCCCGGAGCTTCTGGCTCAAGGCCCAGTGCCTGGCTTCCGCGGGATTCCTCCTCCTGGGATTCGCCGGCTCCTCGCGCATCGGAGCGTGGGCGGACTCCCACCTTTACGCGGACGACGTCATCCTCACGCGCTCGACCCCCTATCAGAAGATCGTGGTCACCCGGAGCAGGCACGACTTCCGCCTCTTTCTCAACGGCCACCTCCAGTTCAGCTCCCTCGACGAGCACCGCTACCACGAGAGCCTGGTCCACCCGGGCCTGGCCTCCCTCCCCCAGTGCCGCGACGTACTCATCCTCGGGGGCGGCGACGGCCTGGCTGCCCGCGAGGTCCTGCGCCACCCGGGCGTGCGGAGCGTGACCCTCGTGGACCTCGACGCGGAAGTGACCAGGCTGTTCACCCGGAACGAAGCCCTGGCCGCGCTCAACGCCGACTCGCTTACCTCGCCCAAGCTCAGCATCGTCAATGCGGACGCCTTCACCTGGCTCGACCGGAACCCTGGGTTCTTCGACTTCGTCATCGTGGACCTCCCGGACCCCAGCAACCACTCGGTCGGCAAGCTCTATACCACCTCCTTCTACGGCCTGCTCAAGAGACACCTGCGGCCCGGAGGCATGGTCGCGGTCCAGGCGACCTCCCCCCTGTTCGCCCGCGGTTCCTTCTGGTGCATCGAAGCCACCTTGAACGCCTCTGGGTTCAAGGCCGTCCCCTACCATGTTTACGTCCCTTCTTTCGGCGAGTGGGGCTTCATCCTCGGCGCCACAAGCCCCTACCGCCTCCCAAAGAACCTGCCGCAAGGACTGCGGTTCCTCACCCTCGAGATCATGCCCTCCCTGTTCACCTTCTCGAAGGACATGGAGCGCGTCCCCTCCGTGCCCAACCGGCTCAACACCCAGAACCTCGTCCACCTCTACGACTCGGAATGGGAGAAGATCAACTTCTGACCTGTCAAGCACTGCCTGTCGGGACCCAGGGACCCACATCGCATTGGGCCCTTGGCCTCATGACAACTCCCCCTGAGCCTGCTATCGTTTGATTGGCCCTTGTAGCCCGGAGGATTGGCTCCGGGGTATCCATGAGGAAAGGCGCGGTTGCCCTGCTGGCTGTGTGCGTGGCCCTTGTCCTGGCCGCGTTCTGGCTGCGTTTTCGTTGCCGCCAGCCTGAGAAATTCCTCGAGCTCAGCCTGAAGCTCGCCAAGCGCCAGTGGCGCCTGGGCGAACACCCCTGGTACCTGCTCCAGATCAAGAACGTCGGCTGCAAGACCGTCCTCATCACGGACCCGTTCTGGGTCGACCAGGACTATCTGATCCAGAACTACGACGCGAGACCCAGTCCGTTCGGGCCCAACGGGTGGCTGATCACAAAGCAGCGGACTTTCTTCGAGCTCACTGATCCCAAAGGCGTGGAACTCCATTCAGGCAGGCCGTCTTGGGGCTTCCATGGCGAACACAAGTTCTGGACCAATGATTGCGGGGATGGGAAGGAGTGCAAGACTGGAGACCACCCGCGACTTGAGCTTAAGCCGGGTGAAACACTCACTGCCACCCCGTCCATGGTCCTGCCCATTCAACCGCCTGACAAGGGGGACCCCTTCATCCGCGACGGCAGAGACCTGCCCAGATCCTTGCCCCCGAACCTGCCGCCGGACAAACTCGAAAAGCTGCGGCAAGAATGGCGTCAGTCCATCGAGGACCTTATGCTCATGGGAGACATCAGGCACCCGACCGACTCCAGC
>JACRNU010000115.1 GCA_016234805.1 Elusimicrobiota bacterium
GTTCCCGCGGCCAGGGGCTGGGCCGTGGAGAGAATCACCTGCGCCGTCGGGGCGGTGCGGTCCGTGAGGGCGTAAGCCACATCCGAGAGCGGGCTTTGATGGTTCATGGCGTCAAAGGCCGTGGCCGCGTAGTAGTAGAGGTCCTCGGCAGAGGGGTAGTCAGTGTAGGAGGTCTGGGTGGTGTAGATATCAGCTATCCCTAGAAGGGCTGTGGCGCCGAGCATGAGAATGTCCGCGTCCGTTGAGCGGTAAACCCAATAGGAAGCCGCGGGCCGGCCCGGCGCCGGGGACCAGGAGAGCCGGACACCTCCGTTGGGCGCGGGCTCGGCTGAGAGCCCGACCGGCGCATCCGGCGCGCTTTTCCAGTAATGGACGTGGACCGGGGCCGATGGCGGGCTAAAACCCTTTGCGTCGAATGCGATGGCCGTGAGGGTGATGTCGCCCTCGTAGGGAAGGGTCGCCCATACGACGCCCCACCAGCCGTCCTGCCTGACGGCCGTGGTGGCGACGTCCAGGACGTCAGCCAGAATCTGGACAGTTGTCCCGGGCTCGGCCCGGCCGCTCACGCCGACCTCAGCCGCGGCTGTGGGGTAGGGGCTTGCAGGGTCGGGGTCCGTGATGGCCGGCGCCGCGGGCGGGGCGTAATTTGCGACGAAGAGGAGAGCGGACTCGGACGAGTTGCCCGCCTCGTCTACGGCCTCGACGCGCAGCTCGTGCGCGCCGTCTTCAATGCGGCTTAAGTCCAATAGGAACTCGTAGCGCCCGTCCATGCCGGGATAGCGGGCCGACCATGCCGCGGCGCGGTCCACGAAGAAATCCACGCGCGATACGAAGACATCGTCTTGGGCATGGACCTTGACCAGGGTCGAGCGCGAGAGCACGAAGCCGGGCGGGAGGTCCACGGAGAGGATGCCGGGCGCAACGGGGTCGAACATGAAGTTCTGGACGAAGTAGCCGGTCGTGTTCCCGCCCAACGCGTTCGAGATGAAACGGGGAAAGGACAAGGCCGAGACGTTGCCGGCCGCATCAAGGCTTCTGATCGTGAAATAGCGGGTCTGGGTCGAGGTGACCTGGACAGTGAGAACCTCGCTTGAGCCGGGCGGAAGGGGACTGATGGACTGCGCGATTGTCACGGCTAGGTCGAAGTTCTGATCGTCTATCGGCCAGGTGGCGGTTTTCACGATGTAGCCGGCCACGCCGCTCACGTCGTCTCGCGGAGCTGTCCAGGTCAGGTCCAGCTCGCCCAGGCCCAGCCTGAGCGCGGCGGCGCGGAGGTCCGTGATGGGGCTCGGCGGTACGTAGTCCAAAAGGACTTCCACCGGCGGGCTCGAAAGAACGCTCTCGACCCCGTCGGAGTTGAGGGCGCTCGCCTGGTAGAAATATCTGTCGGAAGCGAGATTCTCGTCGACCGTCAAGTTGGATGTGACGCCGGCCTGCAAAAGGCGGAGCCAGCTGTCGTTTGTCGAATATCTGTAGATGTTGAATGAAGCCGCGGGCGTGCCGGATGATGCCGGGGTCCAAGAGAGCGTAATGCGTTGGATGTCCGCGACGGCTGTGAGGTTTTCAGGCGGCAGGGGCGCGGAAGGCAGGGTGCGCGCCGAGCCGGCCGGCGAGGGGTCGGTCGGGAGCCACTGCGCGTTGAAAGCCCGCACCTGCGCGTAATAGGTGGTGTTCGCTTGAAGGCCGAAGAGCGTGGTCCAGTTGTCCCTCAGCCCGGCGCTCATGGGCACGGGGGTCGAGACGTTGGAGAGGAAATCGTCCGTCGAAAGCTCAAGCTGATATACCGTCCCCCACGCGTTTCCGAAACCATCCCATTGCCAGGTAATAGAGGCGGTGCTGGTCATAAAAACTGTGGGCCTGCCCGGAGTCGCGGCAAGGGTGTATACGCTGACCGGGGAGCATTGTTTTTCGCCTTCCCCGCAGAGATTGCCGGAGGCGACGCAAATCCCGTTGCTGCTGTTGGGGATGAGGCCTGCGGCGGTGAAAGCCGGGGCCGGGCTTGTGCCGAGCGATACGGCGCCATAGTCATAAACGGCGTAATAGGTAGCGGTGGAAACCGCAGACCATGCCCAGGAGATCGAGGAGCTCCAGACGGCCGTGGTGGAGAAGGAGAGGGCGTCGGGCGGCGGGGGCGGGAGCGCGCCTGCGGGGCAGAGCCAAGAGAATCCCACGCTGGGGGTCGAGGTCTGGTAGTTGCCGACATAGTCCAAAGCCTGGGAGTAGACTCGGTAATCTCTGCCAGGGGCGAGGTTGTTGATCAGATTCTCGAAGCCCGCGCTCAGGTCCGCCTGCCAGGCGGGAGCGTTGGGCGGAGTTGATAATTGCACCGGAACCCCGAAGAACTGGGGCGCCGTCGTGGAGATCCACGCATCTTGGCTCCAATGCAGCCCTCGCGAAACATCCTCCAAACCCAAGGAGACAAAAGCAACGGCGTTGTCGTCCGCCGCGGTTCCTGAGACCGCGTTAAGAACGGTCATTGTGGAACCCGCCGGGATGGATGTGATTTGAGAAGTCGGGGGCGAGCTGTCCGGCCCGACCGCGAAATCGATGCCGCTGACCTGGCCGCCCGAAGACAGGAAAACTTCGGCCCAATTCGAGTAAACACCGATATCCACCTTGGCGTTGGGGACGGTTGTATCCGGGTCCACCGTGGCCCAGAATACGTAGGCGGCGGGGGCGGTGAGCTCCATCGTGAAAGCCATGGCGGTTCCGCCGACATGGCTGTATTCCGTGGA
>JACRNU010000053.1 GCA_016234805.1 Elusimicrobiota bacterium
CTGCGGGTGCCACCCGGGCGATTGCCACTACATCGACGGCAACCTCAAGACCGAGAAGCGCGCCGAGGCCATCAAGCTCATGCTGGAGGACTTCGGCCTGGAGCCGGAGCGGTTCAGGCTGGAGTGGGTCTCGGCCGCGGAGGGCCCCCGCTTCGCCCAAGTGATGCGGGAGATGATCGACGGCGTCAAGCGCCTGCCGCCGAGTTCTTATAAGACGGGGTGAGGGAGACATGGCAGACTTTGTGAAGCTGTTCGACGGGAAGAAGTACATGTGGGACGGAAAGGAGGTCCCTTCGTCTCTCGACGCGACGGATGTCGAGGCCCGCTACGTCCACGCGGGCTTCGAGGCCCGCGTCGTGGGAGAGGGAGGAGGGTTCCTGGTCTACACCCGCCGGGTGGCCGCTGAGCAGGCGGCCGCAGGCTGACAGGCGGGCATCGAGGTCGGTGGACGACGTCGTCAAAGGAAACTGAATAGGAGGAGCACATGGCTGCAAAGGTAGCGGAGGAGTGGCTGAACATATGCGGAGGCTGCGAAGTGAGCATCCTCGACATCGGGGACACGCTGTTGGACTTGCTGCCCCAGCTCGAGTTCGTGCACATGCCCGTGCTGATGGACCACAAGTATCACGGACAGACAGGCGAGGGGGACCCGCACAAGATCGACATCCCCGCCGCGGACGTGGGCATCGTGTCCGGCGGCATCCGCAACGAGAAGGAGAAGGCGGTGGCGCTCGCCATGCGCGCTTCCTGCAAGACCCTCATCTCCCTGGGTTCCTGCGCCTGCTTCGGCGGCATCCCGGCCATGGCCAACATGTGGACCCGCGAGGAGCTGCTCGACAAGGTCTACCGCGACTCCAAGACCACCGTGAACGCCGACACGCCGAAGACGGACCTGCCGCCCCTCACGGACCGGGTCTACGCCCTTGACGAGGTGGTCAAGGTCGACATCGCCATCCCCGGGTGCCCGCCGTCCCCGGACATGATCAAGGAGGCGCTGGTCTGCCTTCTGACGGGCAAGCCCTTCATCATGCCTGAGAAGTCGGTCTGCGACGAGTGCCCGACCAAGCGCGAGAAGAAAGCCTCCGGCGGGGACATCAGGAGGCCACTTGAGGCCATGACCTTCAAGCAGAACGCCCCGTGGGAGCAGACGCGCTGCTACATGGAGCAGGGCTATCTCTGCCTGGGCCCGGTCACCAAGGCCGGCTGCGCGGGCCAGACCACGGAAGAGGGCGAGGTCAAGGTCCCCCGCTGCATCAAGGGGTTCATGACCTGCCGCGGCTGCTTCGGCCCGGTCAAGAAGGGCGCGAACCCTCTCGTGGACATGATGGGCGCCATCTCGTCCATAGGGCTCAAGCCCGAGCAGGTCGTTGACCGCCGCGCCATGCTCAGCCGCTATGTCGGAGGACAGGGCCGCCTGAAGCCCCTGCCGGTCAAGCCCGTGCCGGTGAAGAAGTAGTCGCGAGCCTCTCCCCGCGGGGAGGCGAGCATTGAGGGGGCAGAAGTCGTTTTATAAAGGAGAATCAAATGTCAAAAACACTAACCATAGCACCGGTCTCGAGGCTCGAGGGGCACGCCAAGGTCACCATCAACCTCGACGACGCCGGGAACGTGGCCGACACCTTCGTCAACATCGTGGAGCTGCGCGGCTTCGAGAAGTTCTGCCAGGGCCGCCCTGTCGAGGAGATGCCGCGCATCGTGACGAGCATCTGCGGCGTCTGTCCCTGGTCGCACCACCTGGCCGCCGCCAAGGCCTGCGACGGCGTCTTCGGCGTCGCCCCGCCTCCGGCCGGCCGCAAGCTGCGTGAATTGTGCAACTCGATCGCCTACACCGAGGAGCACATCCTGCACTTCTTCTTCCTGGCCGGGGCGGACTTCGTCCTCGGGCCGGGCGCGGACTACAAGACCCGCAACGTGATCGGGGTCGCTGCCGCGGCTCCCGAGATCGGCAAGAAGGTCGTGCACAACAGGCACTTGGGCTCCCGCATCCTCAACATCGTCTCAGGCAAGTCCATCCACCCGGTGACGGCCGTGCCGGGCGGGTTCAGCAAGCCCCTGACCGAGCATGAGCGCGACATGGCGCTCAAGATGGCGGAGGAGATCCTGGAGTTCGCCAAGTGGGGCATGGCCTGGGCCAAGGAGTCCGTGTTCCCGAAGTACCTCGACGCGGTCAAGACCGTGGGGGTCATCAAGACCGGCTACATGGGCACGGTCCGCGCCGACGGGTCCATGGACCTCTACGACGGCAAGATCCGGCTCATGAAGCCGGACGGGACCTACGTCGACTTCGACGACGCCAAGTACGCGGACTACATCTCGGAGAAGACCCTGCCGTGGTCGTACCTCAAGTTCCCGTACGCCAAGTCCTGGAACGAGGGGTTCGACATGGACCTCGAGAACCCCAAGGGCATCTACCGCACCAACACCCTGGCGCGCATGAACGTCTGCGATAAGCTGAACACCCCGCTCGCGCAGAAGGAGTTCGAGGCGTTCCGCCAGGCCTTCGGCAGGCCCTGCCACCTGACCCTGCTCTACCACTGGGCCAGGCTCATCGAGCTCCTCAACAACGCGGAGTACGCGGTCCAGCTGCTCAAGGACCCGGAGATCACCGGCAAGGACACCCGGGTGCCGGTCAAGCCCAGGGCGGGGCGCGGCGTGGGCCATGTCGAGGCCCCTCGCGGCACGCTCATCCACGATTACGAGACCGACGACCAGGGGCTGGTGACGAACGCCAACCTCATCGTGGGCACCACGCACAACAACGCCCCGATCAACATGGCCGTCAAGGCTGCCGCCAAGCTGCTCATCAAGGGCGGCAAGTACGACGAGGCCCTGCTCAACACCGTGGAGATGGCGATCCGCGCCTACGACCCGTGCTTCTCGTGCGCGACGCACAACCTCGACGGCAGGCTGGCGGTGAGGATCGATGTGACCAGGCCCGACGGAGAGGTCGTGACGCTGGCCAACTAGCAGGGTTCGTCGATGGGCCTGGCCCCAAGGGGGGCCAGGCCCTGAGCCGGAAGGACACGGAGGCGTCATGGACGACAAGAAGGGGAAGGTGCTCATCATCGACGACGATGATGATTTCGCGGAAGCGACGCAGCTGACTCTGGAGGCGCACGGCTATCAGGTGTTCCGGGCCGCGGGCCCGGACGAGGGGTTCGTCCTGCTCCGCAAGGAGGGCCCTGGGCTGGTCATCCTCGACATGATGATGGAGGGCAAGGGCGCCGGGTTCATCTTCTCGCGCAAGATGCGCAAGCTGCCGGAATACTCCGGGATCCCGATCATCATGCTCACCGGGATGCGGGAGCAGACGGGGTTCACCTTCCCGGGCAGCATCAAGGACCCGGTATTCCTCCCGGTCGACGAGTTCCTGGAGAAGCCGGTGGACTCCAGGCTGCTGGTCCAGAAGGTCGCGCAACTGATCGGCGGCTGACGCCGCGCCTAATAGTAGCGTTCGACGATCGCGGCCACGCGGTCCATGGAGGCGGCCACCGGGGCGGAGAGCCCGCCTTTGAGCTCCGTGGGGAGTTCCGAGACCTGGACCGCGACCACCCGGACGTCCACCCCGCACTGGTCCCGCAGTTCCCGGAGCATGTTCGAAGTCGGGAGTTGGTGCATGGAGAAGTCGTCGGCTTTCAAGGCCGGCACCTCCGCCAGGTCGATCTCGAACACCTCCCCAGGGGAGCGCCCCATGTCCACGGCATCGACCACGATGAGCCGGCGGGGCTTCTTCTCGGCGAGCACCATCCCGAAGAGCACCGCGCGCACGCCCGTGCCCGCGTCGAGGATGCCCACGTGGGCGGGGAGCCCGCCGCGCTCCGAAAGGTGCTTGATGAAGGCTGGGCCGAGGCCGTCGTCTCCGATCATCACGTTGCCGCAGCCGATGACCAGGACTTCCTTCTCGAGGCAGTCCTCGGGTTCGGGGCGGTCCTCGGCCGGGTCCCGGTGGATGTTCGTCATGCGCGGGGATCCTTCGCGGGCAGCCTGACCGAGAAGATGCTTCCCTCTCCAGGCTCGGAGCGCATCTCGACTTTCCCGCCGTTGCTTTCAACGAGCCTCTTGACGATGCACAGCCCGAGGCCCGTGCCCTCCTTCTCGTGGTGGACGGCGGACTCGGTGCGGTAGAACTCCTGGAAGACCGCCCCTGCCTCCTCGGGCAGGACCCCGATGCCGTCATCCTGGACGCTCAGGATCAGCCACTCGTTCTCCGTGATCAAGTCGACCGATACGGCGCCGCCCTGATGGCTGTACTTGATGGCGTTGTCGATGAGGTTGTCCACCACGATGGAGAGTTCCCGGGGATCCGCTTCCACGGCGGGGAGGCCGGACTCTGCCGCGAAACTCAGGGTCAGGCCCTTGTCGTCGGCCTTCCAGCGCAGGGATTCGATGGATTTCTTGGCCACGGTGTCGAGCCGCGTGGGCTCCCGGTGCTTCCCGGCCAGGCCCTCCTCGATGTGGGCCAGGTCCAGGAGGTCGCGGACGAGGTCTCCCAGGAGCCTGGCCTTTTTTTCCGCCCGGGCGATCATCTCATCCTTCTTC
This sequence comes from Elusimicrobiota bacterium, assembly GCA_016234805.1. GTDB lineage: Bacteria > Elusimicrobiota > Elusimicrobia > UBA1565 > UBA9628 > JACQWX01. The sequence goes on from JACRNU010000053.1 coordinate 4,540, forward strand.
TCCTGCGTGGAAGCGTGCCCCTCGCGCACCACGGCGAGGCAGTTCTTGACCGAGGCGAGTTGGCTCCTCAGTTGGTGCGAGACCTCCCGGACGAACCGGGACCTGGCGGCGTCCGCGGCGAGGAGCTTCCTGTTGGCGGCTTCCAAGCGGGCCGTGGCGTGGGACACCTTCGTGGCGAGCGCGTCGGTCCAGCGCTTGTCCCGGTCGCGCGCCTCCCGGAGCTTCCCGGCCATGAAGGAGAAATCGCGGGCCAGCTGGCCGAGTTCGTCGTCATGGAGCGCGGGCAGGTCCACGGACATATCCCCGGCCGCCACGCGACCGGCAGCGTCGATGAGCTTGCCGACCGGGACGCTGACCTGCCTGTAGGTGAAGAACGCCTGGGCCGCGGCGATCACCGCCAAGAGCAGGAGCATCGAAAGGAGCAGGGTGCGGCGCTGGGCCGCGATCTGGCTCGCGACCCGGTCGAAGGAGAACAAGACCTGCAGGGTCCCCAGGGATTTGGCGCGAGCCGGATGGCAGGCATGGCAGGCGGGCTCGTTCTCGATGGAGTCCATGAAGGCGATCATGCGGCCGCCGCCGGGCCCCTTCACCAGAGCGGCCGCCTCTTCCGGAGCAAGGCTCGAGGGGGGGCTGGTTCCCGGCTTGTGGCAGCGCGCGCAGCCCTCGGATCCCTGGTCCGCGCGTGTCCCGAGGTCCGCCTTGGACGAGGAGAACTTGACCACCCCGCCCTTGTTGAAGACGCGGACCCCGGAGATGTCCCGGCCCTGGCCGATGGTCTCCACGATCCACTGAGCGTCGTCCGGCTTGTTGGCGAGCATGGGGTGGCGGAGGCTGTTCTTGATGGTCTGGCCGTGCCGGACGGCCTCCAGCCTCATCATGTCCGCCAGAGTCCGTTCATGGCGGGAGAGGATCACGGAACCTCCGACGCCCAGGACGACCACGACCGCGGCGGACGACACCGTGATGAGCTTCGTCCCGATCTTCATGCCGCGCCGCGGTCCCGTCGGGCCCGGCCCGCTACGCGAGGACCTTCTCGACCGTCGCGACCAGGACCGCGGGATCGACGGGCTTCTCGATGTAGGCGTCCGGCTTGGCGTCGATCCCGGTCACCTTCTTCTTCAGCGCGGCCTTGGCCTTGTCGAAGATGAAGGATTTCATGTCCACGCCGGTCGTCTTGGAGGCGCCGCTCACGATGATGACCGGGATGCTTTGGTAGTCGCGTTGTTTCTTGAGGTCGTGGAAGAACGCGATGCCGCTCTGGCCGGGCATCATGAGGTCGAGAAAGATGATGTCAGGCTTGCGCTCCTTGACGCGCTGCATGGCTTCGATCCCGTTCCTCGCGGAGGAGGTGTCGAACCCTTGGTCCTCGAGGATCTGCGAGAGGAAATCGATGTTATCCTTCTCATCATCGACCACGAGCGCCCGCTTGCCCTTGAAATCAGCCATAAACCCTCCTTTTAATATTGTCATTTCTTTATATGAAAATATCAGGGCCTGTTCAAGACGGAAAACTACCTATCCGGCGCTGTTTTCGCCTGCAAAGGGACAGGCCGCTGCCTGGGAAGACGCACCCGGAAGACGGCTCCTTTTCCGGTCTCGGACTCCACCTGGATCCGGCCCCGGTGCTCCTCGATGATCTTCTTCGTCACGGACAGTCCCAAGCCCGTGCCCTTGGAGCCTTTGGTGCTGAAGAAGGCCTGGAACAAGGATCTGAGCACGGATTCATCCATGCCGCAGCCCTGGTCCCGCACCTCGATGACCACCCCGTCGGAGCCGTCGAGCATCGTCGCGACGTCCACGGCCGCGCTTTCGGCCTGGCAGGCGTCGAGGCCGTTGGAGACCAGGTTGAGGATGCACCGGTAGATGCCCTTGGGCTCGAGCTCGACCTTCCCGACGCCCGGGTCCGGATGGAATGCGAGGACGAGCCTCCGTTCCGCGGCTTTGGGCCGCATGAGCTCCACCACGGACGCGGTCAGCTCGTTGAGGTCCGAGGACTCGTATTCAGGCTCCCGCTCTTTCGAATAGAGCAGCATGTCCATGACCAGGTCCGTGAGCCGTCCGAGGTTGTGCTCGAGCATGACAAAGCCCCGGTCCGACACCTCGGCTCCGGACTTCTTGAGCGTGCTCTTGAGGATGTACATCCCTCCCTGCAGGCCGTTGAGCATGTTCTTGACGCAGTGGGCCACCCCGGTGACGGCCTTGCCGATGGCGGCCAGCCTCTCCGCCTCGAGGGCCTCCTGAGCCAGCTGGACGTTGCGGATGGCGATGGCGATCTGGCTGGCCACGGCATCGGCCAGCAGGAGGTCGTGCCTGCTGAAGCCGTCGGCGCTCCTCTTGTTGACGAACTCCAGGGCGCCGATGCAATCCTCCTCGACGATGAGGGGGACGCACAGGATGGAGCGCGTGACGAAGCCGCTCTCCGAGTCCGCCTTGTTCGAGAAGCGGGGGTCGTCCTTGACGTTGTTGACGATGATGGAGGCCCTGTTCGAGACGCAGTTCCCGACCACCCCTTCGCCTTCCAGGAGGCGGAAGCTCAGCAGGCTGGAGACGTCTCCTTCCGTGACCGCGTAGCGGAAGACCAGGCCGCCCTCGGCCTTGTCCCGCAGAGCGATGCTGGTGCCCGAGACTTCCAGCATGTCGGTGGAGATCCGTATGACGAGCGGCAGGAGCGCGTCGAGGTCGCGGGCGCAGGTGTGGATGAGCCGCGTGGTGTCGATGAGTCCGTGGAGCTCCATCTCCAGAAGCCTGGAAGCGCCGTCGCTCTTGCGTCTTCCGCGCAGCGCTGCCGCGGTCGCGGGATGCTGGACCACGAAAAGGCTGCCGCACCCGCAGGCGAGCTCCGTGTCGTGGCGGTACCTGCCGAGGTCGTAACCGCGCGAGCACAAGGGGCACTCGACCCGCCTGCTCTCGGTGATCACCTGGCGGTAGGAGAGCCAGGGCAGGACCTCCAGCTTCTCCCCGCAGGGGCAGGCCACCGTGGAGCTCCGTTGGGCTTTGGGCGCCTCGTGGCGCCGGGAACACTTGGGGCATTCGACCAGCATGACGCGCTCCTCCTCGCATGGTCCGTTCCGAGGCGGCCCGACCGAGAAGTCGTCGACGGACGCGGTACGGATCCTTCTGAATCAATGATAACATGGCGCTTCCGGGTTTGCCGTGGGTAGCCGTGTAGGGTAAGATAGTGGCTTCCAAGATAGGAGGAGGCCACCATGCAAGACACTGCGCTCTATCAGTACCTGTTGGGTTTGAAGTCGCCGTGGACCGTGAGCCGAGTGAA
>JACRNU010000116.1 GCA_016234805.1 Elusimicrobiota bacterium
GGGAAAAGATTCTGGAGCTGCCGCTCTATCCCGAGGAACGTCTATGCAAACATCCGACCACGGAGCAAGTTCTGCGGCTGTTCAGCTTGGCGGAAGGGCACGTCCTGTTACGGCGTGGGCAGGTAATCCAGGTCTTTAGTACGAAGCTCACACCTCTACAGCAGCAGGTTCGCCGCCTTCTCGGGGTGCCGGCCAGTGCCTATCAGGTCCGGAATTAATTCCCTCCAAAGCACGTCCGCGATGTGCGGAATGGGGGTCCAGTCCCATGAATGCAGCCGGACCCCCTTGAGCCGTTCCTGGATCTCCGGCAGGCGCTCGGCGAGGCGGATGCGGGCACCGAGGCCGGTCGAGCCGTTGGGGCGAATGCCCTCCCAGATGTCCGTGCGGCCCCAGTAGGACGCCTTGTTGAGGTATGAGAAGCGGTAGAAGCGCCCCCGCGGCGTCTCCCGCCGACTAACCCAGCCGGCGCAGCCGGGCTTTGCCCCAGCCGCGTAGCCGGCCTCGAACACCCGACCTTTCCCGCCCCGAGCCGCGACTCCCACGGGCATTTTCCCATGTTATCATATCGGCATGAAGGTTCGGTGGGGGGTTCTCCTGGGGGCGGCACTTGCGATAACGGCCATTGTGTTACATCCGGCCGCTTATGCCGCTTACGTATCTCTGGCTCAGGTTGGCTTCATTAAGTAGCGCTGCTTCCTGCTTTGTGGCTTTCCAGGGATGGTATGCTGCAGTTTCCCGGCACGAATCAGACCGGGCAAGACGTGTCTGCGGACATATTCGGGACTGAGCCTAAGCTCTGCGGCGATATCCTCCCTTGAACGCGGCCTCTTGCAGAAGGATCGCACTCTTTCCTCCGTCGAGCTCATGGGACGTTCATGGGAGGTCTCATGGGAGGTCCCATGCGATACGCCAGAAGCTTCTTGAGCCGCCTTCTTGAAAGTGAGCTTGAACGCCATGTCGGACTCGAAGGCAGGCTCCGGCATTCCGGCCGCAGAGCACTCGCGCATCATCTTCTCGATCCCGCTGCCCCACTGCTCGATGAGCCCCGCGTAGAATAGCATCTCGGCGACTTGGCGATTCCTGGGGATCGAGTGGTGTGTCTGCTTGAGAGCCTCGACCGAGAGGCCTGCCGGGAGTCCTCCGGGGTTCATGACCAGCAGCTCCCGGTCGTAAATGCGGACCTGGATGTGAGCCGCGCTCAGGTAGTCCCTGTGGCACACGGCGTTGGTCACGGCTTCGCGGAGGGCTTCCAGGGGATATCCCAAACGACGTCGCGATGCGGCCTCCCCGTCATCACGAAGCGCGTGTCCAGCTTCTCTCGAAAATAGCCCATTGCCCCTTCGATCTGCTCGAAAACGGTGCCTTCGATCTCCCGGTCGTCCACGATGAGGGTCTCACTTCTGAAGCGCCCGACCTTGAGCAGCGCCTGGCTATAGAAGTCTTGAGGAGCCTTGCCGAAGAGGAGTATCGCGGCGCGTGTCGGGCGGCCTTGGCGGATCAACTTGAGTTTTTGCAGAAGCTCGGCGGTGGGAATCCGGGCGGCATCGGCCGCCGGCCTTTCTCATTCGCCATCCGGACGAAGGCCTTCACCTTGGCCGCGGAGATGTCCGCCATACTGGCCCGCACCGTGGAACCGGCTCGCTTGAAAGCCCGGCCCTGGAACATGACCGGCTTGATGCGGCTCTCGGGAACCCTGACGGATACTACGGGAATGCTCTTGATGGATGATTCCTTGAACTCGACGGTCTCGGACTCACCTTTGCGGATGAGCGCAAGGAGGCCCCGGGAAGAGCCCGTCATTGATTCGAACTCCCTTTCAGGATGTCCCGCACGTCCTTGGGGAGTTCGGCCCCGGCCCCCGGCTCACGCGGTCACCGACCTCGAAGCGGTCCAGGTGGGCGCGAGTCTTGAGGCTGTGGAGGTACTCGACCCGCCGGATGATTCTCCTGTTGAGGTCCAGCAGTCCCGCCAAGCCGAGTTTCTCAATGTCGATGGACATGGGTCTCCAGGACGGGGCAGGGCCTTGCCGTCGCCTTTCAAGAATAGCAAATGCCCCCGCGGCGGTTCATGGGCGGGCCCGAAACGTCGCATTGTGTTACATCCAGCCGCTTATGCCGCTTACGTATTAAAAGGAGATGTCACTTCCGTTGAACCCCGGCGTCTGCTCGCGGTTCTGCCGCCGCGCGTCATCCGAGACCTTGGGCTTGAGGTAGTCGTAGAGCTGCCGGGTGCTGCGCCGTCCCTGGTTCAAGCCCTTAAGGAGGTGGTAGGTGAAGGCCCCGTGGCCCTGGTCCTCCAGGGTTCCCGTGATCTCCTCCCCCGAGGCCGCGCTCAACAGCGACATGCCTGACTCGGGCAGGACGTTCTCCTGGACGCTGGCGACCAGGGGCCGCGCGCCCTTGGCGAGCACGGAGCGGCCGCCCGCGCCGGAGAAGCACGCGTCCACAGCCACCACGACCTCGGCCGCGCCGAGCTTCCCGAGCCGGGAGAAGAGGTCCCGCAGGGGGTAGGCCGAGGACTTCAGGAACATGGGGTCCCCGTCCCAGGGCACCAGGAAAGCATCGCCGGTCTTCGGGTCAGGAGCGCCGTGCCCGGAGTAGTAGAAAAAGACGCGGGAGCCGGGCTTGACGTTCCTTGGGAGCCACTCCTCGACATAGCCCTGGATGCTCGCGCGGGTCGCGGCCTGGCCGGTCAGCAGGATCAGGTTCCGCTGGGGCACGCCCAGGGACAGGAAGTGCCGGCTCACGGCCGAAGCGTCGCGCTCCGCGAACTCGGCCGAAGGGAGCTTGGCGTACTTCTCGACCCCGATGACCACCGCGATGTCGTCCGGACGCTCAGCCTGCTGGTACCGGGGCTCGTCCGCGTCCGAGGCAGCGGCTCGAAAGGCCGGGGCAGCGGCCGTCGGCTGCGGAGAAGACGACGGGGCATCCTCGCGGCCGCGAGGAGACTGGCCGGCGGAGACAGCTGCTGACGCAGGCGCCGCCACCGCGGCCTCGCGGATGAGGGTGAACTCCTGCGGCTGGGCGACTCCCGGCCGCTGGACCGCCACCACGACCTTGGCTCCAGCGGGCCCGCGCAGGAGCTTGACGGTCTTCGTCAATCCGAGCCCCTCCGTGGAGCGGCCGTCCACCGAAACGATGACATCTCCCGGCTTGATGCCCGCCCTTTCCGCGGGCCTGCCAGGGACCGCCTTGACCACCGAGATGGTCCCGGAGCTATCTTTGACCTCGAGGCCCACGAGTCCATTGTTGCCTCCCGGCTTGGCGCCGGCCTTGAGCAGGGCCGCGACCGCATCGGGATGCTTCTGGATGCCGGCGTTGAACAGGGGTGTTCCACCCGTCTTGTCCACCGGGTCGACCTCGACCCCCTTGGAGACGAGAAGCTCGATGACGGCCGCTTTGCCGGCGGTGGCCGCGGCGTGGAGAGGGGTATCGCCCTGGTCGGTACGAGCCGCCGGGTCGGCCCCCATGACCAGGAGAGCCTCCGCGACGGACACATGCCCGCCCCCCGCGGCCCACATGAGGGGAGTCGCGCCGTTCTTGGTCCTGGCGTCTGCGGCCGCTCCCCGGGCCAGAAGGCGGTGGACCGCCTCGGCCTTGCCGTTGCGGGCCGCGAAATGGAGCGGAGTCTCGCCGTTGACATCCCGGGCTTCCACGGCAGCGCCGGCAGCGAGGAGCTCGTCCATCACCGCGATCTGCCCTGCCCAGGCAGCGTGATGCAGAGCCGTGAACTCATTCGAGTCGCGGCTGTCCACGGCCACGCCCCGGGAAAGGAAGGCTCGCACCGCGGCCAGGTCCCCGGCCCCCGCGGCCTCATGGATGGTCTTGGGCTTCGAGGCTGCCTGAGAGGAAGGTCCGGATGCGGTCATGGGGCCGGCGCAGCCCGACACCGCGAGCAAGGCTCCGGTCCCGAGAACGGCTGACACCACCACTGCGAGAAGATTCACGGGCATCCGGCCTCCCCTACATCCAGGACGGCTTGAGCACCACCGCTCCCAGAGGGGGGAGGGTGACGATCGCGGAGCAGGGCCGGCCGTGCCACGGCACGTCCTCGGTGTGCACGCCGCCGCCGTTGCCCACGTTGCTGCCGCCGTAGAACTCGGAGTCAGAGTTCAGGATCTCCCGGTACCCGCCGGGCATGGGCATGCCCATCCGGTACCCGTGCCGCGGCACCGGGGTGAAGTTGCAGGCGATGACCAGGAAGGTCCGGTGTTCCCGGTCCCAGCGGACCATGGTGAAGACCGAGTTCTCGTAGTCGTTGCAGTCGATCCACTCGAACCCGCCGGGCTCGAAGTCCTTCTGGTAAAGGCTGGGCTCGCAGAGGTAAAGCTGGTTCAAGGCCTTCACGTAGTCCCGGAGCTGCCGGTGCGGCTGGTAGTCGAGGAGGTGCCACTGGAGGCTCTGCTCGTGGTCCCACTCCCACCACTGGCCGAACTCGCCGCCCATGAAATTGAGCTTCTTGCCCGGGAAGGCCAGCATGAAGCCGTAGAAGACCCTCATGTTGGCGAATTTCTGCCAGAGGTCGCCCGGCATCTTGTCGATGAGCGCGCGCTTGCCGTGCACGACCTCGTCGTGGGAGAGGACGAGCATGAAGTTCTCGTGGTAGGCGTAGATCATCGGGAAGGTCGCGTCGTTGTGATGGTACTTGCGGTGGACGGGCTCCTTCGAGATGTAGGTCAGCATGTCGTGCATCCAGCCCATGTTCCATTTGAGGGAGAACCCGAGGCCCCCGAGGTGCACCGGCCGGCTGACCATGCCCCAGGCCGTGGATTCCTCGGCCACCGTCAGGACGCCCGGGAAGTCCCGGTGCAGGATGGTGTTGAAGGTCTTGAGGAACTCGACCGCCTCGAGGTTCTCCCGGCCGCCGTAGATGTTCGGGATCCACTCGCCCTCCTTGCGGGAGTAATCGAGATAGAGCATGGACGCCACGGCGTCGACCCTGATGCCGTCGCAGTGGTAGGTCTTGATCCAGAACAGCGCGCTCGAGAGCAGGAAGTTGCTGACCTCGTGCCTGCCGTAGTTGAAGATGTAGCTGCCCCAGTCCGGATGGAAGCCCTTACGGGGGTCGGCGTGCTCGTAGAGGCAGGTGCCGTCGAACCGGCCGAGGCCGTGCCCGTCGGTCGCGAAGTGGGAGGGCACCCAGTCCAGCAGCACGCCCAAGCCCGCCTGGTGGCAGCGGTCCACGAAGTACATGAAGTCCTGCGGCGTGCCGTGCCTGCTCGTGGGCGCGAAGTAGCCGAGGGTCTGGTAGCCCCAGGAACCCCCGAACGGGTGCTCCATCACCGGGGTCAGCTCCACGTGGGTGTACCCCATGGACTTGAGGTACTCCGGCAGGGCGTGGGCGAGCTCCCGGTAGGTGAGGTGGCGGTTGCCCTCCTCAGGGACGCGGCGCCAGGACCCGATGTGGCATTCGTAGACATTGATGGGTCCGTCGAGAGGGTTGGTCTTCGCGCGCTTTTCCATCCATTCGCCGTCTCCCCAGGCGTGGCCGCCCAGGTCCCAAACCTTGGCCGCGGATTTCGGGGGCACCTCGAAATAGAAGCCGTAGGGGTCGGCTTTCTCGAAGGTCTCGCCCGTCTTGGAGCGGATACAGTACTTGTAGTTCGCTCCCCGTTCCACGCCCGGGATGAAGAGGTCCCAGATGCCGGAGCTCCCGAGACCGGCCATGGGGTGGCTCTTCTGCTTCCACCCGTTGAAGTCGCCCACCACTGAGACGGCCTCCGCGTTGGGCGCCCACACCGCGAAGTTCACGCCGGCCTTGCCGCCCACGTTCACGAGATGGCTGCCGAGCCGCTCGTAGACCTCGAGGTGGGTCCCCTCGCCGAAGAGGTGCAGGTCGAAATCCGAAAGGAATCGCTTCATCATATCGTGTCCTCCAGGGGAATCCCTTCCGCCGCAGGCCCTGCGGCCAGCCGCTCGCGCAGGGTCGCGGCGTCGATGTCGAGGAGTTTCGCCGCCTCCAGCAGGGCCTCCGGCTCGACTCCGAGTCCGGTTCCAAAATCCTTCCTTTGCAGCAGACCGTAGAATCGGGTGGCAGCGGGCAGGCGCCAATCGTTGAATCCGGACGTGACGCCCACCCGGACGAGGCGGCAGAACGCCGAAAGCTCCTCGGTCTCGAAGCGCTGCTCCAGCCCGTCGACCGCCCGGCAGACCAGGACCGCCCAGTCGGCCTCGGTCTCGCGGCAGGCCGCCTGGAGCCCGGCCTTGCCCGCGCGGCGCCCCATGGCCTCGAGGTCGTCGAGGCCGCGCAAGCGGCCGTCAAAGAGGTCCTCGGCCGCGCCGGGCACGAGGAGCGCCCGTACGCGCCTGCCGACCCACTGGCTGAGGGCGAGCTCGAGCTCCGCCTTGATCACGGTGGGCACGGGGAGCCCCAGCCCCACGTAGCGCTCAGCCAAGGGCAGGTACTCTTCGATGACCGCCTCGTGCTTCTCGCGCAGCTCGGAGAGCTTGCGCTCGAGGATGAGGGACAGCAGATGGGCCCGCTCGTCCGGAAGGAGGTCCTCGAGCGAGAAGGGGCGTCCGGTGAAGAGCGGGGAGCGCAGGGAGGCGAGCCCCTCGAGGATCTCGTTGCCGCTCACCGCGGGCAGCTTCTCGAGCATCGCCTGATAATCGGACTCCGGGACGTCCTCGCCGCTGACATAGGCGCGCACGGTCTGGTCGGGGAGGGCGACCGCGAGGAACGCCCGCTCCCAGGCCTTGTGGGTGATGCCGCTCTCGAACGCGACCTTGCCCGCGAGGAAGCGCATCCCGGCGGTCTCATGCCGCACGGAACCGCCCTCGCGGACCTTATAGTGATAGTTCCGGCGCTGGCGCGTTTCGTCGAAGAGGCGGGAGAGGGCGTAGCGCGCGGTGAGGTGGTCGTGGGTCACGACCGACGTCTTCACCAGCTTCCGGTAGACGGCCGCCCCGTCCGGGCCGCAGTCGGGGCTGCTCGTAGGCGCCAGGCGCAGGCGCTGGAGGAAGTCCGCCTCCAGGCCCCGGACGTCCGCGCCCGTGACCCTGCCCGCCAGCTCGAGGGCGCGCGCCGCGTAGCGCAGGTTCTGCACGGCCTCGATGCCCGAGATGTCCGAGAAGAACCAGCCGCAGCTCGTGTACATGAAAAGGCAGTCCTTCTGCATCTCCATGAGGCGCAGGACCATGTCCTGGACCGCGGCGGTGGGCTCGACCTTGAGGTGGGTCTTCATGAACCGCGCGACGCTCTCCGGGCCGCGGTCGAGCATGACCGAGACGTAGTCGTCGCGGGCCAGCCACACGTCCTCGAGGACCTTGCTCCCGTGCTCGATGAACAGGGCGGTGAGCGCGTCCCGGAGGAAATCCAGGGCGTCGCGCATGGGCTTGCGCCAGCGGCCGTGGCCCTTGGCCGCGCCGCACCCGCAATCCTCCATCCAGCGGCCCAAGCCGTGGCTGCAGCTCCAGGAGGTGCCCATCTCCTGGTCGCCGGCCTTGAGCTCCACCTCCCAGGCCGGCTGGTGGCGGGAGAGGTACCACCCGTAATTGACCGCGCCCAGTCCCTTGCCGGGAAGCGCGGCCGTGAAGAGGTGCGCCAGCCCCATCTCGGCGAGATGGTGGTGGTGGCCGAAGGTCTCGCCATCCGTGGCCGCGTTGACCAGGTGCGCCCCCTTGGACGCGCCGAACGCCGCGGACAGGCGGTCAGCGGCCCCGCCGCTGTGGGTCAGCAGGCGCTCGAAGCTGAGCGCGTGCGCCAAGCCGCCGTCGTAGAAGAAGACGTCGATGAAGCGGCTCCCGTGCCCCACGCCGGGTCCGACGCGGTCGAACCAGCGGTAGGGCGCCCGGGGGTCGACCGAGCCCGTGTCCACCTCTTTCCACTCCTTCTTGCCGATGGACCGGACGCGCTGGGCCTGGTGGGGGGAGAGGATGACGAAGGACATCCCGTGGTCGATGAGGGCGCGCAGCACCGTGTCGTTGACCGCGGCCTCCGGCAGCCACATGGCCTCGGGAGCGCGGCCGAAGCGGTGCTTGAAGTCCGCCAGCCCCCAGCGGATCTGGGTGTGGAGGTCCCGCTCGTTGGCCAGGGGAAGGATCATGTGGTTATAGGCGTGGGCGATGGCGTTGCCGTGGCCGTCGAGCCTGCGGCAGCTCTCCCGGTCCGCCTCGAGGATCCGGCGGTACTCCGCCGGGTGCTCGCGCTCGAACCAGGTCAGAAGGGTGGGGCCGAAATCGAAGCTCAGATAGGCGTAATTATTGACGATGTCGAGTATCCCGCCGCGGTCGTTGACCACGCGGGCCGCGCCGTTGGGGATGTAGCACTCCCGCGCGATGCGGGCGTTCCAGTCGTGGTCAGGGTGGGCCGAGGGCTCGCGCTCGATGACGTTGAGCCAGGGGTTCTCCCGGGGGGGCTGGTAGAAATGGCCGTGGATGCAGACGAAACGCTCCGAAGGCTTCTCCATGACTGACCTGATTTTATCTCTTTTTGAGCAGGGCCGCCGCCCTATCCCGCGCCTCGGCAACGCCGGAAGGGCCGATCTCGGAAACAATGTCCGAGGCCAGCATCCTGGCCGAGGAATGACCCTGCCCGGCGGCCATGGAGACCCACACATAGGCCTCCACCCGGTCCTTCATGACCCCCTTGCCGTCGAAATGCATGAGCCCGAGCTGATATTGGGAATCCGGGTCGCCGGCCAGGCCCGCCTCCCGGTAGAGCCGGAACGCCATGGCAAGGTCTTCCTTGACGCCTTCAGCATCGCGGTACATGGTGGCGAGATTGTAGAGCGCCTGGACCTGGCCATGGTCCGCCGCGGTACGGAACCACTTGCGGGCGGCCTTGAGGTCGCGCTTGACCGCCGCTCCTTCATAGAAGGCCAGCCCCACCGCGGTCATGGCCTCGGCTACGCCCCCGACCGCGGCCTTCTCGAACCAGGAGACCGCCTCCTTCTGAACAGCCTTGGAGGAGCTGCCGAAGTACTTCACCAGGCCGAGTCCGTACTGGGCCCGGGCATGCCCCTTGACCGCCGCGGCCTTGAGCAGGGCCTCGGCCCGGCCCGGTTCCTGGGGGCCGCCCTCCCCGCGCAGGCACATCTCGGCGAGCGCCGTCTGGGCGAGAGGCAGGCCCTGGGCCGCGGCCTTCTCGAACCAGGACCGGGCAGCTTGCGCGTCCCCGGGGACGCCCAATCCCGCGCGGTGCATGACCCCGAGGTTGAACTGCGAGTCCGCATCGCCCGAGGCCGCGGCCTTGGAGAAAAGGTCCCGGGCAGCCGCCTCGTCCCGGGACACGCCCAGGCCCTCCATGTACATGGCCCCGAGGTTGAACTGCGCCTTGGCAAAACCCTGGGCCGCGGCCTTCCTCAGCCACACGTGCGCCTCGGCAAGGTCCACCGGGACGCCTTCTCCGTTGAGGTACATGACGCCGAGGCTGTTCTGGGCTTCAGGGAGGCCGCTGGCCGCGGCCTTGCGGAGCCACCCCGCTGCCTCGGCGGTCTTGGACTTGGACTTGCCGCCTTTGCCGCGGAGCTTCACGCCCAGCAGGTACTGCGCCGTGGTCGTACCGGTCAGGGCGTCCCGCCGCAAAGCCCGCGCTCCTTCCGCGGGGGGGGCCTGCCGCAAGGGCGGCAGGTCCTCGGAGCGCGGCTGGTCTCCTTCCGCGGAGAGGGCAGGCGCCGCGATGGCCAGGGCTGCAAGCAAAGCGAGGAGGGGCCTCATGACGGGTATGATACCATGTCCGGGACCGCGGCGGGTTCCGGAGCGCGGTCCGAGGAGAAAAGCCCGACACCCCCTTCCATCGAGGAACGGACAGGTGCGAAGGCTAGACCGATGCGGGCCGGCTGCCTTAGTGGTGGTTGCCGTTCAAGACTTCGAAACGGCGAGCTCGCGTCTCCGCGGAGCCATCGGACGTCCTGGCCACGACGGAGTGCCGGCCTTCGGACGCCTGGTAATCGAAATACCAGTAGCCGCCGTCAAAACGGCAGGAGGAGAATCCCCCGCCGTCGATGGAGACCATGACGCTGGGAGTCCCTTCCGTCGCAGTGACGCGGATGGCGTAGTGCCCCGGGTTGACCTTCTCGTTGGGACGCGGATAGTCGATCGTGACCGACGCCGCGGCCTTCGGAGTGGAAGGCACGAGCTTCGTTTCAGTCTTGAGTACGGCAGTCTTCCTTCTGTGCATGGACAGATTCTACGATATCCCGACGGAGAACGCAAGGGGAATCAGACATCCGTCATATCAAGAACATGACGACCGTCACTAATGATACTTATGGAGAAGAAGCGTCCTTGGCGGTGAATTCCCCGCCCAGAAGGTAATAAACGGCCTTGGCGGACTCGAGCAGGCCGTTCTTGGCCATGTCCCGCCCGGTCCACCAGCGCCGGGTGCCGGGGTCAGCCGGATCCGCGGCCACCAGCACCTCGGAGCGCGGAAGGGTCCGGCGCAGGACGAGCCTCGCGCGCCGGGCGTGGTAGCGGGAGGTCACGGCGAGCACGCTCTTGCCGTCAGGCGCGGCCTCCTCCCGGAAGGCCCTGGCCTCGCCCATGGTGCTGACCACGCCGAGGCCGTAGCGCTTGAGATCGCGGCGGGGCACGCCCTGACGGAGCAGGATGGCCTCGAAGACCTCGTCCTCGTTGAGGACCTTCACGCCCAGGCTGTTGGCCAGCCTGACGGGAGGGCGCACCTCGACCCTCGCCAGCCAGACCTCGGGAGCGTATCCCTTCCGATAGAGCTCAGCGGCATAGACCGCGCGGGAGTACTCCTGGCCGCAGAGGACCATCAGGAGGTCCGAGCGCTTGGGCTCGTCAGAGGAGTCCATCCACCAGCCGATGAAGAAGGGGAGCGCGGCGCACGCGCCCAGGGCGACGAGCAGACATGCGGCCGCCCCTGCCAGCCACCAGAGCCTCCGCCGCCCGGTACGCGCCGCCATGGGGGGCAATATAGCATAATGTTCCTCCATGAGAGCCGCCCCGGTGCTCCTGCTGGCTTTCGCGTCCGTTTCCCTTGCGGCGACGACGCCGCAGGTCCCGGCCGACCTGCCGCTGAGCGAGATCGTGGACCGCGCGAACAAGGCCCTGCGGGGGGAATCGAGCCGCGGCCGGGTCTCCATGACGATCACGACCCCCTCTTGGGAGCGGACCCTCGAGATCGAGGGCTGGAACCGGGACCGCAAGAGGGCCCTCATCGTGGTCCACGCCCCCCCGAAGGAGAAGGGGGACGCGACCCTGCGGCGGGACAATGAGATGTGGCTGTGGATGCCCCGCGCAGAACGGGTGGTCAAGATCCCCTCCAACATGATGCACTCGTCCTGGCAGGGCTCGGATTTCACCTACGAGGACATCGTGAAGGCCGACTCCATCGTCAAGGACTACGAGCACCGGCTCATCCGGCGGGAAAAAGAGACCCTCCCGGCGGCGGAGGCCGCGCGCCTGGGCCTGGCCGAAGCCAGCCGCGTGGTCTACCTCATCGAAGGCATCCCCAAGCCTTCGGCGCCGGTGGTGTGGGGCAAGGTCCTGTTCACGGCCGCGGTCTACGGAGCCGGCGAGGTCGTGCCCGTGCGCGAGGAGGACTACAGCGAACGCGGAGAGCTCATCCGCACGATCACCCTCTCCGAGGTCTCCAGGACCCAGGACCGGCTCGTGCCCCTGCGGCTCGAATGCCGCCCGGCGCGCAAGCCCGGCCAGCGCACGGTCCTGCTCTACAAGAAGCTGGAGTTCGACCTGGAGCTCAAAGATTCATTCTTCAGTCTGAAAGAACTCCAACGGAAACGCCTGTGACATGTTAAGACTGGCCTGGCGCAACGTCTGGCGCAACCGCAGGCGCAGCCTCATCACGGTGAGCTCCCTGGGCTTCGGCCTGGCCGCCATCATGTTCGGCCAGAGCCTCATCAAGACCCTGCAGGCCCAGCTCGTGGAGAAGGCCACGGGCAGCATCACCGGCCACCTCCAGGTCCAGCACCGCAGCATCAAGGACTACAAGTTCCCGGACCGCTACCTCGAACGCCCGGAGCGGGTCGAGGCCGCGCTCCGGGGCCACCCGGGGATCGCGGCCTACGGCAAGCGCATCCACGTCACAGGCCTGGTCTCCACGCCGGTGGGCTCGGTGGGCGCGCTGGTCTGCGCGGTCGAGCCCGACAAGGAGCGCCGGATCACCACCATGGCCGGCCACATCACCCGCGGCTCCTACTTCGAAGAGGGGGCCTGCCGCAAGGGCGGCAGGTCCTCGGAGCGCGGCCGTTCTCCTTCCACGGAGGGGGCGCGCGGCATCGTGATGGGGGAGAAGCTCGCCCAGCGCCTCGACCTGCGCGTCGGGGAAAAGGCGGTCGTCATGGCCCAGGCCTCGGACGGCAGCATGGGCGCCGGGGCCTTCAAGCTCGTGGGGCTCTACCGCACGGGCTCCACGGCCTTCGACAGCCAGCTCGTCTACATCCCCCTGGCCGCGGCCCAGGAGCTCCTCGCCGTGGAGGGCAAGGTGAACCACATCGTGGCCAAGCTGCGCGACGTCCGGGAGGCCGACCGGGTCAAGCGCGAGCTCGCGGAGAACCTCGGCGCGGAGCGCGACCTCCAGGTCCTGAGCTGGAAGGACATCGACCACGAGATCGTGGGCATCCAGCGCTACCAGGACGGCCTGCTCACCGTGGTCCTGGCCGTGGTCTTCCTCATCGTGGCCCTGGGCATCCTCAACACCCTGCTCATGAGCCTCTTCGAGCGCGTGCGCGAGTTCGGGGTCCTCATGGCGGTCGGAGCCAGGCCCGCCTGGGTGATGAAGCTCGTGCTCATCGAGGCGGCCTGCCTCGGGTTCATCGGCTCGGCCCTCGGGCTCGGCGTGGGCTCGGCCATCATCGCCTACTACGGCCGCTGGGGCCTGGCCCTGCCCCTGGGCGACGCGATATCCTACTTCATGCCGTTCCCGTCCGTGGTCTTCCTGCGGCCCGCGTGGGCCAGCCACCTCGGCGCTGGTCTGTGCGTGATGGCCGTGAGCTTCCTGGCAGCGCTGGCGCCCGCCCTGCGCGCGGGAAGACTGCGGCCCGCGGAGGCCCTGAGGCATGTCTGAACCCCTCATCGAGGTCCGCGGGGTCTCCAAGGTCTACGACGGGAACTCCAAGGTCGCGGCCGTCAACAGCCTGAGCCTCGAGTTCCACGCGGGGGAGTTCTCGGCCATCGCCGGACCCTCCGGCTCGGGCAAGACCACCCTGCTCAACATCATCGGCACGCTCGACCGGCCGACGCACGGCGAGGTCCGCTACGAGGGCCGGCGCGTCTCCCACCTCTCCCGGGAGGAGGCCGCGAATTTCCGGCTCCGCTCCCTGGGCTTCGTGTTCCAGGCCTACAACCTCATCCCGGTCCTGACCGCGGTGGAGAACGTGGAGTACCCGCTGGTCCTTCAGGGAGCGCCCAAAGGCGAGCGCCGCAGCCGGGCCCTGGAAACCCTCGCCTGGGTGGGCCTCGAGCAGTTCGCCTCGCGCCGGCCCGACCACCTCTCCGGCGGCCAGCAGCAGCGGGTGGCGGTCGCCCGGTCCATCGTGCACCGGCCCATGGTGGTCCTGGCCGACGAGCCGACCGCGAACCTCGACTCGAAGACCGCGGCCTCCCTGCTCGACCTGATGGAGGCGCTCAACCGCGAGCGCGGGGTGACCTTCCTCTTCTCGAGCCATGACTCCGCGGTCCTCTCCCGGGCCAGACGGACGGTGCACATGCGCGACGGGAAGCTGATGCCGTGAAGAAGGTCGGACCGCATCCCGTGCCGGCCTTGGCCCTGGCCCTGTCCGCGGTCGCGGCCATGGTCCTGGCTTGGCGGCGCCTCCTCATCGACGGACTCGTGCCGGTGGACGGGAACGTCCTGTGCGTGACCTTCCCGAACTGGCGCCTGGCCCGCGGCCTGTGGCTCGACGGGTATCTGCCGCTCTGGAACCCCCTGCGGAACATGGGCACCCCTTACCTCGGGGACCCCATCACCATGGCGCTCTATCCCGTCCAGTGGCTCCTCTCAGCCCTGCCCGACTACGCGAGCTTCACGCGAAGCTGGGTCGTGGTCCACACCCTCATCGCTGCGGTCTTCTGGGCCGCCCTGGCCAGGCGGTGGTACGTGGAGCCAGGGCTCCAGGTCCCCGGGAAGTCCTTCCTCATCAGGCCCGCTGAAGTCGCGGCCTCCCTGGCCGGCTGCTTCAACGCCTACATCATGGTCCGGGTCGTGTTCCCGCACTGCTTTGCCGCTGCCGCCTGGGTCCCTGCGGTCCTCTACTTCCAGGAGACCGGCTCGGCTCCGGCCCTGGCCGCGGCCTTCGCCCTGCAGTGGCTCGCGGGCTATCCGTCCTTCTGCGTCCTGACCGTGCTGCTGAGCCTGGGCCTTGCCCTGCTCAAGGGACGCCAGGGCCTCATGCTCCTGGCCCGGGCAGGGGCCATCAGCCTGGGGCTCTGCGCAATCCAACTCCTGCCCTTCGTCGAGTTCCTCACCCGCTCGAGCCGCGGGGTCAGGCTCGACCCTTCCTTTGCGGCCCAGTTCTCCATCCCCGTTCCCCAACTGCTCAAGAGCCTCCTGCTCCCCCAGTGGTACCAGCTCAGTCCCTCGATGACAGGCGACCCCGCCATGGTGTGCTTCTACTTCGGACTCGCGGGCATCGGCCTTGCCGCCTGGGGCGCCTGGAAGGGAGGCGGCCGGGAGCGTCTGCTGGCAGTCATGGCCTCCGCCTGCCTGCTCCTCAGCCTTGGGTCCCACCTGCCCGGCTACCGGCACCTGGTGTTCCTGCATTTCTTCCGCTTCCCCAACAACTGGCTCCTTCCGGCGTCGGCGTGCCTGACCCTTCTGGCCGCGGCCGGCGCCAGCCGCATCAGGCGGCCCTCATGGGCTTGGGCCTGCGTCGCGGTCCTCTGCGTGGACCTGCTGGTCTTCGCCCAAGCGCCGAAATCCGCCTGGGCAAGGCCGGAGTTCCTCACCGAGGCGCCGGCTCTCGCCAGCCGGGCCATGGCTTTGGCGCCCGGGACGCGGATCATGCACACAGAACCTCTCCTCCAGCGCTGGAGCCAGGGCATGCTGGAGACCGAGGAGGACTACCTCCTCATGCGGGATTTCCTCGCTCCCTCCTACGGGATGGCCTTCGGCATCGAGGAAGCGAGCAACCTGCAGACCTTGCGCCTGGCCGCGGCCCAGCGCTACAGCCGGCGCCTGGCCGAAGCCAGCGCGCCGCAAGAACTGGCTGACTGGGCCGGCATCGGCCTCATCATCGGCATCGAAGAGGGGGAGGGCAAAGTCTCTCGCGACAGCATCCGGGTGACCGCCAACCCGACTCCCCGCCAGAGACTCTTCCTCCCGGACCCGAGCCTCGGGAAAGTCTCTGTTCTCGGCTGCAAGCCTGGCCATGCCACCGCGCACGCGACCCTGTCCCGACCGGCGGACCTGGTCTTCTCCGAGACGCACCATCCGGGCTGGACCGCTGCCATCGACGGAAAGAAAGCGCCCCTGGGAAAATGGCAGGACACCTTCATGTCCGTGGAGGTCCCAGCCGGCAGCCATGAGGTCATCTTCGACTACGACCCATCGTCTTTCTGGGTCGGCCTTGCCGCGACCGCGGCCACCCTGCTGCTGCTGGCCTGGACGGCCTTGCGCCGGAGATAGCTTAGTGACCGGCACGGCCACCCTGGCGCTGCTCCTTCTGACATGGGCGGCCCCGGCCTGGCCTCAGGAGGCCAGGCCCTCGGAGGCGGGTCCCTCATGGTCCGCGTCAGGATATCTCAAGAACCTCTGGCAGTACTCGGCCTCCTCCATCGACCGGAGGCCTTTCTTCCTCAACGTGGCCAGGGAGCGCCTGAGCCTCGACGCTGCCTGGTCCGCCCTGAAGGCGCACGCGGAGTATGACCATGAACAGATCGCGGGCAGCTACCTGCGCACCAGGGAATACCGCCTCTTCGGCCTGGCCGAGCCCCCGCGATTCCTCGACACGGACCTGGCCATCAGCACCGCGGACACCGTGGTCTGGCGCCAGCGCCTCCACCGCTGGTGGGCGGCGGTGGAGACCGAGGACACCTTGGTCCGGCTGGGCCGCCAGCGCGTGACCTGGGGGACCGGCAAGTTCTTCAGCCCCACGGACATCCTCAACCCCCACAGTCCCTTCTCCGCGGAAAAAGACGAACGTCCCGGCACGGACGCCCTGTACCTGCGCCGCTCCCTCGGCGACCTCTCCCAAGCGGAACTCGCGTGGGCGCCTGAGGACCGGTGGACCGGGCACAGCCTCCTGGGCCGCGTGCGGACGAACCTGCGCTCCTTCGACCTGGCCCTCATGGGCGGCAAGACCGCGTCCCGGCCTCCGGCCTCGCCCGCGCCCTCCCCCGGCAGCTGGATCCTCGGAGGCGACGCTGCGGGCAGCCTCTGGGACGGCACGGTGAGGGGGGAATGGGCCTATTCAGACCCGGGCATGGGACGGCCCTACTGGAAGCTCTGCGTGGGCTGGGACTACTCGTTCGGCTCGGACGCCCGGTTCCCTGGACTCAAGGACCTCTCTCTCATGCTGGAATACTTCCATGACGGGAGCGGAACAGTCCACTCCACCAGGTACGACACCCTCAGGGTCCTCTCCGGACGCGGCCTGACCCTGGCCAAGGACTACGCCAGCCTCGGCTTCACGAAGGACCTCCACCCGCTCGTCAAGCTCGACATGACCCTCATCGTCAACCTCGACGACGCGAGCTCGCACGCCGCGACGTCTTTGACCTGGGACGCGGGAAGGAACCTTTTCCTCACAGCAGGCATCCAAAGGTTGAGCGGGACCCGCCACACCGAGTTCGGCAGGCGCGCCAACCTGGGCTACCTGCAGACGCAGTGGTATTTCTAGCCATGAGCAGTATTTTGTATGGTTTCCCGATGTTTTCCGGGGATCCCCTCCGCGGCATTTCTGTTGCCCTCGTCGCGGCCCTCCTTTTTACCGCAGCCCAGCCATTCCTGGAAGTCCGGGACCGAGCCTTTGCGGCGGAAGAGATCGATTTCCAAAACGTCACGGTCAAGCCCGGCCAGACTCTCTGGAGCATCGCCAACGATTATCTGAAGGACCCGAAGAAGTGGGACGAGATCCTCAAGCACAACCGGCTCCCTTCCAAGGATCCGACCGTGGCCTTGCCGGGCATGACGCTGAAGGTCCCGACGATCCTCATCAAGGAGGACCTGCGAGCGGCCAAGGTCGTGCAGAAGAGGAACAACGTGTTCTTCCGCAGGAAGGAGACCGCTGAATGGAAGACAGCGGCCTTGAACATGGAGCTCTTCAAAGACGACGCGGTCCGGACCCTGGAGGATTCCCAGGCACGGGTGAACTTCATCGACCAGGGCATCCTGCAGGTGGATCCCAACTCGATGGCCATCATCAGGCCCGCGAAGAAGGACTACGACGTCTTCCTCAAGAGCGGGGGGGTGTTCGTCGGCAGGGCCAAGGTGGTGACGGTCTCGGCCGAGATCACCCCGCGCACCTTGGACACCTCGTATTCCGCTCAGGTCAGGGCCGACCTCAGCACCAGGGTCCAGGTCTACCGCGGCCAGGCCACGGTCAAGAGCCAGGGCAAGAGCGTCAACGTGGACGCGGGCATGGGCACCGAGGTCAGGCTCGGAGCCGCGCCCTCGGTCCCGTTCACCGTCCCCGACCTGCCTGATTTCGAGGTGCGCGGAGCGGAGTTCACCGGAGACTTCAAGCTGGTCCGCAACAAGGCCGGGGTCAGGGGCCCCGCGGACATCGGCCGGGCGCCCGCGCCCGGGGCCAACGCTCCCGCGGCCTCCATCGAGGATATCTACGTGGACGTCAACAACATGCGCGTCATGATGCCGCTCTTGGGCTACCATCTGCAGTTCTCCAACACGCAGGATTTCGACAAGGTCCAGTGGGAGAAGACCTTCGAGGTCGAGAGCAAGGTCAGGCCCGTGGACATCAAGCTGCCGCCTGGCCGCTACTGGGTCAAGATGTTCCCCATCGACCTGCTCGGCGCCCGGGGATCTGCGCGGCCGGCCAAACCCTACATGCTCGGCGCGGGCGGCATCACCGCCGTCGCCACGGCCGGAGTCCGCATCACCCAGCCCGGAAGCGACGGAGAGGTCGTGGCCGATGGATCCTACCGGGTCAGCGGCCAGGCCCTGCCGGGCTCGTCGGTCATGGTCAACGGCAGGCGCGCGCGCGTGGACGAGGGCGGAGGCTTCTCGGCCCTGGTCCCGCTCACGCCCGGAGAGAACCGCATCGACGTCACGGCCATCGCCCCCGGCGGCGTGACGACCGGGGCGCAGCGCCGCGTCAAGTACCAGCTTCCCTGATCACGGCGCGGCCCCTGGCCTAGGGCACGGCCCGCAGCTTCTCCAGCCGGGCCTCGAGGTCCGAGCCTGGCCCGCGCCGGTCGAGAGACCGGAAGAACCCGATCGTCGCCTTCCACTCGCGGCCGAGCCGTTCATGAGCCTCGCGGAACAGGTGCAGGTCGCGGCGGTAGATGCGGTGGGCCATGATGGAAGCGTTGTTGAGCTCGCCGGGGTCATACCCCAGGGCCGCTTTGAGCTTCTCCCGGCCTGAGGCGAGGATGGGAGCGCGCTTGGAAAGGGCCTCGTCCCTCGGCAGGCCGGCCTTGTAGAGGCCGTCGAGTTCGAAGTAAAGCCTCTCCATCTCCGAGGCATGGCGCTGCTCCCTTGCCATGGACTCCCGGAAGGCCGCGAGCTCGGCGGAATCCGGCCCGAATCGTCTGTCGAGGAAATCCACGGCTCCGGCCTCGCCCACGAAGGAAGCCAGGGCCTCGTCGAAGCCGATGTGGCCCTTGAAGAACACGGTGCCGTGAGCGAGCTCGTGGATGATGAGCTCGGCCAACTGGCCGGGGGGAAGCTCGAGCTGGGTGTGGGCCAGCGGGTCCGCGAAGGGCAGAGGGGTGTTGTACGCGGAGACGCCCCCGACGAAGACGTCGAGCCCCTTGCGCTCAAGACGGCCGGCCTCGGCGGCCGCGTCTTTCATCGAGAAGTGGCCCTTGTAGGGCACGCGGCCGACGAACGGGAACCACCATTCGTGGCTCCGGAAAGCGGTCTTGTCCGAAGCCATAACCGTGTAGGTCACATAAGGGCCCTTGATCCGCGAGACTCTGGAGTAGTCCTTGTTGGGCTTGAGCCCCATCTCCTTGAAGGAGAATCCGCGGACCGCTGCCACGAGCTCGAGCTTCTCCCTGGTCTTCGGGTCGATCTCGGGATCCTTCAGGAGCTTGTCCACGCGCCGAGCGCGGGACAGGAAGCCGAGATGCCCCGAGGCGGACTTGACGACGTACACGGGCGAGCAGGCGGAGAGAAGAAAGGCCGCGAGCAGGGGGAGGACTCTCATCGGGAGACGAGTCCCGACTTCGGCGTTTTCAGGCCGTAGGATTCCAGACAGGCCTTGAAATCATCGGGCAGGGGAGCCTCCAAGCGCAGGAGTTCCTTCGTGGAAGGATGCCGGATCTCCAGAAATCGGGCGTGCAGCATCTGCCGGCCCGCGCCGAGCAGGGCCAGGTCTTCGTCCGAGAGATCCCCCTTCCAGGCCCGGACGTAGGACTCCCCTTCGCCCGTGTAGAGCTTGTCTCCGACCACGGGGTAGCCGAGCCAGGCCAGGTGCACCCGGATCTGGTGCAGACGGCCCGTGCGGGGAAGAGCGCTCACCAGCGAAGCCTCCTTGCCCGCCGACAAAGACGCGAAGACCGTCCGGGCCGGCTGGCCGCTATCCGAGACCGCCTGCCGCACGCGGATCTCATGGCCGCCCGCGCCCACGGACCGGTCCACGGTCCTGCGCCGCGAGAGGAACCTTCCCCGGACCACGGCCCAGTACTCCTTGCGGACCTCCCTGGACTCGAACTGCTCCGAGAGGATGCGCGCCGAGCGCGGGTTTCGGCCGAAGAGGAGGATGCCGCTCGTCTCGCGGTCGAGGCGGTGCACGAGGTAGGGCTTGAAGCCCGGCACCTGCCTGGAAAGGATCCAGGTCGCGCTCGCCTTGACCGTCTTGTCCGTGGGGTGGCTGAGGATGTCTCCCGGCTTGTTGACCGCCAGGACATCATCGTCTTCGTGCAGGACCTCAAGGCGGCTGTGCTCGGAGGGAGGGTCCGGCCGCCAGGGGAAGCGTATGACCACCGTGTCGCCTTTCGAGACCTTCATGGCGGGCTTGGACGCGAGGCCGCGAAGCCGCACGCGGCCGGAGGCGATCATGGACTGGACCTTGGACCGGGAGTAGCCGCGCAGGCGGCCTGCGAGGAACACATCCAGCCGGAGGCGCCCTGTACCCGAAGGCACCGCGAAGGGCACCTCCACGAACTCCGGGTGTGTCATCGCCCGAGGAAACAGCCCCGCTATCCTTGCCGGGCCTTCCGGGGAGCGGTCCTGTTCCCGATGTCCCGGCAGTAGGCTTCGAGGAGGTCCGCGGTGGCCTTCAAGCCCTTGAGGTGCGTGCGCTCCACCCCGTGCGAGGCCGAGACCCCTGGGCCGATGATGCCGGCCCGGAGGTCCAAGCCCGCCTGAAGAGCCATGGCCGCGTCCGAGCTGTAGAAGGGGAAGACATCCACCGCGAACGGGATCCGACCTTTCTTCGCCAGGGCCGCGAGCCGGCAGCGCAGCTCGTAATCCTGGGGGCCGCTGGAGTCCTTGGCGCAGATAGATACGCTCGTCTCCCTGCCGGCCACGGTCTTGCCGATGACCCCCATGTCCACGACCAGCATCTCCTTGGCCGTGGGGGGGAAGCCCGCGGGGGCTCCGTGCCCCACCTCCTCGTAGTTCGAGAAGAAGAAGGCGATGGGCAGGGCCTTCAAGCCCGGGCCCAGGCGCTCGATGACCTCGAGCATGGCGGCCGTTCCCGCCTTGTCGTCGAGGAAGCGAGACTTGATGAATCCCGTGTCCGTGACCTCGAAGCGCGGGTCGAAGCAGACATAGTCGCCGATGGCGACCTTGAGCCCAGCCGTCTCCTTGGAGCTGGTCGTCTCAGCGTCGAGCCGGACATGCGTGTTGTCGAGGGTGCGCTCGGTCTTGCCCACCTCCTTGTTGACGTGCGCGGCCGGGTTGTCGAAAAGGAAAGTGCCGCGGAAGGCCCTGCCCGAAGCGGTCCTGACCGACACATACTCGCCTTCGAAGGAGGGGATGGGCCAGCCGCCGATCATGGCCACGCGCAGGGTGCCGTCACCCTCGATCCTGCTCACCATGGCGCCGAGCGTATCCACGTGTCCGGCCACGACCGCGTAGGGCTCGGGGTGCGCGGAGACCACGAGCGCGCCCTTGTTCGTGACCCTCGTCTTCAAACCCTTGGCCGAGAGCTTACCCTCGAGAAGCGCGATGATCTCTCCGGTCAGCCCGCTCGGAGAGGCCACGGCCTCCAGCTCACGGAGGAACTCCACGACCCGTTCGTTCTTCATATCCCAAGATTCTACAATTTATGCCATAATCAGCCGAAAGCACATCACTCGGCATCGGAGGCTTCATGGACCAAGCGAATCCGTCAGCGGCACCCGGCATCTTCGGCATGTTCTTCTGGCTCATCGCAGCTCTCCTCGTCATCGCCGGCCTGTGGAAGACCTTCAGCAAGGCGGGGAAACCCGGCTGGGCCTCCATCGTCCCGGTCTACAACCTCATCGTGCTGATGGACATCGCGGGCAAGCCGTGGTGGTGGATCTTCCTGTTCTTCATCCCGCTGGTCAACATCGTCATCAACATCTTGGTGTCCATCAGCGTAGCCCAGGCCTTCGGCAAGGGCACGGGCTTCGGCGTGGGCCTGGCCTTCCTGGGACCGATCTTCTACTGCATCCTCGGATTCGGGGACGCGCAGTACCAGAGCGGGACGACCACGGAGACCACAGCCCCGATCCCGAACCAGTATCCGCCCAACCAGGCCTGAGGCCGGCGGCCGCGGTCAGCGGCCCTGGCGCCGGCGCAGGAGGGCGGCGATTTCCTTATAGCCCCTCGACTCGGCCATGCTCACCGAGTCCTCCCCCAGGCGCGTCTTCCTGCCGGCATCGGCCCCTCGGTCGAGCAGCAATTTCACCACCTCGGCGTGCCCTCCGCGCGCGGCCAGCATGAGCGGCCGGTTGCCCTCCCTGTCCGTGGATTCCGGATTGGCGCCGCTCTCCAGCAGGACCCGGACGATATCGCTGCGGCCCTTGAGCGACGCCCACATGAGCGCGTTCCAACCCAAGCGGTCCCTGGCCTCGAGGCGCGCGCCGCCGCGGAGGAGCGCCTTCACCGTGGGGACGCGCGTCCATTTCGCGGCCAGCATGAGCGCGGTCTCGCCCTGGTCGTTCCTCAGCTCGGCGTTGGCGCCCCGGGCCATCAGGAGCGCGACGACATCGTTGTTCTCCCTGGCCGCGGCCCACATGAGGGGGGTCCAGCCGCTCTCGTCCTTGCCGTCCGGGCCGATACCGGCGTCGATCATCCGGCGGACCTTCTTGATGCTGCCGTGCTTGGCCGACCGCGCAAGCCTGGCCTCCTGTCCCCCGGCCGCGACGAACCTTGAAGGCTGTTCGCCGCAAGCGGCCATGGAGAGCAAGCAGGCGGCCAGGAGGGCTTTCGTCACCCAAGCGGAGGCGGGGCCGGACTTGTCCACAGACATATCTTAAGATACGTTTGTTGAAAATTCATTCCGTTAAACTACCTAAGCCGTCACCGGTCCCGCCATATTCCCTCAGAATGGTATCATTCCTCATGCCTTCTGAGCGGAACCCGACACCGGCCCCATGAAAGCGTCGGCTGGATTCCTCCTGCCGCTTCTTCTGACGCTGTCCGGCTGCTCCCACCAAGCCCGCCTGATGTCTCGGGCCGCCGAGGTCAAGGCCGTGGAGGACCGCCATTCCCAGACGAAAGGACCACGCCGCGACCTTGGAGAGAGCCTCGGTGAGCTCTACAACGACAGACTCCAGCGCGAACTCACGCCGGGCCAGTCGGGCGCATTGAGAGAAGCATAGAGGAGAAAGGGGTCAGCCCGCTGCGGCCGCTGAATAGCGCCCGCAGCTCAGCCAGACGGCAAATCCAGAGAATGGGAAGCCCTGGGCCTTGATTCTAGATATGATATCACCTATAATATCATCGTGAGGCCCGAGAAACTCCTCCGACTAGCCCGGAACAATCCCGCTGGGCTGAGATTCCCGGGACTCTGCAGACTTGCAGAAGCCTTTGGCTTTGTCTTTCATCGCCAGAAGGGCTCTCACCGGATATACACGCATGATGGAATCAGGCAGATCATGAATTTCCAGGATGACCACAGAAAGGCCAAAGCTTATCAGGTCAGGCAACTGCTTGACTGCATTGACCGCCATCATTTGACCATGGGAGGCCAATAGAATGAAGGACCTTTATGAGCGGAAGGTGTTCTATAGCAAGGAAGACGGCGGCTGGATCGCCGTGGCCCCCGAACTACCCGGATGCTCGGCGTTTGGCAAAACCGACGCGCAAGCCCTAAAGGAACTTGATTCGGCCATTGACCTCTGGATTGAAACCGCACAATCCAAGAAATGGGGCGTTCCAAAGCCAGTTGCCAGTCGGGAACCTGCTGGCAAAATCCTGCTTCGACTTCCACGCGAACTCCATCAGGATTACTTGAGCCTGGCCTCCGAGGAAGGCATTTCACTCAACCAGTATATGCTCTTTGTCTTGGCGCGCTATCGAGAACTGGGGCACATCGCACGACATCTCCGATGAGATTGACATCGTAAGCGAATGGCAGAAATGGCAGGAGAAGAAGAATGGATAGAGTCCACGAAGTTAAAGATATTTCATTCTCCGACAACAAGATGCACCTAATGGTTGACGGGCGGGCCTATGATGTCGACATTTCCCGACACTCATCCAAACTCGCCAACGCACCCGCGGACCACAAATCACATTTCGTCCTCTCTCCATCTGGCTATGGCATCCACTGGCCCAGCATCGACGAAGACCTTTCCATCGACGCGCTTATCGGCATCAGCCACAAGTGCCCAGTCGCCAAGTCGGCGCACTGAACAGGCCGTCGAACAATCGCCCGACAGCTACCCTTGACATTGGCATATGTTTGATGCATAATGATATGCATGAGAACCACACTGATCATCCGGGACGACGTGCTGAAACGTGCCGCCCAACTGACCGGCTTACATGAGAAGACCGCATTGGTCCATGCCGGTCTTGAGGCCCTGATTGAAAAGAAGGCCCGTGAGCGGCTCATCGCACTAGGGGGCGCGGCTCCTCATTTCCGCGCTGGCCGCAGACGCCGATGATTCTTGTCGATACATCTGTCTGGGTCGACCATCTGCGGGCGGCAGAGCCTGGCTTAGTAACACTATTGATTGAGGGCGCTGTCCTGATCCACCCATTCGTCATTGAGGAACTGGCCTGCGGCAATCTCCCGCACCGCAAGGAGACTCTCGAACTGCTGCATTCTCTTCCCGAGGCTCCGATGGTCGAGCATTCGGAGGTTCTCGATCTAATCGCAAGGGAGCGCCTTTTCGGCACAGGGATTGGCTCTGTCGACGCACATCTAATTGCCTCCGCAAGGCTTGCTGGGGCCAAGCTCTGGAGCACGGATAAGGCTCTCTGCCGCGAAGCAAAGCGGCTGGGCTTGCTTGGTGGACAATTGAACGACTGGGGACATAGGTAACAAAACAGTCGGGGGAAATAGGTTACCCTTTTTCAGAAGCGACAGATGCGGGGAATCCCTGGACGACTCTGCAAGCGCAGCCCTCATAGAGATAGAATCCGCCTCAGCAGCAAAGCCCAAGACATTCCACGAACGCTATCCCGAAAAGTGTTGTAGAATCGTCCTAACGTCCCCGTAGCTCAATGGATAGAGCTCATGCCTTCTAAGCATGAGATCCAGGTTCGATTCCTGGCGGGGATACTTAAGGAGCCCATGCCATGGCTGAAGACCAGAACCTCGACCTCGTGACCATCGTCATCCAGTACAAGGACGAGTCGAAAGTCCTCGACGCCATCCTCAAGGCCGGGGCCACGGGCGTGACCTATTTCTACGGCCGCGGCACGGGCGTGCGCCAGCGCCTGGGCGTGCTGGGCAAGCTCATCGAATCGGAGAAGGTCGTCATCTTCACCGCGGTCACCCCGGACAAGACCCAGGGCGTGGTCAAGGCCGCCACGGAAGCCGCCCACCTCAACCACCCGGGCAAGGGCTTCCTGTGCGTGCACAAGGTCCAACAGACGGTCGGGCTCTTCTAGAAGGGGCTACCGAAAGAAGCCGCAACCGGCGATGCCGGCGCACGACAGGATCGTCGAGCCCAGGCCCTTGAGCAGGGTGTTCCACAGCGGGTAGTTCGGGTCGAGCATCCTGATGAACATCCCGGTCAACAGCAGGCAGCCGGCCGGCGCGTAGAAGAACTCCTTGGGGATGATGGGCCACGGGTTGAGGTGCGCCGCGGCGTAGAACGCGAACATGGCCAGGGCCATCCACATCAGCCAGTGGCAGCAGAACCCGTAGAGGAAGGTCAGGTAGGACTTGGCGATGTAGCGCACGAGCGGCACCAGGCCGAGGAACAGCACGGCCACGGTGAAGAGCCCGACGACGATCATGGCAGCCAGGACCTTGTTCCGGAACCCGAGATAGGACTTCCTGAGGCTCTCGGCGATGCGCAGGACCTCGCTCTGCAGGCGGCTGCCCGTGGAGGGCCGGTCCTGCTTGAGGGCCTTGAGGAGCGCGGAAGCGGCGTCGCCCTGGGCCGAAGGGGAACCGTCCTTGGGCTTTGCGAGGTCGCTCAAGGCCGCGAGCTTGTCGAGGGGGAGGTCTTCGTGACCGGCCGGGTTGAAGAGCTGGGGCGCGGCCAGGGCTGCTCCGGCCAGGACCAGGACCTGCAGGAGGGGACCCCACCTCATAGCGGGTGGCGCTCCTGGACAGCGTCCCACCCGGCGCGGACCCCGCGCTCGCGGCTGGAGGGCATGAAGACCTCGAGGAAAGATTCGAGCGCGGCTTGGCCCCGGACCGACACGGTCCCGTTGAAGGCCTGACCATCCTTGAGCAGGAGCTCCCACCTGCCGCCGTTGAGAGGCAGCGTGCGGTTGTAGCCGATCCCCTCGCCCACGGTGTCGAAGGCGATGATGAGACGGCCGCTCTTGGCGCAAAGGTCGAGGTGCCGGACGACCTCCGGGTCGGAGAGGTCGAGGACGCGGTGGATGAAGTAGGGCTGGTTCGGGACGTCGAAGAGCTGGAGGAGAACCGCGAAGAGGGCGCCCTGCGGCAGCTTGAAGAGGCGGGGCTCGAGGGTGCAGCGCACCTCCTTGAAGCGGTCGGGCTGGACCACGCGCACCTGCCAGGCCGGCAGGCCGTCGATGACCGCCAGGCGCACCGCGTGGCTCATATGCCTATTGTACATTCTTAAGCTCGTCTTCGAGCCTCCCGCGCTGGTAGATCTCGCGGTAGAGGCCGCCGGCCCGCATGAGCGCGTCGTGGGTCCCGGCCTGGGCCACGGCGCCGTTGTCGAGGGTCAGGATGAGGTCCGCGGAAGCCACGGTCTTGGGACGGTGGGTGATGAAGACCTGCAGGGACCCGGGGAGGAAGACCCTCAGCGCCTCCCAGAGCCGGTCCTCGGTGCCGGCGTCCATGGCCGAGGTGCAGTCGTCGAGGAGCAGGACCGGCGGCCGCCCCGCGATGGCCCGAGCCACCGCGACCCGCTGCTTCTGGCCTCCCGAGAGGGTCAGGCCCCTGGGCCCGACCACGGTGTCGCTCCCCTTCGGGAAGGAGGCGATCTCGGCGGACAACTGCGCCGCGTCGAGAGCCGCGCGGATATCATCCGCGGAGAGCCCGTGCCGGCCCAGGGACACGTTCTCGCGCAGGGTGCCGGAGAAGATGACGGGCTCCTGGGGGACGTAGCCGATGAGGGACCTCCACTCCGGGACGCGAAGGTCGCGGATGCCGGTCTCGCCCACGAGAACGCGGCCGGAGCTCACGTCCACGAGCCTGGGGATCATGGCCATGAGCAGGGATTTCCCGGAGCCGAGCCGGCCGACCACGGCCACGCGCTGGCCAGGCTTGACGATGAAAGAGATGTCCCTGAGAAGGTCGGGGGAGTCGGAAGACGGGCGATACGAGACCCCGGAGAACTCCAACGATACCGGCCCCGGCGGAGCCGGGGCCGGTGAAAGGGGGTCCACGACCGTGGTCGTCGCATCGAGCATCTCGCGGAGCCGCGCCACGCACACTCCCGCCCGCCTGCCGGCCACCACGAAGTTGCCCATGTCGAACACGGGCCAGACCAGCATGGAGGCGAAGATCTGGAACGCGATGAGGTCGCCGACAGTGATGCGGCCCTCCATGACCTGGAGGCCGCCGGCGAAGAAGACAAGGATGGTGCCGGCGATGCCGCCGTTGTGGAAGAACGCGCCGAACGCCGCGTGGACCCGGGCCGCGGCCACCTCGGCGTCGCGCTGGGCCCGGGCCTTGCGGTCGAAGAGGTCCTCCTGCGAGGCCTCCTTCCGGTTGGCCTTGACCACGCGGATACCGGAAAAGCAGGCCTCAAGGAAGCTGAAGATCGCGGAGATGGCCTTCTGCACCTCGGAGAACCTCTCGCTGATGAGCCTGCGCACTCTGACATGGAAGAGGAGCAGGATGGGAAGGGGGGCCACGGCCCACAGGCACAGCCCGGGCCGCAGCCAGAGCATGGCCCCGAGCGCGGCCGCGAAGGTCACCCCGGACTGCACGGCCCGGAAGACCCCGGAGCACGCGAACCACGAGAGCTTCTCCTGCACGTCGTCGACGAGCCTTGTGACGATGTCCCCGGTCGGGTAGCGATGGTAGAAGCCGCGGTCGAGGGTGACGATGTGCTTGAAGACGGCCTGCCGGATCTCCCACTCGAGCCTCATGTTCATCCAGGCCCGGTTGCGGATGGCGAACATGTTCACCACGGCCGTCGCGATCCCGGCTGCCATGATGATCCCGGCGTCGCGCAGGATGACGGGGATGGTGAAGCCCGCTTTCAAGCCGTCGATGAGGTGCCGGATCACGAGCGGCATCACGACCTGGGAGGCCGCGGCCACGACCCCCAGGGAGACGATGAGGACCATGCGTCCCCGGTGCCGGGCCCAGTACGGGAGGACGAACATGATGGCTCTGGTCATGGCTCGCTGAACTGAAGGCGGAAGAGCTTGGAGTAGGGCCCGCCCTTGGCCACCAGCTCGGCGTGCGTGCCGGACTCGGCTACCCGTCCCTGGCGCACGACCAGGATGCGGTGGGAGTGCCTCACCGTGGACAGACGGTGGGCCACCACGATGGAGGTCCTGTCTTGCATGAGGCGCTCCATGGCGGCCTGGATCGTCCTCTCGGTGTGGGGGTCCACGGACGAGGTGGCCTCGTCGAGGACCAGGAGCGCCGGGTCGAGGACCATGGCGCGCACGAGCGAGAGGACCTGCTTCTCCCCGGTCGAAAGGTTGGCCCCGCGCTCGATGACCTCCCGGTCGAGCGCGATGCGCCGCACCACGCTCTCGAGGCCCAGGACGCGGATGGCGTCGTGGACGCGCTCGTCAGGCACGGAGCGGTCCATGAGCTTGAGGTTGTCCATCACCGTGCCGGGGAAGAGATAGATGTCCTGCTGGACGAGGCCCATGAGGGAGCGCAGGCCGTCTCCGGTCATGTCGCGGATGCTGACCCCGTCGATGAGGATGTCCCCGGCCTGGGGGAGGTAGAATTTGAAGAGGAGGCTGACGATGGAGGTCTTGCCTCCCCCGGTCTCGCCCACGAGCGCGAGGCGCGAGCCCTTGGGGACCGTGAAGGACACGTCGTCGAGGGCCCAGGGGGAATCGTCGGCGTAGCGCAGGCGCACCCCCCGGAACTCCACCCCGTGCTCGATGCGGCGCAAAAACCTGGGTGAGGGGGGATCCACGACGGAGCGCGGCGTGTCGAGCAGATCGAAGATCCTCTGGCCCGCGGCGAAGGACCGCTGGACCGTGCCGAGGTGCTCGGTGATGTGGAAGATGGGCGAGAATATCTGCTCCACGTAGAGGATGAACATCACCAGGGTCCCGATGGACACGCTGCCCTCGAGGACCCATTTGCCGCCCAGCCCCAGGATGAGGGCCAGGGCCACGGGCTCGAGGGTCAGGACCGACACGAAGAAGTAGACCGCCAGGGATTCGGCGCGGAAGTTGGCTTCGAACTTGCGGCGGTTCAACCCGTTCAGGAGAGAGCAGGAGTCCTCCTGGCGGTTGTAAGCCTGAAGGACCGCCATGCCCTGGACGCGCTCCGTGAGCCAGCCGCTGAGCTCCGCGGTGAGGCGCCTCACGGCCAGGAAGGGCGCGGCGCTCTTGCGCACGAACAAGAAGCTCGCGGCCGCAACCGGCGGCAGGAGCCCGGCCATGACCAGGGTCAGCCTGGGCTCGACGCTGGCCATCACGGCGAACATGCCGAAGAACATCCCGATGTCCCTAAAGATGAGGACCGCGGTGTCCGCGAAGAGGCCCCTCAGCTCGCCCGTGTCCGCCTCGACCCGGGCGTTGACGCGGCCCACCGGGGTCCTGTCGTAGTAATCGAGGCCGAGCGAAAGCAGGTGGGAGAAGAGACGCTTCTTGAGGTCGAGGAGGACGTCCTGTCCCAGGGTCTCGAGCGCCACCCTCAGCAGGTAGGTGAAGACCCCCGAGGCGGCCGTGGCCAGGAAGAAGAGCCCCAGTGTGCGTAGCAGCCCCGGGGCGCTGCGGGCCGCGATGTCCACGTCGATGGCGCGGCGCAGGATGACGGGCCCGGCGAGGTTGGCCGCGCTCGCCACGACCAGGAAGGACGCCGCGGTCGCGACCGCTTTCCACCTGCCGGACAGCAGGGCCGCCAGGCGCCGAAAGGTGGCGCGGTAGCGGATGCGGCCTGCCGCGTCTTCCTCCTCCTCGAAAGGATAGTCTCCTTGCCCGTGCATTCCAGGGGCAATCATACCAAAGCCGGGAACCCCGCCGGCTGCCCTAAAGGGCTCTCCTGCGGGTGCCCTAAAGGGCTCTCCTGCGGGTGGAACCGCGGGGGTTCGATTGGTGTCTCAATATTTTGGTAGACTGAACTCACCAATTCCGTGAGGAGGCCTCCCATGCGCATCATCAGGATCGCCGTAGCCGCCGCCATCGTCGTTGCCGCGGGCGCTTGGGGCCGTGGTCCCGCGACCGCGTCAGCCCAGCCGTCAGGAGGGGACCTCTCTCCCAAACAGATCTATCAGCACTACGCCCCGGCCGTGGTCCTGGTCATGTGCTTCGGGGAGGACGGCAACGGGGAACTCGGCACCGGCTCGGTCCTCGACTCCTCGGGCAAGGTGGTCACCAACGCCCACGTGGTCATCCGCAAATCCACGGGCAAGCCATTCCCCACGGTGCGGGTCTACTTCAAGCCCTCGCGCATCACCGGCGACCCCAAGACGGACCTGGCCGACCCCAAGGACGCGACCGTGGTCGCCTACGACTCCAAGCTCGACCTCGCGGTCCTCGAGCTCAAGGAGAAGCCCTCCAACCTCACCGTGATGCCGTTCGGCGACGCGAACGCGGTCGAGCCCGGCGAGCAGGTCATCGCCATCGGCCACCCCGAGCAGGGCGGCCTCTGGACCCTGACGAGCGGCGTGGTCAGCACCGTCATCGCCAACCTCGGCGGGGTGCAGGGCAAGGACGCCTTCCAGACCGACGCCAGCATCAACCGGGGCAATTCCGGCGGCCCGCTCATCAGCAGGCGCGGGGCCATGATCGGCGTGAACACCTCCATGGCGCGCAAGGCTCCGGACGGCCTGACGATCACGGCCGTCAACTTCGCGGTCAAGACCAGCGTGGTCAAGGACTGGCTCGCGAACGCGGGCGTGGCCGCGGACTACGAGGAGCTCGCGCCTTCAGGCTCGGACGCCGCCCCGTCCCGGGCAGAGCCCAAGCAGGCTCCTGCCGCGCCCAAGGCGCGCGAGCCGATGGTCGAGAGCGCCCCGGAACCGGCCCCGGTGGTCAAGCCAGCTGTCCCCTCGCGCCAGGCCAAGGCCGAGCCCGTCGCGCCGCCTGCCGCTGAGAAAGTGGTCAGCGAGATCCCAAAGGCCAAGCGCAAGAGCCTCGCCGAGGAAGCGCAGGGAAAGATCCTCACCCCGAAGAAGCCCTTCGACATCCAGGACTACATCAAGAAAGGCATGGAGGAGATGGAAGACCTGGAGAGCGAGATGCGCGGGGAGATCGACAAGAGGCGCGGCGCCTTCGGCGGCGAATAACTCTTCAGAAGAACAGCAGGAAAGCGGCCAGGATCAAGCCGGCTCCCAGCAGCATCCGGGACACGCTCTGATTCTCCCTGCCGGAGTAGAGGTAGTACAACCCCATCGTCAGGATGACGAGGCAGCCCGCGACCTTGCCCAGCAGGGCGGGAGTGAATTTGATGTCAGCCCGGACCGCATCATTGGGCGGCGCGATGCTGCGGAAGTCGATGACGATGCCCGACATGGCGCGGAGGACCTATTTCTTCTTCTTGGGCTTCGGCGGATACGCCAGCCATTTCTCCCACGCGGCGAAGTCCTTGCGTGAGTAGCTCTCTTTGGTCAGCAGGACCAGGAAGGCGAAAGCCGCGTCGTGGATCACGGGCTGGCGCATCTTAAGAAGCTCCACGATCCTGGGAGGGGGGTTCTTCTTCAGGGACTCCTCGTAGACCGGGTTGTCGGCCAAGCCGATGAGGACGCCCAGGGCCTTGCTGCGGTCCGTGGTGGACGGAAAGTCCAGGATCGGGAACAGCCTCGATGGCTCGATCGGGATGTCCTTGTGGTACGTGGTGATGTCGGATAAGACCTGAAGGGCCGCGCCGCGCACCCCGGCATCCGGGTCCGAGACCGTCTTGAACGCGATCTCCACGACCTCGTTGCCATCGGACAGATAGGAGAGGAGGTACATGGCCATGGCGCGCCTCTCCGGCACGGCGTCGGTGTTGAGGACTTCTCGGAGCTGCTCCTTGACCCCCGGCACCTCGCTGACGAATTTCTTCTCGAACTCCGAGAGCTCGGGCGTGGCCGAGCCGTAAGTGCAGTAGAAAGCCGGACAGGACGGCCTAGCGAGCCCGAGTTGGGCGCTGAACTGGAGGGACCGGCCCAACTCCTTGTACCGGCTCCAGGCGGCCAGAAGTCCCTGCGGGTCGGCGGGGGTTCCCGTAGGCGCTGCCTTGAACTTCACCCGGTCCTTCGCGTCGACCCCATCCACCAGGTCGAAGGTGATGTAGGCGGCGCGGCCCGCCGTGGTCCAGTAGTCCATGTAATAGAGGTTCGCGAAGGCGAGCTTCCCGTCCTCCTTCAACTCGACCTCGATCTTATCCTTCAGCGTCCGCGCCCGGCGAGAGAAGGAGGAGCGGCCGTCGGTGCGCAGAAGGACGTACTCGTGGAGCAGAGCCCCGTACTTCTGCCGGACATAGGGCTCGGTGACGACCTGGGAGCGGTAGATGTCGAAACCCTGGAGAGAGGCGGTGCTGAACACCCCGGCACGCGAGACGGCCGGCAGCGCGACGACGAAGAACAGGCCGGCAAGCGAGGCCTTTATCACGCCCGCATTATAACACAATTGCGACTACTGCTTGGTATGGTATGATGGACGCGTGGCGGCCTCCACCATCGTCGTTGACGTCGCGGTGAAGCCCTTCACCGCGAGGCTCAAGAGGCCTTTCATCACCTCTCTGGGCAGCAAGGACTCGAGCTGCAACGTGGGCATGACGGTCACGCTCCGAGGGGGCGGCCGCGGGTACGGAGAGGCCTCATCTTCCCTGGCCCTGGCGCACCTGACGCCCGCGAGCCTGGCCCGGACCATGACGCGTCTCGGCCGATCCTGCCTCGGCCGGGACGCCCAGGGGGTCCGGGGCATCGCGGCCCGGGCCTGGAAGGAGCACGCCGAGAGCCCTCCGGCCGTGTCCGCGTTCGAAACCGCGCTGCTCGGGGCCCTGCTCGCGCAGGAGAGGCTGACCCTCGCCTCCTGGCTCGGCGGAGCGCTCGACCGCGTCACGACCGACGTGACCATCTCCGCCTGGGACCCGGGGACCGCGGCCGAAGCGGCCGCCGAGGCGGCCGAAGACGGATTCAGGACGCTCAAGATCAAGGTCGGCCCGGACCACCGGGAGAACCTCGCCAGGATGAGGTCGGCGCTGGCGCGGATGCCGGGGCGCGGCCGCCGCGTCATCCTCGACGGAAACCAGGGGCTCACGACCCGGAGCAGCCTGGCCCTCATCGAGTCCTGCGTCAGGGAGGGCGCGGTCGTGGAGCTCCTCGAGCAGCCCTTGCCCAAGGACGACGCCGCCGGCATGCGGGAACTGACCCGCTGCTCGCCGGTCCCGGTCGCGGCCGACGAGATGGTCATGTCTCCGGAGGACGCGGTCCGTATCGCGGACAGGAGGCTGGCCTCGGCCATCAACATCAAGCTGGCCAAGTCCGGCATCTTCAGGGCCCTCGAGATCGCGGCGGTGGCTCGGGCCGCGGGCCTGGGGCTCATGATCGGCTGCATGGCCGAGTCCGGGGAGGGCCTGACCCCGAGCGTGGGCCTCGCCCTGGGCACGGGCTTCTTCCGTTGGGTGGACCTCGACAGCGACTATCTGCACCGCGACGCCCGGCCGCCGAAGCTGTGGAAGCGGGACGGCCCCCTGCTCAAGTCAGCGCGCGGTCGGGACACGGTCCGGGGCAAGTCCGCGTAAGAGAAAGCTTCATTCCAAGGGAACCTTTTGGGGCCTCGCTCGTATATGGGATGAGTGTCCCATGCCCTTCCCAAGGCCCCAAAACGCCGCTATCGCGGCCGAGACGCCAGGAACAGCCCATTCTACATGGCCGTTCAGGATCACCTGGAAGAGCACCTTATTCAGAAGCAGGAGCCCCGAACGAAGGAGCCGCAAGCCCGTTCCTTCCGCGGAATCAGCCTTTCGCAGATTCTTGGAATGCGGTATCCACAGGTTCGGAACCGTTCGCTACCGTTGTCCTGACTGCGGGGAAGACCTCTTCGTCCCTTTCTCCTGCAAGAGGAGAGGCCTCTGCCCATCCTGCGACTCCAAGAGAGCCGAGCTCACGGTCGCCCATTCCTCGGACAACCTTCTCCCAGATGTCCCCTACAGACAATGGGTCCTGGTCGTGCCCAAGGTCCTGCGCTGGCATCTCAACCAGAGGCCTGACCTGGTCAACGAGGTCACTCGGATCCTCGCCGACACCTTGGAGAAGCACCTCAAGACCCAGGTCCCGGGTTCCATGCCCGGCCAGGAGCACTTCATCCAGCGCTTCGGCTCGGACCTGAACCTGCACATCCACATCCACGCTGTGGTCTCCGACGGCCTCTTCGAGGAATCCAGGAACATCCTCGGCCTCCCCGTTCTGAGCTTCCACCAGGCCCCTGTCCCGACCGATGAAGACATCGCCGGACTCACAGAGAAGCTGCGAAGGCGGATCATCAAGCGTTTCGTGTCCCTCCATGCCCTGACCCAGGAGAAGGCAGACATGATGCTCTCCTGGGATTGGTCAGGATTCTCCCTGCATGCCAAGACCAGCATCCAAGCTCAGGACAGGAAAGGCCTTGAGAACCTGCTGAGATATTGTGCAAGACCCGGCCTCAGGACCAAGAGGCTGACCTATTCGAAGGGGAAGAACGAGGTCCAATACCGCACGGAGACCGTGCAGGGCAGGAACAAGCTCCTCAAGATGACCCCGCTCGAATTCATGAGAAAGGTGGCGGTCCTCATTCCTCCTCCGAACAAGAACCTCGTCCACTATTATGGAGCCTTGGCCCCCAATTCACCCTTGAGAGAACTCACCGTCAAGGAAGCCAGGAAGGCAGCCGAGCGGGTGAGGGGAAACGCGAAGGCCCCGAATCAGGCTGTCGAGCGCTTGAAAGAAGAAGTGTCGGTCAGAGCCAGGTCTTGGGCCGCGCTCTTGAGCAGGATTTTCGAAATCGAGCCTCTTATTTGCTCGCAGTGCGGTGGGACCCTTGTCCCTGTCGCGGCCATCCTCGATGACCGCGAACTCGAACGAATCACGAAGCACCTCGGCCTTCCCTCCGACCTGCCCAAGACAGTGCCAGCCAAGTCCAGGCCTCCACCGCTGGAGGGGGACTCCTGCGACGAGGACTCGCAGGTCGATCCCCGAGCCGACTTATACGCGGGCATTGATAGCCTTCCCGCCGACTGAGCCCGGCGCAGCCGGGCTTCGCCCGGCCTGCTGACCCACCTCGAAAACCCCGCCTCTCCCGCCCCGATCAGACCGTTCCAAGTGCATCGGACTCATGATATCATAGGACATGGCCCGGCCGGCGGCGGTTTTTCTGGGGGCGGCACTTACGATAACGCCCATTGTGTTACATCCGGCCCCTTATGCCGCCTACGAATCAATCTGCTACAATCCGCCGGTGAACGAGCAGGGGAAGTGATGCTCAAGGATTTCCGGAGCCTCTTCAAGGAGACCGCGGTCTACGGCCTCTCCACCGTGGCGGGACGGCTGCTCAACATCCTGCTCCTGCCCCTCTACACCCACTGCCTCGCCCCGGGCGACTACGGGATCGCGGCCACGATCTTCGCCTACATCGCGTTCATGAACGTCCTCTATTCCCACGGCATGGACATGGCCTTCATGCGCCACGGCTTCCC
>JACRNU010000054.1 GCA_016234805.1 Elusimicrobiota bacterium
CGCGAATCCTTCTCGAAGAGCGCGACCGAGGTCCAGGTGGAGCTGTACCGCGTGACGGACGAGCTGGTGGCGCACCTGAAAGGCACGAAGAAGGCTGATCTTTCGGCTCTTGAGGCGCGGTTGAAGGCATTGTCCGGGAAGCTTTCGAGCGGCTCGGGCTTGAGCCAGGCCGAGCGTGCGGGCCTGCTGGAGGAGCACGCCAAGGTGTCTGGTCTTCTGGCGGACACGAAGACGGTGCTTTCGGGCGGAGCGTCGAGCCAGATCTCGGAGCTGTTGAAGGCGGCGGGCAAGGGCCCGCCGTCCTCGGAGGCGCAGGGCGTTCTCCGCTCGCCGGAGGGGGCCGCGGACCGCGGGGCGGCGGAGGGCTCGGGCCGCAAGGGCAAGGTGGACGAGCTGACGTCTCTGGTGGGAGGCTTGAAGGCCGCGTCCGAGGACCCTGGCCAGGCGGCATGGGTGTTCGAGCGGATGAAGGCCCGGTACAAGGACCGTCCCGAGGTGCTGGTGGAGCTGGGGACGGTGGAAGCGGCTCTTACGAAGGAGCCGGTGGCGTACACGGACGCGAAGGACCCGAACGCGCGGAGCGGCAAGGCCAAGGACATCGATCTGAAGGCTCCGGCGCCTGCCCGGAAGCGTGAGGCTGAGGGTTGGTGGACGAAGAAGACGGAGGAATCGATCTCGATCCCGGTGGCGGCTGCCGCGGCGCCTTTCGGCAACGCGATGCTGGAGCCTGCGCAGCAGCAGTTCGTGGCGGAGCGTGCCGGCCGGCGCGGGGCGCTCACGGAGCTGTCGAAGGAGGCGCTCTCGACCACCGGGGTTTCCGCATCCGGGGGGCTGGCCGGGATGGTGGGGGCGCTGCAGGCCAAGCACGCTGACTGGCTCAAGAAGCTGGGGTTCGTGGGTCCGGCGTCGGGTCCTGAGGAGGAGCTGGAGCGTCTCAAGGCGATCGGGAACCAGGACAAGACGTTCGGGCTGTTCCTCATCGAGCTGCTCAAGTACCGGTTCTTCGTGCAGCGGGCTCTGCTTGGGGACGCGATCCCGGTGGGGACTAGGCTCGAGGCGTGGGAGGTGGGGGCCGAGATCCCCGCGGACGCTGAGATCGTCTTCCGCGAGGAGCGTGAGGCCGGGGTGTCGTACCGGGGCTTCCACTTCACTTTCAAGGACCAGACGAGCCGGTTCCAGGGCCAGAGCATGACGGACGACACGGCCTTGATCGTGGTGTTCGACCCGGAGACCAAGCGGGCCCTGCGCACGCGGGTGGCGTTCGACAAGGACCGCCAGGTGAAGGAAGCTCGGACGGTGGCGATCAGCGTGGAGACGGGCCGCAAGATCCGTGAGGAGCTCGCGGACATCGCGCGCAAGCTCACGGTGGTGACGGTGTTCGACGAGACGGGGGCGGTGGCGCGCGAGGAGACGGTCGACGGCGTCAGCGGCGGGCGGAGCATCAAGGATTGGTCTCAGGGGATCCTGGTGGACGTGGGGGCGGACCAGAAGACGTCGGTGACGGCTCTGCCTGAGGCGAAGGCTCGTCCGGGCTTCAAGGCGCAGTACGGGTTGATGGACGACAACGGGAACTTCACGGTGTCGAGCATGGTGCTGGAGGACGGCAAGACGGTGGAGATGGCGAGCCGTCGGATCCAGAAGATCTTCGATGACAAGAAGAAGCTGATCGGCTGGGAGGTGGAGATCTCGGACCTGCTGGCAGCGGCGCGCGGGGACGGCCGGACGAGCCTGAGCCGCGAGATCGGCCGCGAGATCTGCCGTGCGCTGGGCTACGACGACAAGGACGGGGCGCTGAGCGTCCCGATCGGCGGCTACCTCTGGGACTTCGCGTTCCTGGAGCCGTCGACGAAGTCGGTGCGGCTGTTCATCGACGACAACAAGTCGTTCAACCTGATCTTCGACTACGCGGACGGGACGAAGAAGGTGGTCAACGGGAAAGTGATGCCGGGGACGCCTTACGGGAAGGAGAAGAAGGTGTCGAAGGGGACGTTCGTGGTGATGGGCTTGATCGAGGTGGACGCGGCGGGCAAGGGCAA
Organism: Elusimicrobiota bacterium; assembly: GCA_016234805.1. Classification (GTDB taxonomy): domain Bacteria; phylum Elusimicrobiota; class Elusimicrobia; order UBA1565; family UBA9628; genus JACQWX01. Next base: position 2,037 of record JACRNU010000054.1, read on the forward strand.
GCAGGACCCTCGGCGGTGGCTCGAGTACGCGGCGGAGGGGCACCGGCTGAAGTGGTACGAGACGAAGTCGGTGGCGAAGCCCGAGTGGTACCAGGTGTGGAAGGCGGTGGAGAACAACCTGCACACCTGGGTGGGCAAGGAGGTGTGGAAGGGGACGGCGGCGGCTGGGCAATGGGTGGAGGCGGGCCGGGAGGAGAACCAGAAGGTCACGACCGAGGAGCCTCAGTCGTCGAGCCTGGGCAGGCTGGGGAGCATCCCGATGAAGACGCCGGGTCTGGGTTGGGTGCTGGAGAAGGGCGGCCAGGCGGGCAAGAGCATCTACACCGGGATCGTGGCCGCGCCGCAGGTGCTGGCCAGCGAGCTCAACCTGTTCGGGATGCGGGACGAGTACAGCCTGGAGGCCGCGGCGAGCTACTACAAGAACCCTGCGATGCGGGCTCTACTTAAGGATAAGCCCGAGGAGTTCCTCTCAAGGATCACGCCCGGCGCGCGGCGGATGCTCGACGGCCAGGCGATCGAGAACCGGCGCAAGGCCCTGGAGTCTCAGGGGATCACTCAGCACCGGGCTCCGGAGGCGTACAAGCAGGCCATGGCGCGGCCGGTGGGCGTGGAGGAAGCGGCCGCGGCGTTCGAGAATTTCGGGGCAGGGTCGTACGGCTCCCGGCTCGTCGAGATGGGGATGGAGAGCAAGGGCGCGTCGGCGTGGGCGTGGAAGGCGGGCGGGGTGGCGGTGGGGGCTTTCGAGAACATCGCTGAGACCACCTTCAACCCGGTGGTGTGGGCCACGTTCGGGCTGGGGCGGGCGGTGACGGCGCTCCAAGGCTCTTCGACCCTGCTCGGGAGCACGAAGCTGCTGCAGGTCGTGCTGCCGACCGCGAAGCTGATGCACACGGTGCTCTACAGCACCATGATGGGCTCGTTCATGGTGGGCACGGCCGACAACCTGGGCAAGACGATCCAGTACTGGGGCGACAATCCCAAGTTCTACGAGAAGCTCTCGGCCACGACCTCGGACGCTTTCTTCACCTGGCTGATGTACAAGGGGTGGAAGGACAACAAGAACGCCCAAGAGAAGCAGATGCGGGCCGAGGAAGCCAAGATCAAGGCGCTCGAGGAGTCCATGAAGGCCGTGGAGAAGATCCCCCAGGCCGAGGGCAGCACGCCCAAGGTCGACCTCAAGTCCACCGTGGACGCCAAGGCCCCGGCTGACGTCAAGGCTCCCGCTGACACGAAGGCTGCCAAGGGCGATGCCAAGGCTCCCGCGGATGCCAAAGCCCCGGCTGACGCCAAGGCCCCGGCCGATGCCAAGGCCCCGGCGGACACGAAAGCGGCCGGGGGCGGCGAAGCTCCGGCGCCTGAGGCCGCTCCCAAGTCCGGGCTGGGAACCAAGATCAGCGGCCTCTTCGAGAAGGCCTTCAAGGCCTTGCGCGGCAGCGGGGACAAGGCAGCCTCTGAGCTCAATGCCGGCAACGAGGCCAAGCTCGCTGAAGTCAGCGAAGGCAACATGAAGGTCAAGCCGGTCGGGGAAGGCAAGGCTCCCAAGGCTGTGGAGACCAAGGCCCCGGCGGTTGAGACCAAAGCTCCCCAGGCAGTCGAAACCAAGGCTCCGGTGGCTGAGACCAAGGCTCCGGCGGTTGAGACCAAAGCGCCCAAGGCTGTGGAGACCAAGGCTCCGATGGCTGAGACCAAGGCGCCCAAGGCCGTGGATACCAAGGCCCCGGCGGCTGAGACCAAAGCTCCCCAGGCAGTCGAAACCAAGGCTCCGGTGGCTGAGACCAAGGCTCCAGCGGTTGAGACCAAAGCACCCAAGGCTGTGGAGACCAAGGGCCGGGCAGTCGAGACCGCCAAGGGTGAAGCCAAGTCCGGCAAGGCTATCAAGGGCACTGAGACCAAGATCGACGGCAAGAAGTTCCGCAAGGATTTCGTCCGCCAGAACAAGGGCACTGGCAAGAACTCCCGCTCAAAGACGGCTCAGGAGAACGGCACGACCCCCAAGGACGTGAAAGTCAAGGCGGGCGAGAAGGCCGTTGAGGTCAAGGGAACGGGCAAGAAGGTCGCTGTCGAGGTCAAGGAAGCCAAGGGCGAGAAGGCCCCGAAGGCCGTGGAAAAGGTCACGGTCAAGGAGAGCGGCAAGGCTGCCGGGGAAACCGCGGCCAAGACCGGTTTCTGGCAGAAGATCGGCAAGTTGTACGGCAACTGGACCGCCAAGCCGGTCTCGCAGTTCCCGGTCCTGCCGGACCGCGGCATCATGGGCGACCGGCCGGCCGCGGACGACGCGGACAAGAAGATCAACAACGGCAAGGGACCGGAAGACACGGAAGTGCCGATGCCCAAGGATGATGAGACTCCGAAGCCCCAGGACGAGACCCCCCCTCCCCAGGTCCCGGACGAGGAAAGGGAGATTTCCGGGAACGACGAGACGCAGGGACGCGAAGACGGCCGGCAAGACCGGTCTTCCGGCAAGCAGGACCCGGTCCCCCAGAATACACAGGCCCCGAAGAACCCTGGGAAATCCGCTCCTGACAATCCATCCCCAGGCGGTTACTCAGGAGGAGGGTCGGGCGGAGGTTCGGGCGGCGACGACGGCGGGGACTCGCGGCTGAAGAACAAGCAGGTCAAGGTCGGCGGGTTCGAAGGAAAGGGCGGAGGCGGTGGAGGAGGTGGTGGTGGAGGAGGCGGTGGCGGCGGTCGCAGTGGAGGGGATAGCGGAGGAGGAGGCCCGACCGATACCACTTTCACCGGTAGTTCCGGCAAGCCCAACACCTATGGCGGCCATGTGGATCCCTTTGCCGAAGCTTTCAGCGCTTCACCCCTCATTGACAACCGTGCTGTCGGCCAATCCGCGGGAGGCGCGGTGCGCAAGGCTCGCAGCGCTGCCCCGGCCCCGACACCTGGAGGACATGCCTCATCCAAGGCTCTGGCCTCCAAGTTCGACGGCGCCAGGGATACGGGCAGGCGCGCTGAAGCAGCCAGGAACGTCGCTCAGCCTTCCTTCTCCGTAGGAGCGCCTTCATCCTCGTGGGATTACCAGCCCGCGGCGCTCAAGGCCCGGGAGATCGCGAAGGCCGAGCCTAAGCCTGAGCCTGCGGAAAGGATGGAGATGCGCGATGCGGTGGCTTCTCAGCCCGCGACCCGGACCGCGGCCGCGCCCGAGGCCGTGGCCGAAGACTACTCCTACACCTACCTCCCCCCGGCCAAGCACAAGTACGAGTTCCCGCCGGCCAAGACTCAGCCCCTGACCTCCGACCGGCACGCGCTCTCGATCGCGGCGCAGGCCGCGGCCGCGATGGCGCTCGGTTGGCTGCTCTTCTCCTCCGACCTTCCCTTCCTCCTTGGCCTGTCAAGGAAGCGGCGCCAGAAGTAGGCTTCTGTTCGCTGTAAATCCAAAACTGATAGAATGGTGGCGGCTTTGAAACCTCATGCTCGGATGATGCCAGGATGATCAGTCGTTGCCCCAATTGCGGGGGTGAAGTGGACGACTCAGATCCCAAGTGCTCCCATTGCCACTGGGATTTCATCTCGCTGAAGATCGTGCCGCCGATAGGCGGGGGCACGGAAGCTTCAGGCCCTCCGAAGGAAACAGCCAAGCCCGCCAACCTCCACCCTGCTCGGGGACCTGAGGTGGATCTCGGCGGAGGCCTTGTCATCGAGTATCTGGGAGTGGACGCCCCTCCGCCGCCGGATTCGGGTCGGGAGAGACGGTCCCGTACCAAGGTCCCGCCCCCTCCTACTCCTGAGGAGCCCAGCTACGAGCCGGAGCCAATTCGGCCGCCTGAGCCCCCCCCTCCTCCTAAAGAGCCGAAGGTCCCGCCACGACCTCTCAAGCCCGAGTGGGTGACTCCAGTCCTTGTCGATCCAGCGGAGATCGCGGCCAAATTCGAAGGCGATCGCCCGGCTGTGGCGCCAAAGACAGTGCCGAGTCCTGAGCCGCCCGCGCCCAAGCAGACTGCTGCGCCGCTGGAGGCCGTCATCCCAGAGGTGCGGCCGCCATTTGCTCCACCGCCGCCGTCTCCACCTCCACCTCCACCTCCACCACCTCCTCCGCCACCACCATCACCACCACCTCCTCCTCCACCTGCTCCGGCGCCCATTTCCTCGGTTTCCGCTGAAGATGTCGTGGCGCGGTTCGAGAGATCACGGGCCGCGGCTGCGGAGAGGGCGGCCTTCCTTCCTGATCCGGCACAGTTCCCGGATCCTGCGCCGCCGCCGGTCAAGGCTTCTCCTCCGGCCTCGGTCCCTGTTCCCGCTCCTCCGCCCGTGGCCAAGCCTGCTCAGCCTGTCACGGCCGAGTCCCCGGCGAAAGGAGGGTTCCATCTCCCCGGAGGGATGGAGCGCTACATCGTCATCGGCATCGCTGTGTTGGGGCTCGCGGCGCTGGCCACCCCGGTCGCCATCTTCTTCGGGCTGAGGGGCCGGACCGACAAACCGGCGGCGCCGGCATCCGTTCAGGCCTCTGTGGCGACCCCTGCTCCCGCTCCTCCTCCCGCGAGGCCCGCTCCCGCGGTCGTGCCCGCACCTGCTCCGACGGTCGTTGCCGCGCCCCCTCCCGTGGTCGTGCCTGCGGCCCCGCCGCCCGCGCCCAGGCCCGCTCCGGTCGTCGCGGCCCCGGTGCGGGAGGCGACGAGACCGTCTCAGGAAATGGAGGCTCCCATCGTACCGGTGACCGCGCCCGCTGCCGTCCCGAAGCAGCCGGCTCCTCCCGCGGCCAAGCCCTCAGGCAAGCGCTGGGTGTTCAAGGGAAGGGTCTACGACCTCATCAACCTTTCTCCTGTCTATGATGCGAAGCTGTCCTTCATGGACCCGTCGGGCCGGGAGGCGGCGAGCACGGTCACGAAGGACGAGGGGATGTTCGAAGTGTCTCTCGACGCCCTGCCCAAGGGAGGCTACACCCTCACGGTCTACCACATGGACTACCGGCCCAAGTACATGGACGACATCAATCCGCCCTTCGATCAGATCGACGACAAGATGAGGCGGCCTCTGGCGGATGCGGCGCCCGTGAACAAGCCCTGGGTCGGGTCCAGCGACAAGCCGACGAAGCGCGATTTCGTGATGGTCCCGAAGACCATCGAGTAGCTAGGAGGCCATCAGGCTCTCGATCTCGGCGATCTCCTTCGGAACATCCGTGAGGTCGACCGGGGGTCCTTTCTCCGTGACTACGATGTCGTCCTCGATGCGGACTCCCCCGAACCCGAGATAGCCCTCGGCCCTGGCGAAGTCCACGGAGCCGCGGAATTTCCGCCGGTTGGCCGGGTCGTTGAGCAGGGCCGGGATGAAGTATATCCCGGGCTCCACGGTGAAGACGAAGCCAGGTTCGAGTCTCGCCACGAAGCGCACCGGGATCTTGGTCGGATTGGGCAGCCTGCGGCCCCTCCCCCCAGCGGCATCGTGAACGTCGAGCCCGAGCATGTGTCCGATGCCGTGCGGGTAGAAGAGCCTGACCGCCCCTCTTTCCACGAGGGCGGCGGTCTGCCCTTTGAGCAGGCCGAGGCTCTTGAGACCCTCCGCGATCATGGTCATGGATCTCACATGGAGGTCGGTGGATACGACGCCGGCTCGTGCCCGGTCGATGATGGCCTTCTGGGTCTCCAGGACGATGGAGTACACGTCCTTCTGCTTGCCGCTGAACCGGCCGCTCGAGGGAAAGGTCCGGGTGATGTCGGCCGCGTAGCCCAGGTGCTCGGCGCCCGCGTCGAGGAGGACGAGGCTGCCGTCGCCGATCCGGCGGTCGTTGCCGTGGTAGTGGAGCACGGCCGAGTTGGCGCCGGACGCCACGATGCTCTCGAAGGCGAGGCGCTTCAATCCCGCGCGCCGGCATTCGGACTCGAAGACGGCCTGGACCTCGTGTTCGAACATGCCGGGGCGGACAGAGGCCATCACGGCCCTGAAAGCCCGGCCCGTGACCGAGCTTGCCCGCTTCAGGAGGGAGAGCTCGCCCGCGTCCTTGACGGCGCGCAGCGTGTCGAGGGCGTCGCGCAGTGCCGCCGGCCGGGGCGAGAGTCCCCGGGCTGCTCCAGGGTCGAGACGGGAAAGGCGTTTGATGGTCGCCTTGTCCGCGTAGAGGACCCGGTGGCCGCGCCGAGCGCGGCGCAGCGCCCAGGGAAGACGGGCCGCGTGGAAGGCCTTCCTGAACCCATAGGCCTTCCTGGCCTCCGCGGGGCTGGGGACATGGCCCAGCCAGACGCGGTGGTTGTTGTCGACCTTTGGGATGAACAGCGTGTGGTTCCGACGCTTGGGGTCGATGAGCAGCCAGCAGTCAGGCTCTTGAGCCCCGCTCAGGTACAGGAAGTCGGAGCCCTGGCGGAAGGGATGGTTGACATCGCCATTCCTGAGGATCGGCGAGTTTCCGGCGAGGAGGATGAGGCCGTCGTGGAGTTTTGCGGCCAGGGCTGTGCGGTGCCGAGAAAAGGTATCCATGGGATAGGGATTATATTAATGGTGCCAGGTGTTCTACAAATTCGAAAACTCCGAGAGTTCCCGAATTTGTAGTACACCTGGCACCGGCAGGGTCAGTAGATCCAGCCGGGCACGCCCGAGGGGCGTTCATCGGGCGGAGGGGCTGCCCGCTTCTTCTTGCGGGGCTTCTCCTCCACCGGAATGACCTCAGCGTTGGCCGGCATGCTCTCCTGGCCCGGGGACACCTCCATGAAGGGGCGTCGGGTCTTGCCGCGGTTGGATTGGATGATGCCGCCGAAGCGGTAGCCGAAGGTCAGGCGGTGGCTGTTGCCCACCGAGCCGGCCGCCCAGGCGTAGTCGAAGGTGAAGCGCTGTTTCCATTGCAGGCCCAGTCCGGCCGTCAGGCCGAGGGTAGACCGGTTGAATTGCCAGCCGAGCCTGAATCCGAACAGCTTGTTCCAGAAATATTCCATGCCCGCCGCCGTGTGCCATAGCCGGTCGTGGAACAGGAAGTCGCCGTCGGCGGCGAAGATGAGGTCGTGGAGCGGGCGCGGCTTGAAGAGATAGGAGGCGCCCATCCGGATGGTCGTGGGAAGGGGGTCGCTCGACTCCAGGAAACGCATCTTTCCCCCGATGTTGGACGCGGCAAATCCCAGGGCCACCCCGAGGTCCGGGCACTGGGCCAGGTAGCCGGCGTCGACGGCGACCGCAGTGGCCGAGTAGCGCTCGGCCAGGGATGAACGGATGATCTTCGCGGCCGCTCCGATGAAGTGGTTGATGTCGTAGGACTTGCCCGGCGTCTCGATGGGGGTCATCCCGATGCGCTCGGCGTAGCCGGCGGAAGCCACCATGTCGTAGCCCGCGCTGATCTTGTCGGAGCGCGCCATGCTGCCGTCCGCGTTGATTTCGTTGATCTCGATCTGCCCCCCCCGTGAATAGAGGATGGATCCGCCCACGCTGGAGAAGCCCTCGCCGGCGAGGCCCGCGAACGGGATGGGGCCGCCGTAGGCGAAGTGCTGGGATGAGGTGTCGGTCTGCCCGGAGAGGAAGGCGGCGCTGATCTCGTGAGCCTTCATCTGGCTCAAGCCCGCCGGGTTGAAGTGGAGGGCCGTCGCGTCATCGGCGACGCCCGTGAAGGCGCCTCCCATGCCCAGGGCCCGCGATCCCATCGGTACCTGCAGGATGGGGGCGGCCGTGGTGCCCGGTTGTTCGAGGGCCAGCGCGGCGGGGACAAACGACGACAGCAAGGAGATATGAATGAAACAGCGCGCCGATACGGACGCCAAACAACCCGCCGGTGGGCGAGGCGGATTCCCATGAGCGGGTTGTTTGGCGGGCATCATTTAACCACCACGATCTTCTGGGTCTGCTGCACGCCCGCGGCCGAGAGCTTGAGCAGGTAGATGCCGCTCGCCACGCCCATGCCGTTCATGTTGCGTCCGGACCAGTCCAGGGAGCCCTTGCCTCCGCTCGTGCTGTCGTCGAAGAGGGTCGCCACGAGGGTGCCGTCGAGGGCGTAGAGCCTGAGGGTGACGCGCCCCGCGGCCGGGACCTCGAACTTGATCGTGACCTTGCCGCCCTGGAGCGGCTTGAACACGTTGTTGAAGACGGTCAGCTTGGACCGGTTGCTGCTCAGGTTCATGGGTCCGGAAAGACCCAGGCTTATCGTGCTTCCCAGGACGTTGTAGCCGAAGACCTCGAGGTGGATCGTGCCGACCGCGGGGAAACGCGCGCCGAAGGAGCCGTTGAGCCGGACCTGGCCGGAGACGCTGCCGAGGGCGTTGTGGGAGGAGACCCAGGAAAGATAGGTGGAGGCGGCGCTCCCCGGTATCGCGAGCGTGTTCGGTATGACCTCCAGCGCGTGGTTGCGCAGCTGGGCGTAGGCGAAGCGATAGGGCTGGATGTTCGCGTAGGTCGTCACCGTCACGTCGAAGGAGATGAGGTCGTTGTCGACCACGGCCGATACGATGGAGGCATCGAGCGCCTTGGCCCTGGGGATGTCGTTGGTGAGGACGTACGGGGTCGCGGAGGCGACCCCGGAATTCGAGAAGCCTTCGGACTCGGCGCCGGTCACCTGGATGAAGTAGAGGCCGCCTTCGGTGATCGAGTGGTCGAGCGTGACCGTGTCCTCCGTGGTGGTGCAGTCGAAGGTCTCGCAGTACTGGCCGTCGACGGTGTTGAATCCGTTGAGGGCCGGCTGGGCCCGGGCGATCTCGCGCTGCTGACTGTCGAAGAGCCTGATGGCGTAGGCCTTGAAGAAGGCCCCGGAGGCCGGGAGCGCCATCTTGATCCGGAGACGGCCCGGACCGGCCCCGAACGAATAGGTGTCGACGTCGCTCGCCGGGTAGACCGTGGCGCTCAGGGAGGACAGGGTGCTGATGTCCACCGCGGTCATGAACCCGTCGTTGCGCTCCCAGTCGTCGCCCCTGGGCGCGGGCAGGCCGTGATCGTCGAACGCCACGGTGATGATCCCCCCGACCGTGTTGGCCCCGCCGCAGGCCGCCACCGTCCCGGCCGCGTCGACGCGCAGGAGGGCGTCGTAGAACTCGGCGAAGCTCTCCGGGAAGAAGAGCAGGGACTCGAAGATGAGCCCGTCCGCGCACGCGGCGGGCAGGCTCAGGTCGTCGATGACCTTCTTGCGGATGCTCCAGAATGCCTGGCCGATGAAGGCGGAGTCGTCGTGGACCTCGCCGATCCAGCCGGTGGTGCTCAAGACCTTGCAGTTGGGAGGGCAGGCGAGCTCCATGACCGGGGAGGGGTTCGGAACGGTGGGGTTGAGGATCCTGTTGAACCAGAGCCCGGAGGTCGAGTGGTTGAGGGCGCTTGCGGCGTAGTAATAGGCCAGGGCCTCCTGGATGGCGCCGGATTGCCCGAAATAAGGGGACGAGAAGATCCTTTCCTGCACATAGTGGGTGTATTCGTGCCGCACTGCCGTGGCGTCGTCCGTGGAAGCCAGCCTGGGGCTGGCGGAGTCGATGTCGCTGAGCATCAGGTTGTCCATGTCCGGGTCGTAGAAGGGGCTCACGAGGTCCGGGCCCACGTAGACGTTGACGTTGAGAGGCACGCCCAGGAAGGCGATGCTCGACTTGTTCACGCCCCCGACGAAGTAGTCATGCTGGGCGTTGACGTGGTAGAAGGCGCTGAACTCGCCGCCCAGATTGAGGGCGGTGTGCGAGGAGGGCCACCACGCGAGGCTCGAGCCGTTGACGTTCCATTCGTCCGCGGCTGAGAGGACGAGGTAGCTCGAGAAATTGATGTCATAGCCGTGCTGCTGGCCGGACTCGTTGGACTTGAGCGCGATCGAGTAGGTCCTGCCATGGACCGCCGCGCCGTTGAACGGCCCACGGTTGCCTATATAGGAAGCGACAGGGTTGCCGGCGGAGTCGAGGATGAAGAGCTGGTCGTTGTCCACGACGGTTCCCTGGGCGTCGATGATGTCCCAGGAGCCGACGCTGAACTGGCTGAACACGGGCAGGACCTTGACCGCGTTGAGGCTGGCGGCGAGCGTGATGGTTTCGACGAGGGTCGTCCCGTTGGGGTAGGGGTGGGGCGAGCTCTTCTGGGTCGCGATCGTGGACCATGCTCCGCTGCCGTTATCGTAATGGGCGCTCGGTCCCCGGAAGTTCGAGACGTTGGCGTAAGGCCCCTGGACCGAGGTCGCGATCTTGCCCTTGGTGTCGCTGCAGAAGAAGCCCTGGGCGTTGGTGTCCGCGTAGTGGCTGCCGTCCTTGACGTAGACCCGCTGGTGCTTCAGGGGCTTCCATTGGTAGGGGGTCTGGCTGGGATCGATCTCGGCGATATGGGCGGTGACGGTGCCGGAGGTCACGCATGCCTGGTAGCGGTGGTCGTCGTAGCGGAAGAGGACCTGCCCGGTGTGCGCGTCGACGTAATATCTCCAGAGGCGCCAGCCCTGGCGCACGGTGAACTTCCAGGCGAGATGGCTGCGGCCGCTCATCTCGCTGGGGAAGATGACGATGCTCCCCCCGGAGCGTTCCAGGGGCCCGAGCTCGGCGCGGACCGAGGCGAAGGCCGCGTCCGCGTTGAGCGAGGGCTCCAGGCCCATGGCCAGGTCCGGCTCGAAGCTGGAATTGAGCCCGATGACCCTGCCGTGGTCATCGACGTGCACCTTGACCCGGGAGAACTCGACGGGCACCCCTTTGTAGGCCTGGCGGTAGAGGAGGTGCGACATGCCCTTGCCGAAGTTCTGGCGGTCCAGGGTCAGGTCCGAAGGCTCGACGTTGGTCAGGCCGCGGGTTTCCCTGAGGAAGGACTCGGCCGCGGCTCGGTGTCCCCCCCGGCGCGGAGCGGCCGAGCCCGCTGTCAGGGCTTCGATCGTCCCGGTCCGCGGGTTGAAGCGCGCCTTCCAGGAGCGCCCTTCTTTGCGGCTGAAATCTCCGAAGGCGCGCTGCGCGGCCGGCCGCGGGCCCCTGCGTTCCCTGCGGCCGAGCCGGTTGAGCCCGAAGCGCCTGCGGTCCTCGGACGACACGCCCGCGGGCCGCAAAGCGTCCGTGCGCGGCGCAAGGCCCGTGGCCAGCCACGCGAGCGCGGCCGCGACCGCGGCCAGCGCCGGGAGCCACCCACGCCGGGGGCCGGTCACGGACGGACTCCGGGCTGCTGGAGCTTCTTGACGATGGCGGCCGCGGCCTTGAGCCGGACCCTGGGCGCGGCTCCCTCGAGGGCGGGCAGGAGCAGTCTGATGGCATCGTCGGTCTTGACGGCCTTGAGGATCTCGATGGCTTCCAACTGGACTTCAGGGATGTTCTGCTCCATCGCGTCCTGGAGCAGTTTGAGGTCCACGGTCTCCCCCCGCCGCACCAGGCCTTCGATGGCCCGGAACGCGACCGCGGTGGAGGCTTTGTCCTCCATCGCCGTCCGCAGCATCTGCGTGGACCGTGAGCCGGGGATCCGGCCCACGGACTGCACGGCCATGGCCCGGACCTTGAGGTTGGGGTCTCGCGCGCCCTTGACCAGGAATTCCAGGACCAGCGGGTCGGTGAAATTGCCCAGGGCCCTCATGGCCTCGGCCCTGACCTCCGGGATCTCGTCCTCCGAGGCCGCTCTGAGTTCGTCGAGGCCGACGGGGAGGCCCGTCTGCCAGAGGGCCCTGGCCCCGGCGGCGCGGACGCCCTCGTCCTTGGACTTGAGGGCGGCGACGAGCGGCGCGACGAATTCCTCGAACTCGAGCTTAGCCAGCGCGATGGCGGTGGCGTCGCGGACGACGTCCGAGGGGTCCTCGAGGGTCTTCTCGAGGATCCGTACGGACTCCTCCCCGCCGATGGCGCCGAGCTTTTCCACGGCAGCGGCGCGCACCTTGTCGCGCTTGATGGCGGCCAGCTCCTCCGCGGGGTTGGGGCCCTTGTTCCCCGAGACGGCCGGCTTGCCGCCTGGGGCGGCGGGCTGGGCGCTTGGAGCCGGGGCCTTGGCCCCCGTCCCGCCTTGCGGGACCGTCCCTGCCTGTGAGTGAAGGGAATGGGACGAAATAGCGATGATGTTCGCGATCTCCTTGAAGCCGCGGTCGTCCCCGAGCAGCTGCAGGCTGTAGGCCGCCTCGAGCCGGACGTGGAGGTTCTTGTCCTTGAGCATCCTGGTCAGCAGGCGCACGGCGGATTTGTTCCCGAGCTCGCCGAAAGCCTTGGCTGCCTCGAGCCGCACCTCGGCGTCTTCGTGGCCGCAGTTCGATACGAGGAACTTGAGCGCGTCGCGGCCCACTTTCACGAGGTCGGGCTGGACGGCGTCAGGGGCCGCGGGCGCGGCCTGGGCCGCGACCGGGGACTCCGCTGCATGCGCGGCTGGAGGAGCGAAGAAGAAGAACAAGAGCATGCACCCAAGAGGATAGTGAGGGGAATTTGCGGAAATATTGCGTGCTTAATAGATGCTAAAATAGCGCCTGGCGACGCGGACCCCGCTGGGGTCTGGTATCCATGCGGGGGTGAGAAGGATGACGAGCTTCGCCATGCCCCCCTCACTACTCGCCTCCCCCGCGGGGGGAGGCGAGTGACATGGGCCCGTAGCTCAACGGATAGAGTACGTGGCTTCGAACCACGTGGTCCAGGTTCGATTCCTGGCGGGCCCAAATTTGATAGGATAAACCCATGGGCGGCCATTCACATTGGGCGGGAATCAAGCATAAGAAGGGCGTCACGGACGCCAAGAAGGGCAAGGTCTGGACCAAGCTGGTTCGGGAGATCACGATCGCGGCGCGCCTGGGCGGAGGCGACGTGGGGTCCAACCCGAGGCTCAGGAAAGCCATCGACGACGGCAAGGCCGCCAACATGCCGAGCGACAACGTCAAGCGCGCCATCCAGCGCGGCACCGGCGAACTCCCGGGGGCGCAATACGAGGATCTCCTTTTCGAGGGCTACGGTCCGGCCGGCGTGGCCGTCATCGCCGAGGCCACCTCGGACAACCGAAACCGCACGAACTCCGAGATACGCTTCATGTTCCAGGCGCACGGAGGAAACATGGGCGTCTCGGGCTGCGTGGCGTGGATGTTCAAGCAGAAGGGCCTTCTCCTCGTGGCCAAGTCCACCGGCGTGACCGAGGACCAGCTCATGTCCGTGTGCCTGGACCTCGGCGCCGAGGACATCGACGGCTCCGGCTCGTCGTTCGAGGTCCTCTGCGACCCTAAGGACTTCGAGCGGCTCCGGCAGGGAGTTTCGGCCGCCAAGATCCCGGTGGAATCCTCAGAGGTGTCCATGATCCCGGACACGCTGGTCCCGGTCAGCGAAGCGGACGCTCCCAAGGTCCTCGGGCTCATGGAAGCCTTGGAGGACCATGAAGACATCAAGACCGTCTACGCGAACTTCGACATCCCGGAGCACGTGCTGGCCAAGCTGGGCGGCTAGATGATCATCCTGGGAATCGACCCGGGCCTGGCCAGGACCGGCTGGGCGGTCGTGGATGCCGAGCCGGGAAGAGAGCCGCGGCTGGCCGCTTCGGGCCTCATCGAGACCCCGAGCACCGACCCGCTCCAGGATCGCCTAGTCTCCATCCACCGCCTCCTCTCCTGCGTCCTGGCCGAGCACCGTCCCGGGGCCGCGGCGGCCGAGGAGCTCTTCTTCCTGAAGGCTTCCCCGAGCGTGCGCGGGACCCTCGAGGCTCGCGGCGTCATCCTGCTGGCCTGCGCGCACGCCGGGCTCGACGTCCACGCGTACGACCCCCGCACGGTCAAGGCCGGGTTGACCGGCAGCGGCGCCTCGGGCAAGGCCCAGGTGCAGCGCATGGTCCAGCGCGTGCTGCGCCTGGCCCAGCCCCTGACCCCGGACGACGTGGCCGACGCGGCCGCGATCGCCCTGTGCCACTCCAGGATGGGACGGCTCGGGGGGCTGAAGGTCGTGGACCGGATCGGCGGTTCTCGCCGACCATCTTGTTCATGATCGCTTCCCTCAGGGGAGTCCTTCTCTCGAAAGCCGACGACCGCGTCGTGATCGAGGTCGACGGGGTCGGCTACGAGGTGGTCATGGCTGCTTCGGCCATGGGCCGCCTGCCCGAGGAGGGTTCCGAGGTCCTCCTGCGTGTGTCCGAGTCGTTCGGCATGTACGGCGGAGGCGCCACCCTCTACGGCTTCCTGACCCAGGCCGAGAAGGACATCTTCGGCATCTTCAGGGACCACGTGCCTTCCACGGGCGCCAAGAAGGCGCTCGAGTACCTCGACAAGGCCTCCAAGTCCCTCGCGGATTTCCGCAGGGCCGTCATCGACAAGGACGACCGCATGCTCTCCGCGGTCTTCGGGTTCACGAAGAAGACCTCGGTGAAGCTCATCGAGGCGCTCAAGGAGAAGCTCGGAGGACTTTCGGTCGCGGGCGCGGAGCGCTTCGGCACGGACCGGAACCGCGGCCTGCCGGCGAGCGCGATGGGCCAGGCCTTGAGCGCCCTGGCGTCCCTCGGGTACCGGACCACGGAGGCCAGGACAGCGCTTCAGAGCGTGGCCGAGGACTCGGCCGGGTCCGAACTCGAGGCCGGAGAGATCCTGCGCCGAGCCCTCAAGAGGCTCTCGCCGTGAACCCCAGAGAGGACGGTTCGGTCCTCCACCCTGGCCAGACCGGGGAAGAAGTCCAGTTCGACCGTCAGCTGCGGCCCAAGACCCTCGACGAGTTCGTGGGACAGGAGGCGCTGAAGGCCAACCTGCGCGTCTTCATCGAGGCCGCGCGCAGGCGGGGAGAGCCTCTCGACCACTGCCTCTTCTACTCCCCCCCGGGGCTTGGCAAGACCACGCTCGCCCACATCGTCGCCCGCGAGATGGGCGTGAACCTCCGCTGCACTTCGGGGCCGACCATCACGAGGCCAGGCGACCTCGCGGCCATCCTCACGGACCTCGGCAAGGGCGACGTCTTCTTCATCGACGAGATCCACCGCCTGACCCCCATGGTGGAGGAGTCTCTCTACCCCGTGATGGAGGACTGCAACCTCTACGTCTCCACGGGCAAGGGCCCCGGGGCCTCGGCGCTCAAGCTCTCCATCGAGCGCTTCACCCTCATCGGCGCCACGACCCGGGCGGGCCTCCTGACCGGGCCCCTGCGGGACCGCTTCGGCATCGTGGGCAACCTGAATTTCTACGCTCCCGGCGAGCTCGAAGCCATCGTCCGGCGGTCGGCCGACATCCTCGGCATCCCGATCGACGCCGAGGGCGCGGCTGAGATCTCCCGGCGCTGCCGCGCCACCCCGCGCATCGCCAACCGGCTCCTGCGCCGGGTGCGCGACTTCGCCGAGGTCCGTTCCGAAGGGAAGATCACGGGCGAGGCGGCGCGCTACGCTCTCGAGCGCCTCGAAGTGGACCCCCACGGCCTCGACGCCCTCGACCGCAAGCTCCTGAACGCGCTCGTCTCCAAATTCAACGGCGGGCCGGTCGGCGTTGACAACCTGGCCATCAGCATCTCGGAGGAACTCGACACCCTGACCGACGTGGTCGAGCCCTTCCTCATCCAGTGCGGCTTCATGGCCAGGACTCCGCGCGGCCGAGTCGCGACCAGGAAGGCCTACGAGCACCTGGGAGTCCAGCCCCCTTCCCAGTCCCTCGACCTGCTGTGAAAAGGACCGCTCTTCTAGCGGCGCTCGTCCTCTCCCCCCGCCCTGCCGCGGCAGCCGTGGCCCGCACGGTCCAGATCGGCATCGTGCAGGGCGCCTCCCACCTCTCTCTCGTGGCGGACGCGCCCTTCTTCCTCGTGGAGCCCTCGGGCGTGCGGTGGGAGCTCGAGCCTGGCCGCGAGGCCCGCGTCCTTCCCATGAATCTCCAACGGATCAGGTTCGGGCCGTGGAAGGTGGCGGCCGACTCCAAGCTCGAGCCCGGCGCCCCCGGGGCGACCGTGAGGGTCAATGGCGGACGCTACACGGGCTCCCTCATCGTGCGGGCCAACAACGACGGCACGCTCAGCCTCGTCAACGAACTCGCGGTCGAGGATTACCTCAAGGGCGTGCTGGCCGAGGAGATGGAGCCGAACTGGCCCGTGGAGGCGCTCAAGGCCCAAGCCGTGGTGGCGCGCACCTATACCTACCAGAATCTCGACCGGTTCCGCACCGAGGGCTTCGACCTCGGGCCCGACACCCGCTCCCAGGTCTACAAGGGCGTGGGCCGCGAGTCCGAGGCCATCCTCAAGGCGGTGTCTTCGACCAGGGACGAGGTCCTCGGCTTCGACGGCAAGCTCCTCAGCGTGTACTACCACTCCTGCTGCGGCGGGCATACCACGAGCCCGAGGTCGGTGTGGGGCAAGTGGATCGAGGTCCCCCGTCCCTTGAAGGGCGTCAAGGACCGGTACTGCCACGCCAGCCCCTACGCGAAGTGGACGGCCTACTTCTCGGACGCGGACATCATGGCCGCGGTGACCGACCAGGTGCTCGGAGCGGTCTCCATCGACTCCCTGGCCGTGGGCAAGCGCGACCCCGCGGGCTTCGTGGAGGACTTCCGCGTCTACGCCGCGGGCCGCTCCAAGATCGGGGCCAAGGACTTCCGCCGCCGCCTCGGCGCCCAGGAGCTCAAGAGCCTCAAGATCCTGCGGATCGTCCGGCGCTCCAAGGGCGTGGAGTTCATCGGCTCCGGCTTGGGCCACGGGGTGGGGCTGTGCCAGTGGGGCTCGCGGCTGCAGGCCGAGAAGGGCCGCAAGTACGAGGACATCCTTTCCTACTATTTCCCCGGTTCCGTGCTCTCCGTCGTCTCCGACAAGTGATGGCTTGTTGAGCGCGGGCATGCGGCTTTCCGACTTCGACTTTGAGTACCCCGAGGCCCAGATCGCGGCCGAGCCCGCGGACCCGAGGGATTCGGCGCGTCTCATGGTCGTGCGCAGGCCCTCCGGCGGGAAAGCCGCTTCCTGGGAGCACCGCATCTTCCGCGACCTTCCGGGATTGCTCGAGCCAGGCGACTGCCTGGTCTTGAACCGCACCAAGGTCTTCCCGGCCCGGCTCCTCGGCAAGAAGTCCACGGGAGGAAAGGCGGACCTTCTCCTCGTGCATGAGCTCGAGCCGGACCTTTGGGCGGTCCTGTCCTCGGGACTCAAGACCGGCATGAAGCTGGTCTTTCCCGGGGGCTTGAGAGCCACGGTGGAGGGATTGGACGACGAGGGCGAGTATCTCTGCCGCTTCGACCGCCGCGGCCTCATGGGATTCGCCGAAAGCCACGGCATGGCTCCCCTGCCTCCGTACATCCGCAAGGCCCGTCGCGCTTTGAGGTCCCATGGCGCGGCGGAAGATGCGGCGTCGGCCGCGGACCTTGCCCGCTACCAGACCGTCTATGCCCGTGAGCCGGGCTCCATCGCCGCGCCCACGGCCGGACTGCATTTCACGCCGGCGGTCTTCGCCGCGCTCGAGGCTCGCGGCGTCAAGACCGCCTGGGTGACCCTTCATGTGGGTCGCGGCACCTTCAGGCCCATCGAGCACGATGATCCCAGGAGCCACCGGATGCTCCCCGAATGGTACCGGATGGAGGAGGTCGATGCCGTTGCCGTCCGGGCCGCCAAGGCGGAGGGCCGCCGCGTAGTGGCCGTGGGCACCACCTCCACCCGGACCATCGAGACCGTGGCCCGCGGCCCGGGATCCTCTTCTCCGGCCGAAGGCTGGACCGACCTGTACATCCATCCGGGTCACGAGTTCAAGGCCGTGACCGGCTTGGTGACCAATTTCCACCTGCCCCGTTCCACCCCCCTCCTGCTCGCCTCCGCGTTCCTCGGCCGCGTGGACTTGATGGCCGCTTATCGCGACGCCATCGGCCGGGGATACCGCCTGTTCTCTTTCGGCGACGCGATGATCATCCTCTGATGGCTGACTTATGAAGAGCGAAACAGCCGCAGGCGGCGTTTTTGAGGTGAAGTCCCGGGACCCCAAGGGGCGGGCTCGGTCCGGCGTGCTCCACACCCCGCACGGCGACGTGGAGACCCCGGTGTTCATGCCCGTGGCCACGCTCGGCTCGGTCAAGGCCCTTTCGCAGGAGGATCTCTCCGAGCTCAAGGTCGGCGCCATCCTCGCCAACAGCTACCACCTCTACCTGCGCCCGGGCTGCCCCGAGATCGCGGCAGCGGGCGGGCTCCACAAGTTCATGGGCTACGACGGCATGATCCTCACGGATTCCGGCGGCTTCCAGGTCATGAGCCTCGCGGACCTTCGCGAGGTCGATGACCACGGCGTGAGCTTCAAGTCCCACGTGGACGGCAGCTCCCACCGCCTCACGCCGGAGAGCGTCATCGGGGTCCAGGCCGGCCTCGGTTCGGACTGCTGGACCACGCTCGATGTCTGCCCTGCCTACCCCTGCACCGAGGCCGAGGCGGCCGAAGCCTTGCGGCGCACCATGGCGTGGACGGACCTTTCCGTGCCCGAGGTGAAGCGCTTCAGGGACCAGGGTTCGCGGTCGCTCCTTTTCCCCATCCTGCAGGGCTCGGTCTACCCGGAGCTGCGCGAGCGCGCGGCCGAGCACCTCGCTTCTGTCCCGCACGACGGGGTCTCCCTCGGCGGGTTCTCGGTCGGAGAGCCCAAGGAGCTCACCTGGTCGACCCTGTCCGCGGTCTCAGGGATCCTGCCGGACGCCGAGCCCCGCTACCTCATGGGCGTGGGAACGCCCGAGGATGTGTGGGAGGCGGCCGCGGCCGGAGCGGACATGATGGACTGCGTGTTCCCCACCAGGGTGGCCCGGAACGGCCAGGTCTTCACCCGCACTGGCCGCTACAACATCTCCAACGCGCCCTCCCGGGGGAACTTCTCCCCTATCGACCCCGAGTGCCCCTGCTTCGTGTGCCGCAAGTACACCCGGGCCTACCTGCGCCACCTCTTCAGCTCCCGTGAGCTCGTGGTCTACCGGCTCCTCACCTACCACAACCTATCCTTCATGCTGAGGGTGATGGGTGAGATGCGGTCCGCGATCCGTGAGGGCAGGTTCGAGGCTGCCAAGAAGGAGTTCCTCGGCCGCCTGGCTCAAGGGAGCCAGACCCACGGAGGCGCTTCTGTTCTCCCCTCGCCGTAGCGGGGGCTGGATAATTTTCCGGCTTGGTCCAGCTGATGGACCGCAGTAGGGCTCAGGTCCGGCGCTGGGTCTGGCTCTTGGACTGTGTGCTCTGGTAGAACTCGGACTTCTTGTCCATGGCCTTGATCTCGCCCACGCCGGAAGCGAACTTCTCGATCTCGGTCACGCAGGAGGGGCCGGTCATGCCCTTGATCTCCAGCTCGACCTCGCCCTCGGGGTTGATGACGATCTCGATCTCGTGCTTGACGGGCATCAGGTCCCCCACTTGCGGGCGACGAGGCGGATGGAGCCGTCCGTCCCCTTCTTCTCCTCGGCCACGGCATAGCCCTGGCTCTGGAGCTGCTTGACGACCTTCCGGTAGGAGTAGCGCTGGACCACGGCCTTGATGGACTTGTCCTGAGTCGCCTTCTGGGCCGGGGTCAGGCCGTGGCAGTCGCGCACGATGGCGAACCCCTTGTCGGTCTTCTTGATGCCGGCCTTGCGGCCCACCCCGTCGTCGAACACGGCCGAAACCTTGTGCTTCCGGCCGTCGGAGGTCGTGAGGCTGAACAGATCGGCGATCCCGCGGCCGAGGTCCTCGAGCGCGCCGATGAAGGCCGCGATGTCGTCGAGCGTCACCGCGATGTCAGCTTCGCCGGACATCGGGCACCTCCACCTTGCGCGTGAACCCGCCCGCGGCCTGCTGGGCCGGGGCGTCGGGCGTGGAGGCGGGGCGCGCCCGCGAGGCCGCCCAGCTCCTGAGGCCGTCGATATCCTCCTTCATGGTGCGGGAGAGCGGAACGGAGGACGCGAGGGTCTTCTTGAGGTCCTCGTCGGAGAGCTCCCGGCCGGCGTTGAAGGCCTCGTAGAGACCCTCCACCACGGCCTGCTCGATCTCCGCGCCGGAATAACCCACGGAGGCGCGGCAAAGGCCGTCGAGGTCGAACTTCTCCGGATCGCGGCCGCGCTTCTTGATGTGGATGACGAAGATGTCCCGGCGCTCCGCGGCCGAGGGAAGGTCCACGAAGAAGATCTCATCGAGCCGGCCTTTTCTCAGGAGCTCGGGCGGGAGCATGTTGACGGAATTGGCGGTGGCCGCGACGAAGACGGGCTTGGTCTTCTCCTGCAGCCAGGTGAGGAAGGTGGAGAAGACCCGGGCCGTGGTTCCCGCGTCGGAGAAATTCGAGGACTGCGTGCCGGAGAGCCCCTTCTCGATCTCGTCGAGCCAGAGCACGCAGGGCGCCACGGACTCCGCGGTCCTGATGGCGCGGCGCATGTTCTCCTCGGACTGGCCCACGATGCCGCCGAAGACCGCGCCCATGTCGAGGCGCAGGAGCGGCAGGCGCCACAGGCTCGCCACGGCCTTGCAGGTCAGGGACTTGCCGCACCCCTGCACTCCGAGCAGGAGGATGCCGCGGGGCTGGGGAAGGCCGAACTGCCGCGCCTTGTCGGAGAAGGCCATACCGCGCTTGTGGATCCAATCCTTGAGCAGGCCGAGGCCCCCGATCCCTCCGAACTCCTCCTTGGCCTCGAAGAACTCGAGCAGGCGGGACTTGCGGATGATCTGCTTCTTCTCCTGCAGGATCACGTCCACGTCCGCGGCCCCGAGCTTGGAGTCGAGCACGATGGCTTTGGCCAGGGCGTTCTCGGCCTCGGAGAGCGTCATGCCCATGGCCGCGTGGATGAGCTTCTCCACGTCCTCGGTCTCGAGGTTGACTGAGAATTTCGCGCCATCCTGAGCGGCGCCGGCGACCTCCTTGAGGAGGTTCCACAGCTCGGCCTGGCCCGGGAGGTCGTAGTCGATGACCGTGAGGTCCTTCTCGAGCTCCACGGGGATGACGAGCACGGGCGAGAGCAGGATGAGCGACTTGTAGCTGGACTTGAGCGAATCCACCAGGTCGCGCAGCCGGCGGATGACGCCCGGGTCCTGCAGGTACGGGTGGAAATCCTTGAGCACGAAGATGGCCGACTCCTGGGACTTCTCGAGGAAGTCGAGGGCAGCCTGAGGGTCCTTGGTGGAGGCGTCGGGGTTCTTGCCGACCTCGCGGAAGCCCTGGGTGAAGGTCCAGAGGAACAGGCGCTTGTGGTGGCTCTCGGCGAGCGCGGCGAGCATGCGCTCGGCGCGCGTCTCCTCCCAGGACACCAGGCAGATGAGCGGATAGCGGGCGCGGATGAGGACCTCGAGCTCTGCTTCCTGCGGGTTGGGCATGGGATAGTTTATTACACCCAGGAAGGAGACCTCAAGGTCTCCATCAATCCGTCATCCGGGAAGCCGGTCACAAAGACCCCGCCATCCGGGCCGATGTGGGCCTCGACGCGCGCGGCGGGCCATTCCTTCACCCGCACGCGGCCGGTCCGGCAGAGCGCTGTCTGGTTGGACGAGCCGGCCCAAGGCGGGGCGTTCCACGCGAGGCGTTCCTGGAAGCGGCCCGCGATGAGCATATCCGCCCTGTCGAGGGCCGCGGCCCTGGCTGGGTCCGCGCGGACCTCGTCGATCGTGAACCCGGTGAAGACCACGGAATCCAACCGCGGGTCGAGCGCCGAGAGCAGGGCCGCGACGGCGACGGACTGTTCGAGCGGCTCCCCGCCGGAGAGCGTCACTCCGCGGCAGCCCGACGCGGCAGCGCGCGCGGCCAACTCCCTGACCTCGATGCCCGTCCCGCTGTCGCGGTCCCACAGCCCGCGGTTGAGGCAGCCCGGGCATGCCAGGGAGCAGCCCTGGGTCCAGACCACGAAGCGCTCGCCCGGCCCGTTGGCCGCGCTGCGCTCGATGATCCTGCCTACCCTGAGCTCCATGTGCTGGTGTCAGTGTATTATTTTTTAGGTATGATATGCTCGTGGCAGCAATCCTCCAGATACTCGCGACGTACCTGCTTGGCGCCGCCTATGTGGCGGGCGGAGCGCTCATCCTCGCGGCCACGATGCTGCTCATGCCCGAGTCGCGGCGCAACGCCAAGGACCTCGCGAAAGGTTCGGCCGCGGCCATCGGCACGGGCGTGGTATGGTTCCTGCTCGCCTCCCTGCTGGCGGTCGTGACCCCCCGCTTCCTGGGCCTGGGGCAGGCCCCCCCTCAAGCGGGCCTGGTCTCCCCCTGCCTTTTCGGGTTCGTCTGGCTTTTCGTCACTTTCGGCGGCTACCGCGCCATGGCAGCGGCGTACCGCCGTGTGTCCGGAGGCTTGACCACGGGTTGGGGAGCGCGCCTCGCGGCCGGGCTCGTGGCCATCGCCTTCTCCGCCGCGTGGACCGCCGCGCTCCTGGCTCCGGAATCCCTCTGGGCAGTCCGCTCCGGGAACCCTGCGGCCTCCGTGGAAGCTGTGGTTCCCACCCGCTGAAGCCGGCGTTTCCGGGCCCGGATGGGCATTCCCCTTCCGCAGTCTTGACCAAAGCCCCGAAAAATGGCTAAATAACCGGCGAATTTTGGGAATCCGCCATTCCACAACCGGGGGTTGCGTAATGACTTGTCTTGTCACATCCATGAAGCCGGCGATGGCCATGGTCATCGTCATCTCGCTGGGAGCTCTGGCAGCCGCGATCTGGCTCGTTCAATGGGTCATGAAGAAGGACATCGGCACGCCGGAGATGCAGAAGATCTCCAACGCCATCAAGACCGGGGCCGAGGCTTTCCTCAGCAGGCAGTACCGGACCATCATCGCCTTGGCCGGGGTTTTCGCCGTGGCCATCTTCCTCCTTTATGCCTTCGTGCGGGCCCCCAACGCGCACGACCCGGCCGGCCCCATGGTCCTGGCCTTGTGCACGACCCTCTCCTTCATCATGGGAGCGGCGTGTTCCCTGGCCGCGGGCTACGTGGGCATGTGGACCTCCATCCGCACCAACATCAGGACCGCCTCGGCCGCCCGGACCTCGCTCAACGGCGCCCTTCAGGTCGCCCTGCGCGGCGGCGCGGTGAGCGGCATCTTCGTGGTGGCGCTCTCGCTCTTGGGCGTGGGCGGGCTTTTCGCCGCGCTCAAGCTCATGGGCTTCGATTACACCAGGATCCCCTTCATGATCGTGGGCTACGGCTTCGGAGCCTCCTTCGTGGCGCTCTTCGCCCAGCTCGGCGGCGGCATCTACACCAAGGCCGCGGACGTGGGCGCGGACCTCGTGGGCAAGGTCGAGGCCGGCATCCCCGAGGACGATCCGAGGAACCCGGCCGTGATCGCGGACCTGGTCGGCGACAACGTGGGCGACTGCGCGGGCCGCGGAGCGGACCTCTTCGAGTCCACGGCGGCCGAGAACATCGGCGCCATGATCCTCGGCGTGGGCCTCGCGTCCTACTTCGGCTGGAGGGGCGTGCTGTTCCCTCTCGTGGCGCGCGCCATGGGCATCGTGGCGTCCATCGTCGGGGTCATGGTCGTCCGGACCGATGAGGACGGAGACGCCATGGACGCCTTGAACCGGGGCTACTACGTGGCCTCGTTCCTGGCTGCCGTGGGCTTCGCGATCTCCGCGAAGTGGCTTCTCTCATCGGAGGTCTACCCGAACGCCTGGATGTACTTCTCCTGCTGCGGACTCATCGGCATCCTCATGGCCCAGGCTTTCGTGTACATCACCCAGTACTACACCGAGTACAAGTACCGGCCCGTGCTGTCCATCGCCAAGGCCTCGGAGACCGGCCCGGCCACGAACATCATCGCGGGCATCGCGGTCGGGTTCGAGTGCACGGCCGTCCCCATCCTGGTCATCTCGGCCGCCATCCTCGCCTCCTACAAGCTGGGCGTGGCCGCCATCGGCGCGCATGGCGGGCTCTACGGCACCGCGGTCGCGACCATGGGCATGCTCGGTACCTGCGCCTACATCCTGGCCATGGACACCTTCGGCCCCATCACGGACAACGCGGGCGGGATCGTCGAGATGTCAAGGCAGCCGGAGGAGATCCGCAAGAAGACCGACCGCTTGGACGCGGTGGGCAACACCACCAAGGCCCTGACCAAGGGCTACGCCGTGGGCTCGGCGGCCCTGGCCGCCTTCCTGCTGTTCTCGGCCTACCTCGACGAGATCTACAACTACACCGGCGTGCGCATCGCCGTCGACCTCTCCAAGCCCGAGGTGTTCGTGGCCGCCATGATCGGCGCCATGCTGGTCTTCCTGTTCTCTGCCCTCTCCATCCGGGCCGTGGGCACCGCGGCCTACGAGGTCATCCGTGAGGTCCGGCGGCAATTCAAGGAGAAGCCGGGCATCATGGCCGGCAAGGAAGACCCGGACTACGGTCAGTGCGTGGATATCGTGACCATCGGAGCCCTGAAGGCCATGATCCTTCCCGGCATCCTGGCCGTGGCCGGTCCCGCCGTGGTGGGCATCGCCTTCAAGGTCTTCATCACCCCGGCGAATCCGACCATCGCGGCCGAGGCCGTGGCCGGCATGCTGATGGTCGGAACCATCGCGGGTGTCCTCCTTGGCCTGTTCCTCAATAACGCGGGCGGGGCCTGGGACAATGCCAAGAAGTACATCGAGACGGGCCAGCTCGGCGGCAAGCGCTCGGACTCGCACAAGGCCGCGGTGGTCGGCGACACCGTGGGCGACCCGTTCAAGGACACCGCGGGACCCTCCCTGCATGTGCTCGTCAAGCTCCTGGCCACCGTGACCCTGGTCCTGGCTCCCTTGTTCTTATAGGAATATTGATATAATCGAGGTCCCATGCAAAGCCAAGCCAATCCCATCGTCAGCCTTA
The DNA here is from genome assembly GCA_016234805.1 of Elusimicrobiota bacterium. Classification (GTDB taxonomy): domain Bacteria; phylum Elusimicrobiota; class Elusimicrobia; order UBA1565; family UBA9628; genus JACQWX01. The sequence goes on from JACRNU010000054.1 coordinate 26,519, forward strand.
TCCCCATCATCGCGATCTTCCTCATCTTCTACTTCCTGCTCATCCGTCCTCAGCAGAAGGAGGCTGCGACCCACAAAAAGATGCTCGAGGCCTTGAAGAAAGGCGACCGCGTCCTGACCAACTCCGGCTTCTACGGCGTCATCATGGGGATGAAGGGCGACGACCTCGAGGTGCGCTTCGGGGACTCCGTGAAGCTCCTCATGGCCCGCTCCGCGGTGACGAGGCTGCTCTCGAGCGAGTCGGGGATGGAGCTTTCGACGGCGAATAAGGAGAAAATCTGATGAAGCTTCGCTTTGCCCCCACAACTACGCGCCTCCCCGCGGGGGAGGCTTGTGACACCCCCGCGGGGGAGGCTTGTGAATTATGACAAAGCTCCAGATGAAGTGGGGCGGGGTCGGACTCCTGAGCGTGCTCGCGCTCTTCCTCCTGTACCCGAGCATCAACTGGTACTCGATGGATGCGGCCGAGCGCGAGAAGCTCGAGACCTTCAAGATGAGGCCCAAGTTCCTCGTCAACTTGGGATTGGACCTCAAGGGCGGGTCCCACCTCCTCATGGAGCTCGACATCGCCAAGCTCGACCCCAAGGCCGACATCCAGGACGCCATGGCGCGGGCCATCGAGATCATCCGCAACAGGGTGGACCAGTTCGGCGTCTCCGAGCCTCTCATCGCCCGGCAGGGCAAGCGCTGGATCGTGGTCCAGCTCCCCGGCATCTCGAACGCGGCCGCTGCCAAGGACATCGTGGGCAAGACCGCGCTCCTTGAGTTCCGCATCGTTCAGACGGGAGAGAAGGCCCAGGAGGCCCTGGGCAAGATCGCGGAGCTCGGCAACCCGTTCGTCGGCGAGTCGGTCTCCACGTCGGCGGCCAAGCTCGTGCCCCAGGGGATGGAGCTCTTCCGCGGCAAGGAGAGCCAGATCTATCTGCTGAGCTCCACGGTGCCTTTCACGGGCGCGGACCTCGAGACCGCGCGCGTCGAGACCGGCGGCAACTACGGCCTGCCGGTGGTGGCCTTCAAGTTCAAGCCCGAGAAGGGCAATGAGTTCGCGTCCTTCACCGGCGCCAACGTGCAGAAGAACATGGCCATCGTGCTCGACAGGGTCGTCTTTTCCGCGCCTGTCATCAAGCAGCGCATCACAGGCGGCTCGGGCATCATCGAAGGCGAGTTCACCATGCAGGACGCGCACGCGCTCTCCATCGTCCTGCGCGCGGGCGCCCTTCCGGCCCCGGTCAAGATCATCGAGGAGCGCACGATCGGCCCCTCCCTGGGAGAGGACTCCATCAAGGCCGGCCTCATGGCCACCGCCATCGCAGGCCTCTTCATCTTCGTCTTCATGATCGTCTACTACAAGGGCTCAGGGTTCATCGCGGACATCGCCCTGGTGCTGAACCTCGTCTTCCTCATGGCCGGGATGGCCTACTTCGGGGCCACCCTGACCCTGCCCGGCATCGCGGGCATCATCCTGACCATCGGCATGGCCGTGGACGCCAACGTGCTGATCCTCGAGCGCATCAAGGAGGAGCTGGCCTTGGGCAAGCCCATCCGCTTGGCCGTGGACGCCGGCTATGAGAAGGCCCTGAGCGCGATCATCGACTCGAACCTGACGACCGTGTTCACCGCCATCTTCCTGTTCCAGTTCGGCACCGGGCCCATCAAGGGGTTCGCCGTCACCCTGATGATGGGCCTCATGATCAGCATGTTCACCGCCATCTTCGTGACCAAGCTGATCTACCATACCTATCTCGCCAGCCGCGACGTGGCGGAGTTGAGCATCTGATCATGCAATTCATCGGCAAGACCACCATCGACTTCGTCGGCAACCGCTGGAAGCTTTTCCTGCTTTCCGGCTTCCTTGTCGGCGGCTCTATCGTGAGCCTCGCGACCCGGGGGCTCGTGTTCGGCATCGACTTCACGGGCGGGACCGTGGTCCAGGTCACCTTCGAAAAGCCCATGAACCTCGGCGACCTGCGCAAGGCCGTAGAGGAGTCCGGCATCCCGGACGCGTCCCTCCAGAGTTTCCCCAAGACCAACACCTTCTCCATCCGGATGAAGTCCGGGGAGGAGGCGTCCGCGGCGGACATCGAAGTGCAGGTGGCAGCCATCCAGAAGGCGGTCGGGGAAAACAAGTTCCGCATCGAGAGCCAGGAGTTCGTGGGCCCGGCCGTGGGCAAGCACCTCTACCGGCAGGCCCTGTGGGCCATCGTCCTCTCCCTGCTCGGCATCATCGTCTACATCGCGTTCCGGTTCGAGAATCCGATCTGGGGCGTGGCCGGCGTGGTCGCCATCGGCCACGATGTGCTCGCCACGCTGGGCCTGTTCTCCGTCACCGGGTGCGAGGTGGACCTGTTGATCGTCTCCGCCCTGCTGACCATCGCGGGCTACTCCATCAACGACACCATCGTCATCTTCGACCGGATGCGCGAGCTCATGAAGCTCTACCGCCACGAGCCGCTCGACGCCACCATCAACCGGGCCGTCAACGAGACCCTGTCGCGCACCATCATCACCAACGGCACGGTCTTCACGGTGGTCCTGATCCTGTTCCTCCTCGGCGGCAAGGTCATCCACAACTTCGCCATGGCCATGGTCTTCGGCGCGGTGGTCGGCACCTACTCGACCATCGCCATCGCCTCGCCCATGGTATTCGAGTGGTATGTCCGGATGAAGAGGCCGGGGTCTTCACCCCAACCCGCCGGACGTCCTGCGGGCAAAGCCCGCCGATAGGCAGGTGCCAGGCTTGGACGCAAGTATGGAGCTCCGGTTCAAGCCTGGCACCTGTGCTCCGGCAATATGAAGAAGATCCGCGGCTTCAAGCTTTCGGTCCGGCCCAAGGAGGTCCACCGCCTCGCCAGGAAGGCGGGACTCGACCTCGCCCCTTTCGGCGTGGAGCCCCCTCCTGAAGGACGGCCCACCGCGGTCTCCGCCGCCGGCGTGGCCGCCCTCTCCAGGGAGATCGACCCGGCTGTCAGGCTCCTGACCCCCGCGGTCCTCTACGAATCCTTCCCGGGCTCCACCGTCGCCGACGCGTCCATCAAGCTGCTCGCCCCCATCCCGGGCGTGGCCTTCAGCCTGGTCCTGGCCACGCTCGGCGAAAGCATCGGCGCGAAGAAGCGCGAGCTGGAGGGGAGCGATCCCCCGCGGGCCCGGTTGTGGGCCGTCATCTGCGAGAGCGCCCTGGCTGAGGCGGTGCGGTTCGCGTCCTCCCTCATCGAGACCGAGGCCGCGCTGGAGAACTGCGAGCTCAGTCCTCTCAACCCTTTGACCGGCAACGAGGCCCTGGCCGCCGCGCTCGACAGGCTGGATTGCTCCAAGATCGGTGTGAGCCTTGCAGACGACGGGCTGCGGCCCCCGGATTCGACGATCGTGACCCTGAGTTGGCTTTCGAAGTCCCGCGGACGCAACAAGCCGAAGGCTTGAGGTGCCAGGCCTGGGCGCAGACAGGTCGCACCGGTCCAGACCTGGCACCTGGGCCTAGTTTCTCCACGCAAGATGCTTAGAGCCATCGCCCCGTATCTCGGCTACCTCTACATGACCCTGGTGGGCTGGACCACCCGGTGGCGCGTCCTGGGCGGGGAGCGCAAGGCGGGCTTGAGGCGCTCGGGCCGGCGCTTCATCTACGCGTTCTGGCACCAGCGGCAGGTCTTTTTCACCTATTCGCACCGGGGCGACAGCGCCAAGGTCCTGGTGAGCCGCAGCAGGGACGGGGAGATCATCGCCCGCGTCATGGAGATCTCCCGCATCGGCGCGGCGCGCGGCTCGTCGAGCAGGGGGTTCACGGCCGCCCTCAAGGACATGGCGCGCACCGTGGAGGAGGGCTTCGACCTCGGCATCACTCCGGACGGGCCCAGGGGGCCGGCCCGAGAGGTCAAATCCGGGGTGGTCTTCCTTGCCCAGAAGCTGGGCATCCCCATCCTTCCCATCGCCACTGCGCTCACGAGCAAGCTGGTGTTCAAGAAGAGTTGGGACCTCTTTCAGTTCCCCCTGCCTTTCGGCAGGGGCATCGTGGCCTACGGGATGCCCGTCGCGGTGGGCCCGGACGACGATCCCAAGGCCAAGGCCGCGGAGGTCAAGGCGGCCTTGGACCGCGTCACGGACGAGGCGGATGCGGCCGTGCTCCTGGAGCCGTCTTTCGTCGCGGCGGCCACGGCGCGGTGCGTGGCCCTTCTCTCGACTTTGCTCGCCCCGGTCGTGGCCGCGGGCTTCGCCTTGAAGATGCTGGCGTCGCCCAGGCGCAAGCTCATGCTTCCGCTGCCCGAGGAATGGAAGGAGCGCACCGGCCGCGTCGACGCGGGCAAGCTCGCGGCCGCTCCAGCCCGGCCCGTGCTCTGGGTCCACGCGGCCTCGGTCGGCGAGGCGGCCGCGGCCCAGCTCCTCATCGAGCGCGTCCTCGGCCGGAAGGCTCCTCCCTCGGTGGTCGTCACCTGCAACACCGCGGCGGGCCGCAGCCGGGCCCTCAAGATCCCGGGAATCTCAGCCGCGTGGCTGGCCCCGCTCGACAGCCTTCCCACGGTGGGCAGGTTCCTCGACGCGGTCAGGCCATACGCACTGCTCCTCATCGAGACCGAGCTCTGGCCAGGGATGCTCGAGGCCGCGTTCCGGCGCGGTCTGAAGGTCGGCCTGGCCAACGGGCGGCTTTCTCCAAGGAGCTTCGGAGCGTACCGGCTCTTCAAGCCCCTCATCAGCCCGTTCCTCAGGCGTCTGGACCGCGTCGCGGCCCAGACCCCGTCGGACGCTGAGCGTTTCCTGGCCTTGGGCGCGGACCGGGACAGGGTGGCCGTGTGCGGCAACATGAAGTTCGACCTCATCGCTCCGCCGGCGGGTCTTGACCGGACCCGGGAGTCCCTGCGCCGGCTCGGATGGGAGGCCAGCCCTCTGCTGGTGGCGGGCAGCACGCATCCCGTGGAGGAGGAGGCCGTGGTGGCCGCCTTCCAGCAGCTCCGACGCAGCCATCCAGGCCTTCGGCTCGTGCTCGCTCCGAGGCACCCGGAGCGCGGCGCGGACGCGGCAGCCATGCTCACTCGCTTGGGCGTGCGCTTCGCGCTCTGGTCGAGGCTGGGAGAGGGACTGGGGGACCGCGAGTGCCTGCTGATCGATGTCATGGGCGTCCTGCCCGCGTGGTACGCTTTCGCCTCGGTCTGTTTCGTGGGCGGGACCCTGGTCCCGGTCGGAGGCCACAACCTCCTCGAGCCCGCCGCGCACGGCAAGCCTTCCGTGTTCGGCCCCCACACCTTCCACACCGAGCAGTCAGCCCTGGCCCTTGCCAGGTCGGGCGGCGGAGTGAGGGTGCGGGGCCCAGAAGAACTGGCTGCCGCGTTCGGCAAGCTCCTTGCCGAGCCCGAATTCAGCAGGAAGGCGGGAGAGAAGGCTCGGGAGACCCTGGCCGGCCTGCAGGGCGGCATCGAGAGGACCCTCGCCCACCTGGGTCCCTGCCTCGAAGTATAGCCGTTTTAGTACAATCAGCGGATGACCGAGCCTGGCGAGGAAATGGTCGATTCCGAGGTCGTGGGAGAGAGACCATGACGCTCTCCGCCTCGTCGTTGACTCTCATCATCTGCGCGGCCTCTGCCGCGCTCCCGGCTGTCACGCTGGCTGCCCCGGCCGCGGGTTCGAAGTCCTCGGCCAGGAAGGAATCCCTTAAGACCATGGAGCTCAAGAGTCCCGCATTCGAGAACAACGGCCCCATCCCCAAGGCGCACACCTGCTCCGGGGAGGATCTCTCCCCTGCCCTGGCCTGGTCCGGGGTTCCCAAAGGCGCCAAGTCCCTGGCCCTCATCATGGACGATCCCGACGCTCCGGTCGGCACCTGGGTGCACTGGGTGCTCTACGACCTCCCTGCGGATTCCACGGGCCTGCCCCAGGGCTTCCCCAGGACCGAGGCTTTCCCCGACGGGTCCAGGCACGGCCTCTGCTGGGGCGTCGAGGAATTCAGCCGTGTGGGCTACAACGGGCCCTGCCCTCCTCCTGGCAAGCAGCACCGGTACGAGTTCAAGCTGTACGCGCTCAAGGAGCCGCTCGGCCTGCCCCCCAAGGCGACCAAGGCTGAAGTGCTCAAGGCCATGGAGGGCCGCGTTCTGGGTCAGGCGCGGCTCATCGGCACCTTCAAGCGATAGGCGCCGTGAAGAGACTCATCCCCTGGCTCGTCGCGGCCGCGACCTTCCTCACCTTCATCCCGGCCCTGGAAAGCCTGTTCGTGAACTGGGACGACACCGCCAATTTCCTGGAGAACCCGGACTTCAAGAACGCCGGGTTGGGTGAGCTGCGTTGGATGTTCTCCACCTTCCACCTGGCGCATTACCAGCCCGTGACCTGGCTGACTTGGGGGTTGGACAAGGCGCTTTGGGGCACGAACCCCTTCGGCTACCACCTGACGAACCTCGTCATCCATTGCGCCACGGCCGCGATCTTCTGCCTGCTATGCCGCCGCGTCCTCGACCGCGTCATGCCTGAGAGTTCGGATTTCCACCCGTACGCCGCGGCTTGGGCCGCCCTGCTTTTCGCGGTGCACCCATTGCGGGTCGAGGCCGTGGCATGGGCCACGGAGCGCAGGGAGCTCCTGTCCTCGTTCCTGTTCCTCTCGGCCGCGGCCCTGTATCTGAGGCCTCGCGGCCGAAGCCATGAGGCCCCGAAGCCTGGGCTGCATTGGGTCCTGGTCCTGGGGGCCTTGGCCATGCTGTCGAACGTCCGCACGGTCTCCCTGCCCCTGGCCCTGCTTCTGCTCGACTACTATCCCCTCGGCAGGCTCTCGGCAACGAGGCCGGGCGCTGACCCGGGAGTCTGGAAGGAAAAGGCCCCTTTCTTCCTGCTGGCTTTCGGCGTGGGACTGATCGGCCTCCTGGCCCAGGCCACCACTTCCACCCTCATCCCGGTGGCCAAGGCCGGGTTCGTCTCAAGAGCGGTCCAGTCTTGCTTCGGGGTGGGCTTCTACCTGTGGAAATCGCTGGCTCCGTTCGGGCTGTCGAATTGGTACGGCGATTCCTATCTCGAAGCGCGCGCTCCTGTGGCCGTGCTCGGAGCGGCGGCAGCGGTCTTCTTGACCGCCGGGCTCGCTTGGCGGGCGAAGACCGGCCGTGGGAAAGCCCTGCTCGCGTGCTGGCTCTGGTATCTGGTCACCCTTTTCCCCTCCCTGGGGATCGTCAAGTCCGGCCGTCAGATCGTGGCGGATCGTTACAGCTATCTTCCCTGCATCGCCTTCGCCCTGCTGGCCGCGGCCGGTCTGTGCAAGCTGAGGACCCTCTCAAGGGAAGGCCATGTCAGGCGCTGGGTCTTCATCGGGGTCGCGGCGGGCGCCGTGGCATGCCTGCCGCTGCTCTCCGGCCTGACCTGGCAACAGTGCCGCGTATGGAACGACTCGGTCAGCCTGTGGTCAAGGGCTTTTGCCATCGACCCTCGCTCCGTGTTCATCCGCACCAACTTCGGCATCGCGCTTCTCCAGGCCAGGAGATTCCAGGAGGCGGTGAAGGCCTTCGAGACCATCACCGAGGACGCGGTGGATGGGATGGACCCGGATTCCGGCAGGTCGTTCTTCAGCTTCATCCGGTTCCTTTCTGCCATGGCGCACAACAACTGGGGCGTGGATCTCATGACCCGTGGCCGGCCCGTCGAGGCCGTGCCTCATTTTCAGAAGGCCCTGTTCTACAATCCGGAGTCGGAGAGAGGCCACTTCAGCCTGGGTCTGGCCCTGCTGCGCTCCGGAAGGCTCGATGAAGCCATCCCGAGGTTCGAGGCCGCGGTGAAGGCCTCTCCGGATCTTCTGGATGGCAGGCTCCATCTCGGCGAGGCATTGGCCCTCAAGGGGAGGAGGAAGGACGCGGAAGCCCAGTTTCGAGCTGTTCTGCGTCTGGCTCCGGACCCGATGAGAGCCGCCAAAGCCCGGGAAGGACTGCGGCGGCTCGGCCGGGTGGATCGATGAAGCGTCCGTCCCGCGCGGCCTGGCGGCAAAGGACCACCGTCCCCGAAGGCAGCGGGCAGGGGCCCGCAGTCCCCGCAGGGGGCGCTGGACGTCCTCCTTTCGCCGGAGGGGGCTGGTGGGCCTGTCTGGTCCTGGGAACCGCGGTCGCGTCCGTCTTCAGCGGGGTCCTTTCGAACGGGTTCTTCGACTTCGACGATTACGAGTGCTTCGTGGACAACCCCATGGTCCACGGCCTGGGCTGGACGCAGCTCAAGTGGATGTTCACGTCCCTGCACCTGACGGCCTATCAGCCGCTGGCCTGGCTGGCGGGCGCCCTGCTCTGGACGATCGCGGGCCCGCTGCCCGGCCCATTCCATCTGCTGAGCCTCGTCCTGCACATCGCCAACGCGATCCTGCTCTGCGTCCTGCTGTCCCGGATCCTGGAGCGGGCCGCGCCCTCGACCGAGGTCCGGGAGAGGCTGCTCGCGGCCGGAGCGGCCTCCCTCCTCTGGTCCATCCACCCCACGAAAGCCGCGGCCGTGGCCTGGGCCACCAAGGTCTCGGACCTGATGGCGGCGTTCTTCTTCCTCTGCGCATGTCTCTCCTACCTGGGGCGCGGTCAAGGCCGGAGGCCGAGCGCCCCGACCGCCTCCGAGGATGGCGTTGGCTGGTCGGGGCGCGGGCAGGAACAGGGACGGGCGTGGCGCCCCGGCATCCGGGCTTCGGCCTGGCTGTTCCTGGCCTCGGGTCTGTCGCATTGGACCGGCATCGCCTTTCCGCTGGTCCTGATCCTCCTGGATTTCTATCCGCTCAAGAGGCTCGGGGCCGATCCCGTGGGATGGTTCAAGGGGCCTTCGGCCAAGGTGTGGTTCGAGAAATGGCCTTTCCTCGCCATCGCCATAGGCCTCGCTGTCATCAACGGCCATGGCAAGGCTCAAGTCAAGGGCATCGAGCTTCTCTACGGCCTGACCCATCCCATGGAAGCGTCCCTGGCCGCGGCTTTCTATCTCCGAAAGGTCCTGTTCCCGACGGATCTCGCGGTCCTCTATGCCATCAACGGCCCCGCAAGCTCCGCGGGCCTCAATCCTGGAGCCGCGGCGCTCCTCATCCTCGTCGCGACCCTCTATGCCGCCTCGGTCTGGCGGTCCGCTCCCCTGGCCCTCGGAGGCTGGCTGTTCTGGCTCGCAGGGCTTCTTCCATCCTTCGCCTCTTCAGCCGAGGGTATCATCTACGGACAGGATATCTATGCCTATATACCATCCATGGGCTTGGCGCTCCTGCTCGCCTGGGCCTTGTCGTCTGTCATGGGGTTCGAAGGGCCGGCCCCCTCCGGGGACCTGCCGCCCTTGCGGCAGGGCCCGCTGTCCCGGATGAAGAGGCTCCTGCTGCTCACCATGGCGCTGGGCTCGACGGCCGCTGCCTCGGCGATCTTCGTTCCGATGAGCATGCGGCAGACCGAGCTCTGGCGCGAGCCCGGAGCTGTGTGGAGGCAGACCCTTGCCGCGGACCCCGACCTGTGGATCGCGCACTACAACCTTGCCGCCCTGCTCGTGCGGCAGGGCCGCTGGGACGAGTCCAGGCCGCACTTCCAGGAGGCGCTGCGTCTGAGGCCCGGCGCAGAGGGATGGAAGGAAGACATCTCGGCCGCGCTTCGCCAAATGCCGTCTTCCTCGCCGGGGCGGAAACCGGGCGTCCCGGCGAAATGATATAATCCCCTCCTCCGCTCCCGCCGCGGATGCCGCGACGGTCGTCGTCGACATGCCCAATAAGATCCTGGTCATCCGGCTCTCCTCGCTGGGGGATGTGGTGCTCACCGCTCCCGTGTTCCGCAGCCTCAAGGCGGCTTGGCCGGACTGCTCCATCTCCGTCCTGGTCAAGCCCCAGTTCGCTGGCGTGCTCAAAGGCAATCCGCACCTCAGCGAGATCATCCCGTTCCGCGGCCTGAGGGACGCGGTCTCGACCATACGGTCGCGCGGGTTCACCCATCTCCTGGACCTCCACGCTACGACGCGGTCCTTCCTCATCCGTTCCATGTGCGGCGTGCCCGAGGTCTCGGTATATAAGAAGGACGCGCTGGCACGGACGCTCTATGTCAGCTTCGGCTTGCGCTCGCCCGTGCTGGAGAAGCACACCATCGAGCGCTACCTCGAGGCTCTGTCGCCTTGGGGAGTGCGGTCGAGCGACCTCTCCCTCTCGTTCGGGGACTATGGCGAAGCGGGCCCTGTCGGGGAGACGGGGACCGAGCCAGGGGCGCGCCCGGCCAGCATCCTCGTCATCCAGACCGCTTTCCTCGGGGACTGCCTCCTGACCCTGCCTCTCCTGCGCGAGCTCAAGGCCCTCTCCCCCTCCTCCCGCGTCACGGTCCTGACCACGGAGCGCACGGAGGAGGTCTTCTCCGGGAGCGGTTGGGTCGACGAGACCATCGTGGACCGCAAGCGGGGCGAGCACTCCGGCCTGTTCGGGACCCTGGTCATGGCGCGCAGGCTCCGTTCCAGGGGATTCGACTGCGCCGTGATACCGCACCGCTCCTTCCGCAGCGCCTTCCTGGCGTGGCGCTCCGGGATCCGCGAGCGCATCGGCTTCTCCACCAGCGCGGGAAGCTTCCTCCTCACGCGGCAGGTCCCGTTCGCCTGGCACATGCACGACTTGGAGCGCAATCTCGCGCTCCTGCTGCCCCTGAAGGCCGGATTGAAGCTGCGGCCTGACGAGTCCCGCTACCTCGAGCCGGATATCGGCGGAGCCGCGGCAGCGCGGCTTCAGGCCGCCGGGATCGGCCCCCTTGACCGCGTTGTGGCCGTGCATCCCGGGTCGACCTGGCCTACCAAGAAGTGGTTCGAGCATCGTTTCCGCGACCTCTGCGGCCGCCTGGTGAAAGACGGCTTCAAGGTGGTCATCGTGGGCGGCGCGGCTGACAGGGACTTGTGCGCCAGGCTCGCTTCAGGCTCAGGGTCCGCGGACTTCTCCGGGGGCGCGCTTTCCGAGCTCAAGAGCCTGATGGGCAGGCTCTCCCTCTTCGTGACCAATGACTCCGGCCCCATGCACGTTTCCGCCGCGTCCGGGGTGCCCACCCTGGCGATCTTCGGCCCCACCACGCGTGAGTTGGGTTTCTTCCCCTACGGTCCCGGCCATCGGGTCCTGGAGGCGGACCTCGCCTGCCGCCCCTGCGCCCTGCACGGCGGCAGGTCGTGTCCCGAGGGCCACTTCCTGTGCATGGGCCTCATCACCACGGACCTCGCCCACCGCGCCGCCCGCGAGATGCTAGCGGCTAAGGAGCCGCTGTCCCTGTAGGCGAGGCCGTTCTCCTCCCGCCGGAGTGGGGCTGGGTGCAAAGGGGTCCCGCCCCTGAAGCCGAGGTAGGCTTCCTCCCTCCGGAGGGTTTGGCGGGGCTGTTGCCAAGATATCCACAAACCTATCTTAAGATATGTTTGTGGATATCTCGGGGGCCCGTGAAAATTTCTGGTGAAGGACTGCCTGCCGCCGCGGGGTTACTTCGCGCCTTTCACCGGGGCCGCGCAGCGTGAGTCCAGGTAGACCTTGCGCAGGAAGACCCCGAGGAAGAAGGACACGAGCGCGGAGCTGATGAAGTCCAGGTCGCAGGTATGGAAGGTCAGGGTGAACATGAGTCCCATGACGACCGCGGTCGCGATGTTCACCTTTCGCAGGAAGTCCCTGCCCAGGGCCGCGAAGTGCTCGGGCCCGAGCATGTACTCCGTCACATCCCCGGTGGCCATGGTCTCGCGTTCCTCGGGCAGCATGTGTGAGCCCATGAAGCTCAGGAAGTAGGCCGCGGTGCCGATGAGGATGAGCATGGCGATGGACATCTCGGCTCCGGACGCGGCCGGGATGCCGAATATGCCCTGCTGCAGGCTGCGCATGAACCCGTATTCGAGCCCGTGGGTGTAGAGCCAGGAGCCCGAGGAGTAGGAGAAGGAGTAGGCCAGGTTCGCCACGGACATGAAGCCCGCGAACAGGGCCCCGGCCGCCTTGGCGGGGATGACCGCGCCCACGAGGCTGAAGGTGCTCATGCGGGTGAACCCGAGGAACACGGACAGGACGAAGCCGTAGAGGCACATGAATCCGAGCCGCACCTGAAGGGACGATAGGAAAGGCATAGCCGCGTTCATGGCTCCGCAGATCTGGGTGAACCAGGGCTCGATCGTGAGGTACTGGGTGAGGTTGGCAAGCATGCTGAGCACGATCACGATCTGGAAGACGCGCTTCAAGCCCCACCGGTCCTGCCAGCGCGTGCCGTATTTAGCGAAGAGGAGGACGCCGACGAAGTAGCCCGCGTTGCTGAACCCGTCCGAGATGCCGATCTGGGTCTGGGTGAACTTGAGGGTCTCGATCAAGTAGTTCGTCCAGAGCGCGCCCATGGCGGGCTGGAAGTGGAACATGAAATAGAAGACGATGATCCACATGACCGGCCCGGTGTTGAGGCCGTTCCAGAAGTTGAGGACCGACTCCTTGAGAGGGATGGTGGCGGCCTTATCCTTGGGCAGGAAGAGGACCACGACCAGGACCATGAGAGGCACTACCCCCAGGCCGACCATGAGCCAGTTGAAGGGCGCGTGGTCCGCGATCCACCCGCCTGAGACGGCTGAGAAGATGCCTGTCCCGTAGATGGCGGCCCAGCAGATGGCCTGGTTCAAGCCCACGGTGGTGGACTTGGACTGCCCGGATTCCTTGGCTTCCGAGTCCCCCTCGACCACGGTGGCCCGATCCACGGACACGTCGGTCGCTGCCAGGATCACGGACAGGGCGAACATGTACCAGAAGAACACCATCACGCTGTGGTCCACCAGGGGGGTCAGCAGGAAGAAGGCGGTCGAGGCCGCGAGCAGGAAGGTGAGGATGACCTTGGTCTTGCCGTAGGCGTCGATGAGGAAGCCCAGGATGGGCTTGAAGCTCCATGCCAGGTAGGACTGGGAGAAGAGGTTCTGGGTCGCGGCCTCGGTGAGCTTGTAGTCCACCGTGAAGTGCTTGAAGAATGGCTGGTAGGTGATGCCCTGGAACGGGTTGGCGATGCCCTGCAGGACGTACTCGAGGGCGAAGACCACTTTCATGGGGTTCATGCCCAGGAAGGTGCGTCCGCTGTCCGCGGGCTTTTCCGCCTGCGGTTCCTTGACCGGCGCGCCCTGGTTCATGTTTCTCCCTGGTCGAAAAAGCTATGGAGAAGCTACCAAATCGTGACAGTGAAGGATATATCTTCCGGTAAATGATAGAATCCAAGGGTTGATGCGAATCCTTCACATCGAGGACGAGGTTTGGGATTCCGGGATCGCCCATTATGCCCTCACCCTGGCCGGGGCCTTGAAGTCCAGAGGGCATGAGGTCCTTTTCTGGGGCAGACCTGGGAGCGTGCCCTGCCGCAAGGCCCGGGAACTGGGCCTGGAAGTCTTCGAGGTCTCCAAGCCGTGGTTGAGCCTGCCCCGGCTCAGGGCCGCGGTCCGGGAACTCGGGGTGGAGGTCATCAACAGCCACACAGGCTCCGCCCATTCCCTGGCTGCCGCTGCTGCCGCTGGGCTCAAGGTGCCTGTGGTTCGCACTCGCGGCGATGCCCGGCCGCCTTCCGGCAACGCGTTGGCCAGGGCCTTGGCCAAGCGCACCGCGGCCTTCATCGCCGCGAACTCCGTCATCAAGGCCCAGCTCGAGCAGGCTTATCCCGGCTCCAGGGTCGAGGTCGTTTTCCAGGGACTGGCATCTTCCGAGCTTTCTCCCCTGCCCGAAGACCGGTCCGTGGGCATGGTGGGGAGGCTCGATCCGGTGAAGGGGCATGAGACGCTCATCAACGCCGCGCTCAGGGTCTTGGCCGAATTCCCCGCCACGCGGTTCCGGGCTGCGGGAGCCGGCACGGCCGAGCGGGACGTGCTCCTGAGGGAAACGGTGAAGAAGGCCGGTCTCGAGGGCACGGTCGAGTTCCTCGGCTTCGTGCCGTCGGTGGATGGGTTCATCAAAGGCTGCCGGATCGGGGTCGTGGCCTCGCTCGGCTCCGAGGCGGTCTCCCGCGCCGCGCTCGAGTGGATGTCCCATGGCCGGCCCCTGGTCGCGACCAGGGTGGGCTGTCTGCCGGACTTGGTGGAAGATGGGGTCACGGGCATCCTCGTTCCTCCCGGGGACTCCGGCGCCCTGGCCGACGCCGTGACGCTCCTGTTCCGTGAGCCGGGCCGCGCCGCTGCCATGGGGGCCAAGGCGAGAGTGCGTTTCGAGTCCCGCTTCTGCCTGGACCGGTTCGCTGACGACACTGAAAGGATCTATCGTGACCTCCTGCACCGTCTACCATCTTGACGGCGAGCGCACGCTCCGCGGCGGGGAGCGCCAGCTCCTCTACCTGGCCGCGACCCTCGACCGCCGCGGCCACCGCGACATCGTGGTCTGCAGGAAGGGCTCGCTCCTGGATGCCGAGGCCGGCCGGGTGGGCTTGGAGACCGCCCACCTGCCCTTCCTCACGGAATGGGACCCCTTGAGCGCGATGATGCTGCGCCTGATGGTCCGGGGCTCCCGGACCCCGGTCGTTCACAGCCACACGGCTCACACCGCGGCTCTGGCGGCCATTGCTTGCGGCAAGGCCGTGCCCAGGGTCGCTCATCGTCGGGTCGATTTCGATCTCAACGGGACGGCGAGCCGCTCCATCAAGTATGACCGGGCCTGCGCGGTGGTGGCGGTCTCGCAAGCCATCAAGGGCATCCTCGTGCGGAACGGCATGGACTCCGGCCGCGTCCGCGTGGTGCCGGACGCGGTGCCCGTAGGCGCGCAGGAGTGCGCCTGGGCGGGCCTGGCAGAGGGCGCCCTGTCCCCGTCCACGCCCGAGTCCCGCGCCCGGGAGAGGGAGCGGGTCGCCGCCAGATTCGGCGTCGAGCCGGACCTTCCCTGGGTCGGCAACCTCGCGGCCCTGGTACCGCACAAGGACCACGACACCCTGGTCGCCGCTGCCTTCATCGCCGCCAGGAAGATGCCGGCCCTGCGATTCCTCATCGCCGGAGACGGCCCCCTGCACGGATCCCTCACGGAGCAGATCACACGCATGGGCCTTGCGTCCAAGGTGCGCCTCTTGGGCCGGGTGGATGACGGCCCCTCGTTCCTGAGGTCCCTCGACGTGCTCGCGCATTCCTCATGGGGAGAGGGCATGGGCAGCGTCCTCCTCGAAGCCGCGATGTGCAGGATCCCCGTGGCCGCGACCACGGCCGGCGGCATCCCGGAGGTGGTGGAGGACGGCAAGACGGGCATCCTCGTGCCGCCGAGGGACCCGGAGGCCTTGGCTTGCGCGATCCTCAGGCTCGTGGAGGACCGGGGACTGGCCTCGGCCATGGCCACCGCGGCCTGCTCCCGCGCCGCCGGGTTCTCCTTGTCCCGCATGGCCGAGCAGATGGAAGAGATCTATGGCGAGATCACCCGATAGCGTCCCGGGCGGGCTCTCCGCCTTCATCATCGCCCGCGACGAGGAGCGCGACCTGCCCGGGGCGCTCGCGAGCCTGGGGGGGCTGGCCGACGAGGTCGTGGTCCTGCTGGCCGAGGACTCCAAGGACCTCACCGGAGACCTGGCCCGGCAAGCCGGGGCCCGGGTGGCGGTCCGGAAGTTCGACGACTACGCGCGGCACAAGGGCGCGGCGCTGGCCATGGCGACCCGGGAGTGGGCCCTGTCCATCGACGCTGACGAGCGGGTGACGCCGGAACTGAGGGATGAGATCCTCCGGGTCCTGAAATCCTCCGGGCCCCTGCCCGCCGGTTTCGGCATCCCCTTCGCGGTGCACTTCATGGGCCGGCGCCTGCGCTTCGGAGGCTTGGGGAAGGAGCGCCACCTGCGGCTCTTCCGCAGGACCCTCGGCCGCTTCACTGGAGGCGCCCTGCACGAGGGCATCGTTGTGGACGGTCCCGTGGCCCGGCTGTCCGGGCTCATGGAGCATTATCCGTACCATGACCTTTCGGATTATCTCGGGAAGCTCGACCGCTACACGACCCTGGCGGCCCGCAAGCGCTTCGAGGCGGGCCAGAGGTTCCGGTTCTGGCACCACCTCATCCTGCCCGTGGAGTTCCTTGTCCGGGTCGTGGTCCGGCTGGGGATCCTTGACGGCGGGCCAGGCCTGGTGTGGGCGGGCTTGGCCGCTTTCCACAGCTGGCTGAAGTATGTGAAGCTCGGAGGATTGGAGAGGGAGGAAAGACGGACTTGATAGGAACGGCAACGGCGGCCGCCGCGGCGCTCGCCGCCGCGGCGGCGAGCGCGCGCTGGAATTGGTGGCGGCCCAAGGTCCGGGGGCTGGCCTCCCTGATGTACCACAAGATCGGGGACTTCCCCCCCGGTTCCCGGCTCAAGAAGCTGTGGGTCACGGTCGAGGACTTCCGGAGGCAGATGGTCTGGCTCAAGGAGCACGGATACACCACTCTTACTTTTACAGAACTGAGAGAAGCGGAAGAGGGAACGTCACCAATGCCGGCAAGGCCGGCCTTGGTGACGTTCGATGACGGCTACTCCAACAACTACGAGCTCGCCTTCCCGGTCCTGTCCGAGCTGGGCATGAAGGGCAACATCTTTTTGGTCTGCGACACGATCGGCCGGCACAACGCCTGGCACGACCCGGCCTCGGAATCATGGCTGAGGATGGTCACCTGGGCCCAGGTCGAAGAGATGCAGGGGTCCGGGGTCATCGAGTTCGGCTCCCACACCGTGACCCACCGCAATCTCTCCGAGATCAGCCTCGAGGACGCGGCCTGGGAGGTCCGGGAGAGCAAGAAGCGGCTCGAGGATAGGCTCGGGCGGCCCATGGTCGGCTTCGCCTATCCGTACGGCGCCGGCGCCTTCGTGCCCGAGGTCCGGGCCCGCGCCCGCGAAGCCGGATATCGCTACGATTTCTCCATCAAGCAGGGCATCACCCCCCTGCCCTGGCGCCCGGACGCCGGTCCCCTGAAGCGCCTGCTCATCCGGGGCGACGACAACATGCTCGACTTCCACCTCAACATGACCCGAGGAAGGGCGAGGTTCTAGTGCCTGGCACCTCCTTGCCGCGCAAGGTCCTCGTCATCCAGCTGCGCCGCATCGGAGACGTCCTGATGGCGACCCCGGCCGTGGCCGCTCTTAAGAAGCGCTACCCCGCGGCGGCCGTGGATTTCCTGGTGGAGCCTCCGTCGGACGAGGTCCTCGCGGGCAACCCCGACATCAGCCGGGTGCTCGTCTATCACTCGAACGGGTGGCGGGATTATCTCGCGTGGCTTCTACGCGTCCGCTCCGAGCGCTACGATTGGGTCGTGGATTTCATGGGCAACCCGAGGAGCGCCTTCCTGGCCGCGGCCAGCGGCGCTTCCCTGCGCGCCGGGCCGGCCCACGTCGGGCACCGCTGGGCCTACAACCTGCGCATGGTGCAGTCCTCCACGACCCACTACGCGGGGCGGGAGAAGATCCGCCTTCTTTCAGGGCTCGGGGTCCCGGACACGCACACGGACATCCTTCCCAAGGTCTACCTCGGCACGCCGAAAGCCCCGGACCCCGCGGGACCCATCGCCCTGGCCCCCGCTTCCCGCAAGCCCACGCGCCAGTGGCCCTCCCGGCACTATGTCGCGCTGGGGAGGATGCTCCACGAGCGCTACGGGTGCGGCATCACCGTGCTGTGGGGCCCGGGAGAGAAAGCCCTGGCCGAGAAGGTCGCCTCCGGCATCGGGAAGGCTGCTTCAGCGCCCGAGACCAGGGACCTGCGGGAGGCCGCCCGCGTCCTGGCCGGCTGCCGATTGTTGGTCACGAACTGCAGCGGGACCAAGCATCTCGCGGTCAGCCTCGGCGTGCCCACGGTCACGATCCACGGGTCGAGCGACCCGGCGAGCTGGACCCCTCCGGACCCCAGGCATCTGGCGGTGCGGCGCCAGGACCTCTCCTGCATGGGCTGCGGGTTCAACGAGTGCCCGCGGACGCCCGACTGTCTCGACGGGCTCTCTCCCGAGACGGTCTTCGGCGCGGCCCGCGGATTGCTGGACTCTATCTATGGACCTTCCTAAGCTGCGTTCGAAGCTCAAAGAGAAGCTCGCGGGCCGGACCTTTCTCGGCGCCGCGGCCCTGGCTTACGGCGCGGCCGTGCGTGCCCGCCGCAAGCTCTATGACTGGCGCGTGCTCAAGTCGGCCAGGCTGGGCTGCCGGGTCGTGTGCTTCGGCAACCTCACGACCGGGGGCACGGGCAAGACCCCGGCCGTGGCTCTGGCCGCGCAGACCTTGCGCGAGCGCAAGTATCGGGTCGTGATCCTGAGCCGAGGCTACGGGCGGGAGGGCAGCAAGGAGATCTCAGTGCTCAGGGACGGGCGCACGCCTCCGTGGACGGAATGCGGGGACGAGCCCTGGATGCTCCACCAGGCCCTGCAGGGGCTCGACATCCCCATCCTCGTGGCCCCGGACCGGGTGGCCGCGGGCGGCCAGGCCATGTCCTTCTATGGTCCAGAAGTCATCCTGCTCGACGACGGTTTCGGGCACCTGGCCCTGCGCCGCGACCTTGACGTGCTCATGGTCCACGCGGTCCGGCCGTTCGGGGATCGGCGCCTCCTGCCCTACGGTGACCTGCGCGAACCCCTGGGGTCGTTGTCCCGGGCCAAGCTCGTGGTGCTGACGCACGCGGACCTCGTGACTCCCTCCGAGCTCGACCTTCTTAAAGATGAGATCCGGGCACTGAGTCCCGGGGCCGCGGTCGTGGAGTCCTCCCACAAGCCGGACTACCTTCTTGAAGCCTCCTCGGACCGCAGGTTGGAACCGGAGAGTCTCCGCGGGAAGAAGGCCGTGGCGCTCAGCGGCATCGCGGACCCCTCCCAGTTCGAGGACCTGCTGGCGTCTCTTGGCGTGGAGCTGGTCCAGCGCTGGCGCTTCCCGGACCACCACCCGTTCTCGGAGGAAGAGCTGCGTTCCATCGACACTGCCCGGCAGGGCCTGCCCGTGATCGCCACCATGAAGGACCTCGTCCGCCTGCCCCCCGCGTGGCGCGATATCCTGGGCTCCGGGCTGCACGGCTTGGCCATCAAGCTCGAGATCACCAAGGGCAAGGCCACCTGGGCCAAGATGCTCACGGATGGGCTTTGACCGCATGATATCCCGCATGGAATCCGACAGTGTTTCCCGGATGTATTTCTGGAGGATTCCATGCGGAAAGGTTTGACGCTGGTCGTTCTCATGAAGAGCCTCCTGATGTCGTCCCTGGTATCCTTCATGATGTCCCCCTGCCTCGCCGCGGACATCTTCACCGCCTCCTTCACCGACCCGCGCGAGCTCATCGCGCCGGGGGTGGAGCCTTCGTCCGGCGCGGCCGTGCCGGGGTTCCCGGAGAAGCTGGTCTTCGACGTTTCCTGGGGCCTCATCGGGGTCGGACAGTCCACGCTGGAGATGAGCCGCATGGTGGATTTCAACGGCCGGCCCGCCTACGAGATCGTCTCCAGGGCCTACTCTAACGGCTTCTGCAACACCTTCTATAAGGTCCGCGATGAGAACTACGCCTGGCTCGACGCGGCCAGCCTGAGTTCCCTGGGCTACCTGAAGAACCTCCGGGAGGGAAACTTCTACCGGGACGAGTGGGTGCTCTTCGACCATGCTTCCAAGCGCTACCTGGCCAAGTGGGCCGGCCGGGATCACAACTACAGCGTGCGGCAGGGCACCATCCCGGTTCCGGTGCAGGACATCCTTTCGAGCATGTATTACATCAGGACACAGGAGCTCAAGGAGGGCGCTGAGATCATCCTCGACGTCAACACGAAGGAGAATTGGCCGCTCGTGGTGAAGGTGGTCAAGAGGACCAAGGTGAAGGTCCCGGCCGGCAAGTTCGACACTTTTCTCCTCGAGCCCTTCATGCGCAAGGAGGGCATCTTCGTGCAGAAGGGCAAGCGCCTGCGGATCTGGGTGACCGCGGACGAGCGCAAGATCCCTGTCCTCATGAAGGTCGAGGTCTTCTTCGGCCACGTCACCGCGGCCTTGTCCACCATCGGAGACGGGACCCCGGCGCGCGGCAGGGAATGATATAATCATGCCCATGAAGAAGCATCCCGCGGTGCTGACGGCCCGAGAACGCCGCCGCCTGAAGGGCTATGTCCGGCAGTTCTCCGGCAAGAGGGTCCTGGTGGTCGGGGACCTCATGCTCGATGAGTTCATCCGCGGGGCGGTGCACCGCATCTCCCCGGAGGCGCCGGTCCCGGTCGTGCAAGTCCGGGCCGAGAGCTACGTCCCGGGCGGGGCGGGCAACGTGGCCCGCAACCTGGCCGCCCTCGGGGCGGGCGTCGTGGTCGTGGGCGTGGTGGGCGAGGACGCGGCCGCGGAGCGCCTGCGCTCGGATTTCGCGGGCCACGGCATCGACGTGGCCGGCCTGTTGTCGGACTCCGGGAGGGTGACCTCCCAGAAGTGCCGGATCATCGCGGAGCACCAGCAAGTCGTCCGGTTCGACCGGGAGACCACGGGCCCGCTGTCCGGCGCCTCGGAGCGCGAACTCCTGCGCCGCATCCCCGCGGCCGTGGACCGCGCACACGCCGTGGTCCTCTCCGACTACGGCAAGGGCGTTGTGACGCCCGCGGTCGTCAAAGCCGTCCTCTCCCGGGCCAAAGGCCGGCGATTGCCGGTCACCGTGGACCCCAAGCCGGAGAACTTCAACCTCTACCGCGGCGTCACCTGCCTGACGCCCAACGTGCACGAGGCTTGGGCCGGGATGCGGCGCCATCCCGAGCCGGGAAGAGGGGCTCTCGACGCGCTGGGACGGAGCATCCTCTCAGGGCTCGGATGCGCGTCCCTCATCATCACCCGCGGCCCCGAAGGCATGAGCCTCTTCAAGCGGGGCGGGGCCGGAGTCATCCACATCCCCACCGAGGCGCGCGAGGTCTACGACGTGACCGGGGCGGGCGATACGGTCATCTCCGTGCTCACCCTGGGCCTGGCCAGCGGAGCCTCCATCGAGGCCGCCGCGGTCGTGGCCAACTGCGCTGCGGGCATCGTGGTGGGCAAGCTCGGCACCGCCACGGTCTCATCGGAGGAGCTCATCAAGGCCCTGGCCCAATGAGGAAAAGGGACGCGGTCCAGGTCGGCGGGACCGCGGTCATCATCCCTGCCCGGTGGGGATCCACGCGCTTCCCCGGCAAGGTCCTCGCCCTTCTCGGAGGCAAGCCCATCGTCCGGTGGTGCCACGAGGCCGCGGTCGCGTCCCGGATCGGCCCTGTGGCCGTGGCCACGGACGACCTCGAAGTCGTCCGGGCCGTGGAAGCCTTCGGAGGCCGCGCTGTCATGACCCCGAAAAACCTGGCCTCGGGCACGGACAGGGTCCTTGCGGCCCTCAAGCGGCTGCGGTGGTCCCCCCGCTTCGTGGTCAACCTGCAGGGAGACGAGCCCCTGATCTCCCCGTCGGGTTTGAGGAGCCTCGATCGCCTCCTGCGCTCCGCGGGCGCCGACGTGGCGACCCTCGTCACCCCCTTGAAGGGCGCGGAACGCCTCCAGCGGCCCGACGTGGTCAAGGCCGTCCTGGCCAAGGACGGGCGGGCCCTTTACTTCTCCCGTTCCCCTGTCCCGTACCGCCGCCAGCCCCCTCCGGCGAGAGGAGTACGGCTTTCGCCTTCGGGGACGGCGGTCCCTTGCCGCCAGGAAGAGCCCCGGCGCTGGGAGCACATCGGCATCTACGGGTACAAGGCCGCATCCCTGCGCCGCTTTGTCTCCCTTCCCCCCTCCCCGCTCGAGCGTGCCGAGTCGCTCGAACAGCTCCGGGCCCTGGAGGATGGGATGAGCATCTACGCCGCGGTGGTTCCCGCCCGCGGCGTGGCCATCGACACGCCGGCGGACCTGGCGCAAGCAGAACGACTGATACAGAAAAGAAGGAGCCCTTGATGAAACGACGAATCGTCCCCCACGATGCTCGCCTCCCCGCGGGGGAGGCTCGCGGCATATGACCAAATACATTTTCGTCACGGGCGGAGTCGTCAGCTCCCTGGGCAAGGGGATCAGCGCGGCCTCGCTCGGCAAGCTCCTCGAGGCCCGGGGCCTGTCGGTGGCCATGCTCAAGTGCGACCCCTACATCAACGTGGACCCGGGCACCATGAATCCCTTCCAGCACGGCGAGGTCTACGTCACGGAGGACGGGGCCGAGACCGACCTCGACCTGGGCCACTACGAGCGCTTCCTCAACAAGGAGATGCACCACACCAACAACATCACTGCCGGCAGGATCTACGAGACCGTGATCGCGCGCGAGCGGCGCGGGGACTTCCTCGGGATGACGGTGCAGGTCATCCCCCACATCACCGACGAGATCAAGAGCCGCTTTAAGCTCCCGGCCAAGGGCGCCGACATCGTCATCATCGAGATCGGCGGCACCGTGGGCGACATCGAGAGCCTGCCCTTCCTCGAGGCGGCCCGGCAGATGGGGCTCGAGGCGGGCCGCGAGAACACCCTCTACATCCACGTGACCCTCGTGCCCTTCATCAAGGCCTCGGAGGAGCTCAAGACCAAGCCCACCCAGCACTCCGTGGCCAAGCTCCGGGAGCTCGGCATCAGCCCGGACATCATCGTGTGCCGCAGCGAGAAGCCCCTCTCCTCGGAGATCAAGGCCAAGATCAGCATGTTCTGCAGCGTGCCCAAGGAGTCCGTGGTGGACGCCCCGGACGTGGCCAGCATCTACGAGGTCCCCATGGTCTTCGACAAGCAGGGCCTTGACGACCAGGTCGTCATGCTCCTGCGCCTGCGCTCGCGGGCCAAGGACCTCGAGAGCTGGAGCACGGTCGTCCACCGCCTCAAGAACCCCAAGCACGAGGTCCAGATCGCGCTCGCCGGCAAGTACACGGACTACAAGGATGCCTACAAGTCCGTCCACGAGGCCCTGGTGCACGGCGGCATCGCCAATGACTGCCGGATCACGGTCCGCTATCTGGACACGAGCTCGCCTTCCATCCTCGAGGACCTGCACGGGGTCCACGGCATCCTTGTTCCCGGCGGGTTCGGCGACCGCGGCATCGAGGGCAAGGTCAAGGTGACGGGCCTGGCGCGCGAGGAGCGCATCCCCTTCCTCGGGCTGTGCCTGGGCCTTCAGATCGCGGTGGTGGAGTTCGGGCGCAGCGTGCTCAAGCTCTCGGGCGCCCACTCCACCGAGTTCGACCCCAAGACCCGCTACCCTGTCATCGATCTCCTGCCCGAGCAGAAGGCCGTGCAGGCCAAGGGCGCGAGCATGCGCCTGGGGACCTACGAGTGCTGTCTCAAGAAAGGCAGCCTCGCGCACAAGGCGTATGGGACCGCCACGGTTCAGGAGCGCCACCGCCACCGCTACGAGGTGAACAACAAGTTCCGCAAGCTCTACGAGGACGCCGGGCTCCAGGTGACCGGGACCTACGCGCCCAAGAACCTGGCCGAGATCGTGGAGCTCCGCGACCACCCCTGGTTCCTGGCGGCCCAGTTCCACCCCGAGTTCAAGAGCCGTCCCGAGAGCCCGCACCCGCTGTTCCGCGACTTCGTGGCCGCGGCCCTGGCCCGCTCGCGCGGCTTGGACCGGCGCCCGGCCGGCGTCAAGCCCGCGGGCCGGGGCTTCTCCGGCGAGGACCATGGCTAAGAGCATCACGGTCCGGATCGGCAAGGTCCTGGTCGGCAACGATTCCCCGGCTGTCTTCATCGCGGGCCTCTGCTGCCTCGAGTCCGAGGCCATCCTGCGCGTGGTGGCCAAGGGCCTCAAGGCGGCCCTCTCCCGCGCCGCGGTTCCTTTCATCTTGAAATGCTCGTTCGACAAAGCCAACCGCACCTCGCTGAAGTCCTTCCGCGGACCGGGGCCGCGCGAGGGGCTGGCGATCCTCCGGAAGGTCGCCTCGGAGTTCGGCGTTCCCGTCCTGACCGATGTGCACGACCCCGGACAGGCCGAGCTCGCCGCGGAGTATGTGGACGCTCTCCAGGTGCCGGCATTCCTCTGCAGGCAGACGGACCTCCTGGTCGCCTGCGGCCGCACGGGCCTGCCGGTGAACGTCAAGAAGGGCCAGTTCCTCTCTCCCTGGGAGATGGCCCGCGCCGTGGAGAAGATCGAGTCCACGGGCAACCACCGCATCCTCCTAACCGAGCGCGGCACCTTCTTCGGCTACGGCAACCTCGTGGTGGACATGCGCTCCCTCGACATCATGAGGGGACTGGGGTACCCCGTGGTCTTCGACGCCACCCACTCGGTCCAGCTCCCGGCCAGCCGCGGCTCCGAGACCGGGGGCGACCGGGAGCGGATATGGGGGCTCGCTCGGGCCGCCGCTGCCGCGGGCGTGGCCGCGGTCTTCCTCGAGACGCATCCTCGTCCCGAGAAAGCCCTTTCGGACGGCCCCAACGCGCTGCATCTCAAGGATGTGCCGGAGTTCGTGAGGCAGATTTGCGCCATCGATGGGCTGGTGAAGAAGCAGGGATTCATCAAACGAGGGAGGAGGCAGTCATGAAACGGCATTCGCCCCCACACTACTTCCCTCCCCGTGGGGGAGGGAAGTAGCACATGAAATGCATGAATTGCGGGCAGGACAACAAGGACACGGCCAAGGCGTGCAGGAAGTGCGGCCGCGACCTTTCCACTCCGCCGGCGTGGTTCCCGGACGCGAAGTGGCACATGCGCACACTGGGGATCATCTACGCGTGCCTGGTGGTCCTGTACTTCGGAGTCTCCTTCCTCCTGCGAAGATTGCCCAGGCCCTACCACATCCGCGACATCGCGCCCGAGATGACGCCCTGGCTCAAGCGGCCGGGTCTGCCCAAGCACCTGCCGGAGGAGCAGCTCAAAGCTCCGGCGAGTCCCCCGAAGCCTGTCTCGGAAGCGGGAGCCACTGGCGGCAAGGGACCGCCGTCCCCGAAGGCGCCGGACGTTCTCCTCTCGCCGGAGGGGGAGTGAGACGGATCCTGGCTCTCGCCGGCCTGGTCGCTCTGGCGGCCTCCTGCAAGGAGGTCAAGCCGGACGCCCACGCGCCGCAGCAGAGCCTCGAGGATTTCACCATGACCCGGTCGAAGGACGGGGTCCCGGTCTGGCTGCTCCAGTCTCGCGTCGCCTTTCTCCGCGAGGACTCCAAGAAGGCGCTCCTGTCCGAGCCGCGTCTGGAGGTCCGGGAGCTCGGCAAGCCCATCCTTAGGGCGCAGGCGCGCAGGGGCACGGCCCACATCGAGAACCACGACGTCCTCCTGTCAGGGGCCGCCAAGCTCTTCTTTGTGCAGGAGGATTCGACCCTGGAAACCGAAGAGCTCATGTTCGTGCCCCAGACCCGCCAGTTCCGCAGCGACCGCGAGGTCGTGCTGCGGCGGCCGGGCGCGGTGGTCCGGGGCACGGGCTGCGTGGCCGGCTCGGACCTCTCCGAGGTCAAGATCTTCAATCAGAAGTCCGTCATCCAGCCGGGCGCTTCCGCGCCCATGCGGAGTGTCGCCCCAGCCGCGGTCCGGACCATCCCTGCCGCTGATTCAAGCCGCGCCAAAGGGGGGTCCGGCGGATGAGGCTCGCCCTGATGATCATCTTTCTCGCCGCGCCCCTGGCCGCCAACGCCGCGGACGCCGCCCCCGCTGCCGGTGCCGACTCCCGGAAACCCCTGGCCGCCACCTTCGTGAGCAGCAAGGAATGGATGATGCGCCGGTCCCCCGTCAAGGAAGAAGAGTTCACCGGAGACGTGCGGTACTGGACCTACTCGCGGTTCGTGCGCGCTGATTGGGCCTTGTACCGGCATGATGACGAGACCTGGGCCGCCCGCGGCAACATCCGGGCGGAGCACACCCTGCCCAGGGGACGCGGGGTCTGCGAGGTCTTCGGCGAAAAGGCGGTCTTCGACCAGAAGCGCCGGACCGGTTCCCTGACCGGCAAGAAGGGCTATGTCGACGTCGTCCTCTCCAGCCCCGGCGGGGGCAAGGACTTCGGCCGGGCCGGGCGCCTGGTATGGGAGTTCGACAAGAACGTCTCCCTGCTCGACGGAGTCCGGCTCTGGGGGGATCGGGTGGAGGCCTGGGCGGACCGGGCGGACTACGACCAGGTCTCCGGCGTCATGAGGCTTTCCGGAGGCAGACCCGTCCTGCATAAGAAGATCGGAGATTGGACCGCGGCCATCAAGGCGGACACGATCATCGCGCTCGAGCCTGTCCCGGCCGCGCCTGGCGCGATGACCGAGCCGGGGTATCCACGCAGCGGGCCCTTTCCGCAGGGCTCCAAGGACGCCGGCAGGGCGGAGACCATGCCCAGTCACTTGCTGGCCGAGGGGGCTGTCCGAGGCTGGATCGACTTCAAGAACAAGCCCGTCTCCCCCCTGGAGCCATGAGACTCGCCGCTGTCGACCTGCGCAAGCGCTACGGCGAGAGGGAGGTCGTCAAGGGTCTCTCTCTGGAGGTCCGTTCCGGGGAGATCGTGGGGCTGCTGGGCCCCAACGGGGCCGGCAAGACCACGACCTTCTACAGCATGGTGGGCTTCATCCGGCCCGAGAGCGGGGCCATCATGATCGACGAGGAGAACGTCACGGACCTGCCGATGTACGCCCGCGCCAGGCGGGGCATGGGCTACCTCGCCCAGGAGCCCACCGTGTTCGCGGGCCTGACCGTGGAGCAGAACCTGCGGGCCATCCTGGAGAGGACCATCGACAGCAGGCTCGACCAGATGCGCAAGGTCAAGGAGCTCCTCGAGGAGTTCGGCCTCTGGGAGCTCAGGCGCCAGTACGCGGGCAGCCTTTCCGGGGGCGAGAAGCGGCGGCTCGTGGTGGCCAGGGCCATGATCCATTCGCCCAAGCTCCTGCTGCTCGACGAGCCCTTCGTGGGCATCGACCCCATCACCGTGGGAGAGCTCAAGAAGATGATCCTCGACCTCAAGGCCCAGGGCATCGGGTGCCTCATCACGGACCACAACGTGCGGGAGACCTTGCCCATCCTCGACAGGGCCTACCTCATCTACGACGGCAAGATCCTCTTCGAGGGGGCGTCCAAAAACCTCCTCGAGGACCCCAAGGCGCGCTCCCTCTACCTGGGAGAAGACTTCAAGATCTGAGGCGGGCGATGACCGACAACCCCAGCCGGAAGAGGATCGTGGTGGTCGATGACGATCCCATCATGAGGGACCTCTACGACGCCATCCTCTCCGACGATTTCGAGGTCCAGCTCGCCGAAGACGGCGAGGAGGGTCTCGAACTGGCCAGGAAAGCCGTGCCCGATCTGGCCATCATCGACGTCAACATGCCGAAGATGCACGGCTTCGAGCTCTGCCGCAGGCTGCGTGCCGAGGCCTCCCTGGCCAAGACCAGGATCATGTTCGTCTCGGCCAAGTCCTACGAGGGCGACATCAAGACCGCCAAGGAGATCGGCGCAGACGAGTACATGGTCAAGCCCTTCGAGGCGAAGGTCCTGCTGGAGACGGTCCGCAAGCTCTTGGCCTGCTGACCCTGCTCCCCTTCAGGGGGCCTGGCGCAAGGGCGCCAGGTCCCCGAAGGGCAGGCGTCCTCCGCTCCCGGAGGGGGCCATGCTGCGCCGCTTGAGCAGGAGGAAGGCGAGCCTGAGGTGCCGGGGAAGGACCGAGCCTGCGAGCGAGCTCATGATGCTGGCTGGGTTCTGGAACTCCACCGAAGCGCGCAGGTCCGGGTCGTAGCCGTTGCGGTACTCGTCGGCCAGGCCCATGGTGTGGCCGAACTCGTGGGCTGCGGTGGCGTACTGGAGGTCGTGGCCCAGGAGGATGACGTCCGGCCCGGCCAGGGAGAGCCACTTGTCATTGTCCCGGATGGCCAGGGCTCCCTGGGAGAAAGCGGTCCCAGGGGCGAGCTTGCGGATCTCGATCTCCGTCCTGAAGGTGTGGGTCTTCTTCTGGAACTCGAAGCTGCCCTGCCAGTACTCCTCGATGGAGGCTTTGACGGACCGGAGCACGGCGTCGTCCTGGATGTCGGTCTCGAACGAGGCCTTCACCACCCAGCCGCCCTTCTCCGCGGACAGGCGCAAGCCTTTGTTGTCCGGGACCCATACGATGCCGCGGGCCCTGCCCGTGATGGATTCGGGGTTGAGGAAGCCGTTCACCAGCGAGTAGGACGCGATGCGCTCCACCCCGGTGAAGAGCACGCCCGCCTTGCGCTTGTAATCCTCGAGCACAGCGATGAGCTTCTGCGCGGTGAATTCCTTGGCTGAAAGAGAATATCCCTCGATGCGGCGCGAGAACTTGGCGCTGCGCGCAGCGATCTGGTAGCGGGAGAGGTGCTTCTCCACGAGGAACCGCCACTCCTTGACCATGGCCGCCCAATCAGCCGTCTTGTTGACCAGGGAGACCTCGGTGTCGCGGTCCTGCCCGCGAGATTCCTTGGGGAGCGGAGGCTTGATCTGCCAGGGGTGCTCGACTTTCTCCTGCGCCTGGCCCGTGGGAGCGCCGGTCTGGGCTGGAGACGGGGCGAGCAGGCTCTGGACCTTGCCGTCGAGAGTCCGCATGGGCTTGAGATAGGGGTTTTCGCTCAGGGCCTTCACGGTCCCCTTGAGTCGTTCGTTGAGCGCCTGGGCCAGTCGGCCGCGCTCCATGGCCGGCAGGTCGCTTTCCGCCACGCGGCGCAGACTTCCGATCATGGCGTTGAGCGTCAGAGCCATGGCCTGCCGCTCGTTACGCAGCCAGGGGAGGACCTCTTCCATGGCTTTCGCGTCCCAAAGGATGAAGGCTTGGAACCCCTGGCTGGTCAGGATGGGATGGGCTCCTGTCACGAACTCGGCTTCCATCCAGGAGACCTGCTTGCTGTCCAAATCAGTGACAGGCCCGGCAGGAGGCAGGTCTTCCTGGGCTTCGGCCAGGGTCTCCCCGATCAAAGCTTTCTCGATCTCCTGTCCGGCCCGGCGGCTTCCGTCCGGGGAGGCCTTGTCATCCCCTGCTGTCTTCAAGGGGGCGGCAATGGTCTCGCTCAACTGAAGGATGCGCGATTCAAGGCTGGTTGCGGCTTTCCTTTCAGCCGATGTCTGTGAGGGTCCGGCCGGCGTCAGGACCGGGACCGCGGCGCTGAGAGAGGGGACGACCGAGTCCTTGATCTCCGGAGCAGGCAGACTGAGCAGCGCGATTGAAACAGGGATGATGCTGCCGGCCGGGGCCGCGAGGCTCAGGGAAAGCTGGTTCTGGAAGGAGGGCCCTGAGATCGGGCTGACCGGCGCCGCCAAGATCGAGCCCGGGACTGTCCGGATCCGGATGGGAGCGGTCCTGATGGTCTGGCACCAGGATGTGCCGGTCAGGACCAGGGCCGCGGCAAGGATAGGACTCGGGAACGCCATTGATTGATTATGCTTGCAGGATAAGACCATGGAGAGGGTCCTAGGACCCAGAAGGGATGGATAGAGGGCCTAAACCATAGGGCCTATAAGAGCTGCTCCGATTGGTCACCACGCCTGCCGCCGAGCAGCAACGGGCGCACACGGATTTTGCGAATTATGCCGCACTTCCCATCAGATGTCGCTGGACCCCGCGAAGAACTTCAGGCTAGGGCACGCACAGGCACTTCACCGCCGACCCGGTCACATCCGCCATGACCCCTCCCTTGAAGAGGCGCCCTGCGGCGGAGTCCGTGCAATAACGGTTGCAGGCCGCCAGGCAGGCCAGCTCGTTCCAGTCATCGCCGGCTCCGCAGGAGCCGACGTACTCCTTCAGGGCGGCGAAGCTGACGGTCGCCACCAGGGCGCTCATCGGCCGCCAGCCCTGCCTGAGCCTGAGGTTCAGGTCCTGCGTGTCGGTGGTGTAGATGAGCGCGCCCTCCGTCGTGATGGCGTCCCTCTGCGTCGTGTTCATGCGGGGCGGGAGGAACCCCGCGGTCGTGGACTCCACGTCGAGCGCTCCGTTCGGGTTGGTCGTGCCCACGCCCACGCGTCCGCCGTCCCGGGCCAGCAGGGTGACGCCCGTGGTGGTCAGCCGCTGATAGACGCCAGCGGGCGACGGATAGTAGGTCGTCATGGTGAGCGACTCGGAGCCGAGTTCGGCCGCGCAGAGGCAGACCAGGCAGGCCGCCAGGATGCCGCGCGCCTGCCCGCGGCCGAACCGGATGCGGATGACGATCTCCCTTTCTTCCATAGAGGCCCTCCGTACCTCATCTTAGCACTATCCGAAGGGATTGCGAAAGGCGCGCCACAACGATATACTCCGAGGAAGGACCGAACCATGGACTCCCGGGGAACAACCTTCGTCGAGCTGATGGTCGCGACCGTGCTGCTCGCCTCGGCGGCCTCGATGGTGGGCTCCGTCTTCCTGAGCGGCAGCCAGCAATCAGCGCGGGCGCAGCGGCGGGAGGAGGGCTCCGTTTGCCTTCAGCAGCTCATGGACGAGCTCAGGAACTACGTGACGGCGGACACCGGAACGGTCGCGGCCGCTCCCGGCGGGAGCTGGGCGCTCCCGGGCGACGGCTGCGGGTCCTGCTGGGCGCTCCAGCCGGGCAAGCACGACGTCACGGCCCGTCTCCCGACCGCCTGGGCCGGCGTCGGCATGGAAGCGGCGATGAGCTACACCGTGGCCGGGGAATCCCGCAACGGGCTCACCGTGCGGCGCGTGGACGCCCGCATCGACTGGAATGTGCGCTAAGAGACTCCTTCCGCGCGGCCGAGGCGGCGTCACTCTCGTCGAGCTGCTCCTCTGCATGACCCTTTTCTCCATGGTCCTCGCGGCCGTCCTCCAGATCGAGTACATGGGACTCAGGGCTCAGATGCGCTCCGCCGCCGCGATGGTCGTGAGCGCCAACGTCGTCCTGGCCCGCCAAGCCCTGGTCGGCGCGCTCCAGCCTGCGTGCGACGTGCTGAGCCCGGCTCCCGGCTCCCGGGGGCCCTCCCTCACCGTGCTGCATAACTACGACGCCGAGTTGCGGCAGCCCCTGATAAGCGGCTTGCCGGCCGAGCTCTCGTACTTCTGCGTGGATGAGGGGAAGCGACGATTGTTCCTCTACCGCGGGCCCGTCACGGCCGCCTTCGGGGACTGCGGCTCGCTGCCGGGCCTGGGCGTCGAACGGGTCCTCGTCGCGGGAGGCGACAACTTCCGCGTCACGGCGGATTTCTCCCGTCCGCCGGCCGCGAACAACCTGGTGGCGGCGGACTTCACCGTGTCCCTCCGGCACGCCTCGCTCACCACGGACACCACGGTGACGCGTCATCTCGAGGTGGGCTTTCGCCATGCCCTGCGATAGAGCCCGGTCCCTGCGCCTCGCGGGCGGCCGCACCGGGTCGGTCCTGATATGGGTCGAGGTGACTCTGGTCATCCTCGCGATCATGAGCAGCCTGGTGGTCAGGATCGCTATGAACCAGCACACCATGGTCGCCCGGGCCAACGACTCGGCCCAGATGCGGCTGGCGGCCCTGGCGGCGGAGAGCCAGGCCGCGGCCTGCCTCTACGACGAAGGGGATTTCGGCCGCGCCCACTGCTCGCTGGCCTTGGCGGCCGCCTGCCTGCCGTCCCGGATCGCGGGCTACGACGTGACATTCACCGCCTCGGGCTCGCCCCCGTCCTGCGAGCTCAAGGTGAACCTCACCCGGTAGCCGATCCGTGTCGCATCCGGCCGCTTATGCCTCCCGCGAATCCAGTCCGGGAACCAGGCCTGTCTTTCGACGAGGGGCCTAAACCCTAGGGCCTATTCGAGGAAAACTTATGTTCAGTCTAGGTATAGATTTCCAGATGGGTATGCAGGCCGGTCTTCCTGGCAAGGGCCAGGCCTTGGTCGAAGAGCTTCTCACCTTCAGTCGTGCGGCCTTGAGCGTGTCGGACCGCTGCCAGGGCCATGAGGGATAGAACGACGCCCCGGTGCTCCTCGAACCTGCCGAACCCTGAGAGAGCTGTCATGAGCCTTCGGCCTGCATCATCGAGCCTGCCCTCTGCCATGGCGATCTTGCCCAGGCCCCAATCCACATAGGCCAGGTCCACCGGGTCCTTGATGAGGGTGTAGAGCCGGTGCGAGGCAGCGTAGCAGCCACGCGCTTCCTTCAGCCTGCCCAACTGCCGCAGGCAGTTGCCTGTCCCGCACTCGGCATAGGCTTGGGCGAAGAGGTCTTGGGTCTTGGCAAAGGCCTTCCTGCTGCGAAGGTACCAAGCCAGGGCAGCGGATAGGTTTCCCTTGATCCTCTCGATGCCGCCCAGGCCGAGCATGGCATATCCCCGGCCCATGGGATCCTTGGCCTTGCCTGCCAGAGCCAGGGAGTCCTCGTAGTCCTTGAGAGAGCCGGAGAGGTCGCCGCTGAAGCGTCGCGCTCCGCCCAGGGCCCAGAGGATGTAGGCCATGGCTGGAAGGTCCTTCCTGCGCCGGAAGAGCGCGAGGAATCCCGAGAGCTCCCGGATGCTCCGAGGGTAACGGCCCTCGGCCCGGTCGAGCAGGATGCCTTCGAGCCTGCAGCGTTCCGCGTGGGAGGCCAGGCCCTGTTTTTTGGCCAAGGACATCCCCTGGGAGAGGAGTCTCCTGGCCTTCGCGCATTCCCCGAGGCTGCGCAGCGCTGAGACCAGACCCAGGCAGGAATCGAGCCAGAGCACGGTGTCGCGGGACCGGTCCGTGCCGGCCAGGGCTTTCTCGTACCAGGGCCGGCATCCGCCCAGGCTGCCCATGGACCTCAGGCACTCTGCGCGCACATGCGCGTGCTCGGCGCGGAACTGCGGCGGCACGCCAAGGCCGAGAGCGCGCAATCCATCCTGAGGCCTGCCATCTTCGAGGAGCTGTTGGGCTTTCTCGAGGTCCTGCGCCGCGCTGAAAAGGTCCTTCGATGCGCTCATTTCATCAGCCTCCGGGCTGCGTCGATCACGATGCTGGTCGCGGACCTGCCGATGGAGTTGGTCTCCTCGTAGTGGTGTCCGGGCCTGCGAGGCAGGAGCGTCAGGCTGTCCTGGACCTTGAAATCGTATTCGGGCACGATGTAGCCGAGCTCGTCATTGGCAAGGTTGACCACGAAGCGGGTCTTGCATGGCAGGAGATCCTTGAGGTACGGGCCCTTGGGAGCCTTGGACAGGTCCGGCGGGTCAGGATTGGCCGGGTCCAGGAGAGGCTGCCCTCCGCGGAATTCGCCGGCAAAGCCTCCGATGGCCAGTTCCGGGAAGAGCTCCCCCGGGATGCCGAGCCCGCACGCCGGGCCCAGGGAAAGGAAGCTCACCTCGGTCTCGACCCAGGGCAGTTCGTCCTTCTTGAGCCTGCGAACAATGTGCCGCGCAGGCAGGGTGTAGGCCTTGGAAGCGGGCAGGGGATCGCCGGCCGCGTCCCGGAGCGTGTGCCCGGAAGCCAGGGAGCGCAGGGACAGGAGGTAGCGCGAGTTCTCGACCGGCACGCGCACGGTCTCGGCCTTGGAATCCACGGGGAAGCCGGTCATGGGCTTGCAGGCTTCTGAGGAAAGGGCCTTCATGGCGCGGGCAGCCAGTTCGCCGCCGATGCGAGAAACTTCGCGGAAATCGCGCGGGGCCCGCGTGTCCGGGGTAGCGAGCCCGCCGATGGAGCCGGGCAGGAACAGGCAGGTCCCTCCTCGCTCCTCATCGAGTTTCGAGCAGAGCGCTCCGGCATAGTCGCCGCTCACGAGCATGTTCGTCTTGTCGAGGACTTCAGGGTGGCAGGACCAGTTCACGATGGTCGCGACAGGCTTGCCGGCCATGGTCTCCGCGGCCAGGACGGTGAGGTACGGGTCCACCACGGCCGGGTCACGCAGGTCCTTGCACAGCCCTTTCGGGTCGAGCTTGGAGGAGGCTGAGCGAAGACGCGCGGGCTTGAGCCTGTCATTGGCGGTGAGGACCGCGGCCGCCACCTTCTCCTTGACGCCTTTCATGTATCCGAGGTCCACGCCCGAGACTCCCGGCACCGGGCCCCACATCCCGAGGGTGTCCGGCCCGGAGTGCGTGTGGCTCGCGGTCACGAAGAGGTAGCGGCCCGGCTTGTCGAAGCGGGTCATCCTGCGCAGGTCGAGCACATCGTTGAGGAACAGGCCGATGAGGTCCAGGGACACGATCGCCACGGTCTTCCTGCCGTCGGAGAACACCGCGATCCTCGCGTAGAGCCGGTCGTGGATGCCCTGGGCTCTGCGGCCCGTGGCTCCGTAGCCGGCGAGGAACACGCGGTTCGTGTCGAGCGCCGGAGTGATGTCCACTTTGCTCGCAGAGGCGAAGGAGACCTGTCCTCCCCCTGCCGCGCCGGCGGACAGCGGCGCGAGGCCAAGGCAGGCTGAAGCGGCGAGAGCAAGGGCCAGCATGACGCTAGGACGCGCTCCCACGGCGGCATCCCTTCCTGAGAGGACACCCCTCGCAGACAGGCTTCTTCCTGCAGTGGCGCTTGGCAAGCTCGACGATGAGGGCGTGGTATTCGGCGTAGAGTTCCGCGGATACGGCCAGGCGCCCGGTGAAGAACGAGGCTGCCTCGTCATAGGAGGCCCCTTGTCCGAACCAGCCGATCCGGGATCCGATGCGAAGGGTGTAGGCGTCCACCACGAACGAGGGCCTTCCCCCGGCGTAGAGCAGGATGGAGTCCGCGGTCTCAGGCCCGATGCCGTGGAGGGACCTGAGCTCCTCTCGCAGCAGGGGCAGGGGGCCGGCCAGCCAGCGGCCGATCCCGGCTTTCGTCAAGGCGTGCTTCGCGAAAGTCTTGAGCTTGATCGCCTTCTGCCTGAAGTAGCCCGAGGACCGGATGAGGTCCTCGAGCCTGCGGGAAGGCATGCGCACGAGCTTGTCGAGACGCGCGCTGTCCGCCCGGTTCAGGGCTTCGATGGCGCGGGAGGCGTTGGTCCATGCCGTGTTCTGGGTCAGGAGGGCGCCGAGGCAGACCTCGAGCCGTTGGCGCTCCGTGAGCCTTCCCCGGGACCCGGGCCGGTAGGACGGAGTCGTCCCCCTGCCGCGCGTCACAGGCCACCAACCTTGGCGGCCGAAGGAATCCAGGAGCGTTTTGTAGGCCGAGCACGGCGTCCAGGCCGGCCGGGTGGGACTCGCGCGAAAGGCCACGCCCCTATGAGGCAAGCACCTTGTCCAGCTTCTTGTAGAGCTTCTCCTGGTCGAAGGGCTTGGTGAGGTAGTCCGATGCCCCATGCTGGAACGCGGTCTCGATGTCGCCCATGCGGTCGAGGGCGGTGATCATGAGGATCTTGATGTTCTTGGTGGCCGGGTCGGCCTTGAGGACGCGGCACACGTCGAAGCCCCCCATCCGGGGCATGAGGATGTCGAGCAGGAGCACGTCCGGACGCTCCTTGCGGCAGACCTCCACGGCCTCGACACCGTCGCCGGCGGAGAAGACCTTGTATCCCCGGGCGGCCATGAGGGCCTTGATGTTCTCCGCCACGACGAACTCGTCTTCAGCGATGACCACCTTGATGGACATGGCGCTATATTACAATAAAACCCGCTAGGAGGGTCGGAGCGCGGCCACGGCCGGCGGCTTGAGGGTGGTGGGCAGCCGCATGGCCATGCGCGAGACCCCGTCGGCGTCCACGCTGAACCCGAAGTCGCCGCCCTGGAGCCGGGCCACGAGCTTGAGCATGCCCAGCCCCATGCCGACCGAGCAGAGCTGCTGGTCCTTGCGGCGCTTGGCCGGATAATACAGGTCGAGCGAGTTCTCCGCGTCTTCAGCCGACATCTTGGCCCCGTGGTAGGTCACCACGGTCTCGACCTCGCCTTGGAGGGCCCGCGCCGTGATGGTGATGTCCCCCGCGGTGCGGAACTTGCGCGCGTGGAACAGCATGCTCGAGATCGAGCGGAAGAGCCGGTCCGGGTCCGCCATCACCGCCGGGAGTTCCCCGACCTCCGTCTTGACCTTGACGTCGGACTCCGCCACCGAGGATCCCACCGCGCGGAGCACGGACTCCACGGCCTCGGCCACGGACGAGGGCTCGACGTAGACCACGAGGTCGCGCCGCATCACGTGGTGGATGAGGTCGCGCAGCTCTCCCACGATGGAGCCCATGCGGCTCGTCTGAGCCCGCATGAGCTGCATCCACTTGGCTTGGTCCTCGGGGATGTCGCCGAAGATGCCGCTGAGGAAATTGAGGGCCGTCATGTTCACCGCGGTCAGCGGGGTGTTGATCTCATGCCCCGCGAAAGAGATGAGCCGGCCGAGCTGGCCGATCTCCCTGCGCCTGAGGTAGAACCCCGCCGCGGCGGCGCCGGCCGCGCCCACGGCCAGTCCCGCGAGGAAGACCGCGGCCCCTCTCATGGCCGGAACACCACCCTGCTCGCACGCTTCGTCGCGGCCGAGAGGGCCGTATAATCCGCGGCGCTCGCGCGGATCTCCTTGATGGAGTCCTTGTGGAGCTTCTTGACGACCTTGGCCGGGACGCCCAGCACCAGGCTGCCGGGCGGCACTTTGAGCCCCGCCGGGACCACGGCCCCGGCTCCGATCACGCTGCCGCGGCCGATGGTCGCTTCCATCACCACCGCGCCCATGCCGATGAGGCAGTCGTCGCCGATGACCGAGCCGTGGATGACCGCGCCGTGGCCGACCGTGATCCGCTTGCCCAGGATTGCC
The DNA here is from genome assembly GCA_016234805.1 of Elusimicrobiota bacterium. GTDB lineage: Bacteria > Elusimicrobiota > Elusimicrobia > UBA1565 > UBA9628 > JACQWX01. Next base: position 62,741 of record JACRNU010000054.1, read on the forward strand.
GGCCTGCCGCGCCTGTTGTGCACGACCGACATGTCCTGGATGTTGGTGTCCGCCCCGACCACGACCTTGTCCACGTCCCCGCGCAGCACGCACATGGGCCAGACCGACGCGCCCGGGCCCAGGGAGACCCTTCCGATGACCTCGGCCGAGTCGTGGACAAAGGCTTTCGGGTGGATCTTCGGGCTGTTGCCGTTGAAGGTGCGTATCATGTATCCTTGGGATTATAGCATGACCGAGCTTAAGCGAGGAAATGGTAGCGTCAATGGCCGTAGGAGGCAACCATGAACAAGGATTGCGATTTCCTCGTGCTTGGAAGCGGCATCGCGGGCCTCATGGCCGCGCACAAGCTCTCCACCCTGGGCCGGGTCGTGATCGCCACCAAGAAAGACGCCGCCGAGTCCAACACCAACTACGCCCAGGGCGGCATCGCCTCCGTGACCGCGGCGACCGACAGCGTGGAGCGGCACGCGGCCGACACCATGGCCGCGGGAGCCGGGCTCTGCGACGAGAGGATCGTCCGCCAGGTGGTCACCGAGGGGCCTGAGCGCATCAAGGAGCTCATCAGCCTCGGGGTCAAGTTCAGCCACGCCAAGGCCGCTGCCAAGGCGCGCGGCTCGCGGCGGGGTCCGCGTCCCGCGGACCGCTCAGGCACGGCCCTGGACCTGGGCCTCGAAGCCGGCCACTCCCACCGCCGGGTCCTCCACGCGGGCGACATCACCGGCCGCGAGATGGAGCGGGCCCTGCTCCAGCGCTGCCGCGAGAACCCCCGCATCCGCATCCTCGAGGATTCCCTCGCCGTCGACCTCATCTGCCGTCCCGACTGCCAGGGCGCTTACATCATGGACGTCCGGAGCAGGAAGATCCACTCCTGGAGCGCCAAGGCCGTGGTCCTGGCCACGGGCGGGGCCGGCAAGGTCTACCTCTACACCTCCAATCCCGACATCGCCTCCGGCGACGGCATGGCCATGGCCTACCGCGCCGGAGCCGCCATGGCCAACATGGAGTTCGTCCAGTTCCACCCCACCTGCCTCTACCACCCGCAGGCCAAGTCCTTCCTCCTCTCCGAGGCCCTGCGCGGGGAGGGAGGCAGGCTCGTGCGCAAGGACGGCGCGGCCTTCATGGCAAAGTACACGCCCATGAAGGAGCTCGCGCCCCGCGACATCGTGGCCCGGGCCATCGACTCGGAGCTCAAGCGCACCGGCGACGACTGCGTCTACCTCGACATGACGCACCAGTCCCGCGGCTTCCTGCAAGGCCGCTTTCCCAACATCTACGAGAAGCTCATGAGCTTCGGCATCGACATGGCGGTCGAGCCCATCCCGGCCGTGCCCGCGGCCCACTACTTCTGCGGCGGGGTCAAGACCGACGCCTGGGGCTCGACCACCATCCCCGGCCTCTATGCCTCGGGCGAGGTGGCCTGCACCGGCCTGCACGGCGCCAACCGCCTGGCTTCCAACTCCTTGCTCGAAGGCTGCGTGTTCAGCCACCGCATCTTCCTCAAGCTCAGCGAGCTCTGGCCCACGCTCAAGCGCTCGCGCCCGGCCCCTCCGCGCGACTGGAACCCAGGCAAGGCCGTGCCCATCGACGAGGCCGTGGTCATCACCCAGAACTGGGACGAGATCCGCCGCCTCATGTGGAACTACGTGGCCATCGTGCGCTCCGACCGCAGGCTCGAGCGAGCGCTCCACCGCATGTGGCTCTTGAACGCGGAGATCGACCAGTACTACTGGAACTACATCCTCACTCCGGACCTCGTGGAGCTCCGCAACCTCGCCGTGGTCGCGACCCTAGTCATCAGCTCGGCGCGCAAGCGCAAGGAGAGCCGCGGCCTGCACTACAACCTCGACCACCCCAAGCTTCGGGCCCGCGAGCTCCACGACACCGTCATCCAGAGGAAGAAGTAGGCCTGGAGGCGGCCGGTGGAGCCGTCGCGCGTCAGGCCGTCTTCCAGACCTCGTCGAGCGATTCGCGGAAGACGGCGTCCAGCGTCTCCCAATCCACGGGATGCCGGGCGGCCTTGGGAGGCATTTCATTGTTCAGCCGGGAGATCTCCCGCTCCACGAACCCATTGATATCCGGTATTCTGGGACCGTCAGCGAGCTCTTCTCCCGCTCGCTTGCGGCGGAGGAGATCGGACACGATGGGTCGGAGCCGCTCGGGCAGCCGGTCGTCCACGAGTTTGGCGAACTCCATCGGCGGCATGGACCGGTGCGCTTCGATCCAGCGGCACGCCAGGATCGGACGGAGCACATAGAAGTACTTCTTGGTGCGGACGCGCGGGCCCTGGAGATACTCGCGGAAGTTGCCCTGCGCCATGTGAAGATAGTGGTGGAGGCACGACCGGGAGGAAAAGAACGCCGCTGACATGCGGCGCAAGCTCGCCATCGTCGAATACGCCTCCCGATAGACCATCGGAGAACGGAGCCACTCGAAGAGCGGCGGATTCGATTTGGCGAAGAGCCCGAGAGCCTTCCGCAGGTCCCAACCGCTGACATCGAGAGATTCGGAAAGCGGGAATTCGAGGACATCCCTTCTCCGCTGGATCGACAGATACCATTCGGGCCGCCTCAAGTAGATGAAGCGGACGTCCCAATCGGAATCGGTCGAGGCGAAGCCCCATGCCCTGCTGCCCGATTCGACCGCGAGCAGGACTTTGACCCCTTCGTTCCTTTCAATCCGCCCGAGCGCGGCGCGGATGGTATTTTTCATGGCGTCTCTGTGCCCTTCCATCCGTATCATGATGCGTTGCCGCCGATCCCTCCGGCGCTCGATCGCGGATAACCCCGCTCGATTTCCGCGAATATCTGCCAATCCCTTGCAATAAACGGCTGAATGGTTCGGCCTGTCATTTCCCCCATAGCCTGAATCAGCGAGAGATCGTCCGGGTTGGCCATGGCTATTGCAAGGATGCCCTCGTCCAGGAAGAGAGGCACCACGGCGTGTTCTTTGGCAAAGGACCGCGGGATGAGTTTCTCTAGACCCTGCGCATGTTCCATTTTTAGAATCTTGTTCTCGAATGAGGCATAGGGAATCCCCATCTGTCGCGAGATGGCTGTCACCATCGTCTCGTCATCGGTGCCGCCCACTCTACGCAGAAGATCCATGAAATCGTGGAAATCGATGCTCATGTCCACCCGTAATGCCTCGGCGATTCCCGCAGTGAGATCATATGCCGGCAGACGGCGAACCTGGTTGGTGTGTTGGGGGAGGACCTGACGCAAGGCTTCTGTTCCAGCCTTCCATGGCTCGTCAGCCCGTTGCTTGTGATTGAACACGGTGCTGAACGAGCTGGGCAATCGGGATTGAACGAATTCCCGCGCAAGCGCGTTCAGGGCTGGGATGTTCCGTTCAGCGATATTGTCCTCGTGGGGATCGACAACCCAAAAGCCATGTTCGATCTCCATCAGGAGGGATCGGCCGAAATGGCTGGATGGCCGGTGGATATCCCCGATTTCTGGTCCGAAGTCCAGGACCACATTGTAATGGCTCTTTAGGTCGTCCAGCAAACCCTTCAAGAATTCGGGCGATAAAGCCTTAAGGGCGGACTCATTCTTCCCCAGCGGGAGGATGCCAAGTCCTGTGGTTGAGAACGGAACAGATGTAGTTGTCGCTTGGAGGTCCAGCACGCTTTGGGTACCGGCAATTCCAAGCTGTCCTTGGAATCGATTCGCGCTCTCGAAATCGAGTGTGAGCAGCACGGTCTTGCATCTGGACCAATCTGCCCACGCCAACGCGACATGGAATGCCAGAGTTGAAACTCCGACTCCCGGAACACCGGCGAAACCCACCGCCTTCTTCGTGGCGATGGGGGTTGGACTGCTCCCGCCCGCCATGTCGGTCCCCACTCGTGTTGGCGGCCAACGGGGCGGTCTGTCTCGGGAGGCTTTGGGTTTCTTGTCTGGGTCGGATGTCATCCTATTGTAGTCACGCCGACATTGGACTGCCTCCTAATGAGTAGATAGGCCAGTATAACACGGCTGACGAGAATCGCTCAACAGATAAGCGCCCTGAAGGCCGTCGAAATCGGCAAGGGTGGTGCGTGTGGGTGGCATGCGGCGGGCCTATCGTCGTGCCTTGGATCTCCGATTGCCGCGGGAGGAGAGGGTTCCATAGCGACGACGGCGATCCGCCACGGCGGACTCTGTCCAGTGATAAGCGTGTCCTTTCCCGTTGATCGGGAAGAAGCCGATCCTCAGGCCGTAGACGTTGAGGATCGCGTCCAGGGTGTTGAATTCGGGGTTGCCTCTTGAGGAAAGGGTCTTGTATAGGGTAGTCCTGCTCAAGCGGGTCTTCTTGGCCAGGGCGCCGACGCCGCCTTGGGCCTCCACGACATCGCGCAGGGCCTCCAGGAGGAAATCGAGTTCGTTGTCTTCGGCGATTGCGTTGAGGTAGGCAGCGGCCTCTATTGGATCGGCAAGATACTTCTTGAGGAACTCTTCATGCGGCCTAGTCGTGATGATGGGTTTCATGGAAGCCTCCTGTGCTGTAGCCACATCTGGTGGGCTCTATGGATGTCCTTTGTCTGGGTATCCTTGGGGCCAGCGCAGAGCAGCAGCACGATGACTGGCCCGTCCTCGCCGTAGTAGACACGGTAGCCTGGGCCGGTATGGATGCGCAGTTCCCAGACTCCGCACCCCACGGAACGATGGTCTCCAAATTGGCCTTTGCGTACCCGGGCAATGCGCTTGAGGATCGCGATGCGACCGGACATGTCGCGAAGGCCGAATAGCCAGTCCTCAAAGATGTTCTTTCCATTGGCGAGATAGTGCTGAATCTGTCGTCTTCGGGGTTCCAAGTCTTCCTCCTTCAAGTGTAGTCTATAAAAGACAATCGGTCAAGGGCCCGGATCTCGACCTCACCCAGTGTTCGGGCGGGCGGATTGATCCCTGGGCCAGTGGAGCACCCAAGGCCGTTCATCGGCCGGCAAGAATTGCGTTTCCATTCATTTCGCTGTTTCCGGGATCGCGGAAATGGCGTTTCTATGAATTTCTCTTTCAGCGCTGGAAGAGAACTGCAGGGAAACGCAATCATGCATCCGTGAGGGCGGCCGCGATACTCCGCTTCGTATCGAGCCAATCGTTGTCGAGCTGGGCTTGGCGCCGGTCAAGTTCGTAGAGCGCGCCTGCCGGCAGAGCCACGAGACGGCACCCGAGAGCTGCGTATAGACTTTTGAGCGTGCTGAGCCGGATGTCCGAACCCTTCTCGGCCCGGCCGACCAACGAGGCGGAGACCCCTGCCTGGGCCGCGAGCTGCTTTCGATTCAAGCCGAAGCGGATGCGCAGCCGGCGCAGACATTCACCGACGTCCCACGACGCGAAGTCAACGGGAGCCGACTCCCCATGCGCGAGAGCATCGCGCACCGGATCGGAGACGTCCCGAAGTTCCCCCATACAGAGTATACGACTGACCCCGGCAAAAAGTTCCCTTGGGGGCTTGAATCTCTGAAGGGAAATCGGAATCTCAATGGAATGGAGCTCGCGTTCGCGGATAGGGGCCGAAAGGCCGGGCAGGAAGGCAAAATGGTAGAATCGTCTCCGGTGGACAAGATACGCATCGTCGGCGCGCGCCAGCATAACCTCAAGAACATCACACTGGAGCTTCCCAGGGGCAAGATGATCGTGCTGACAGGGCTTTCGGGGTCAGGGAAATCCTCCCTGGCCTTTGACACGCTCTATGCCGAGGGCCAGCGCAGGTATGTGGAGAGCCTCTCGGCTTATGCGCGGCAGTTCCTCGAGATGATGGACAAGCCGGACGTGGACCTCATCGAGGGGCTTTCGCCTGCCATCTCCATCGAGCAGAAGAACCCCTCTCACAACCCGCGCTCGACCGTGGCCACGGTCACGGAGATCTACGACTACATGCGCCTGCTCTACGCCAGGGTGGGCCTGCCGCACTGCCCGCAGTGCGGCAGGCCGATCAAGGCGCAGTCAGCGCAAGCCATCGTCAACGAGATACTGCGCAAGCACGACGGCCGATCCGTGACCTTTTACTCCCCCCTGGTGCGGGGCAGGCAGGGCACTTACGAAGAGTTGTTCAAGCGGTTGAAGCGCTCCGGGTTCCAGGCAGTGCGTGTGGACGGCAAGCCGCGCGACCTGGACACGGTGCCGTCTTTGACGCGGTACGGGAAGCATACCATCGACCTTTTCGTGGACAAGCTGAAGGTGTCCGGGGATGACAAGGCCAGGCTGACGGACTCGGTGGAGATCGCTCTCAAGGAGTCGAAGGGGCTGGTGTTGGTCGAGCCTGGGGGCTCGGCCAAGGACGCGGCTGTCTTGAGCGAGCACCACGCCTGCCCTGAGTGCGGGGTGAGCCTGCCGGAACTGGAGCCGAGGCTGTTCTCCTTCAACTCACCCTACGGCGCCTGTCCCACCTGCGACGGGCTGGGAGTCAAGACCGAGGTGGATGGTTCCTTGGTGGTCCCGGATCCCGGGCTCTCGGTCAATGACGGGGCCTTGGTGGCTTGGTCGGACCCGATCACGACCCGCACGAACAGGTGGAAGAAGTCCTGGTCAGGGTATTACACGGAGATCCTCCAGCAGGTCTGCCGGCAGCACGACATCAACATGGACAAGCCGTGGAAGGACCTTCCAGCCAAGCAGAAGCAGATCCTGTTCTACGGAGGCGGGACTTACAAGCCGTCCTGGGCGAAGAACGAGCAGGAGTTCGAGGGCGTCATCCGGAACCTGGAGCGCAGGCTCTCGGAGTCCGAGTCGGATTTCGTCAAAGGCGCGGTCGTGGACCGGTTCATGCGCAAGCGGACCTGCCCTTCCTGCAAGGGGGCCCGCCTCAAGCCCGAGGCCCTGGCGGTCAAGGTGGGCGGGCAGGGCATCGATCGGACCACGGGGTTGTCCGTGGCCAAGGCCTCGGAGTTCTTCAAGGGGCTGGACCTGAACGCGAGCGAGCTCTCGATCTCCAAGCCCATCCTCAAGGAGATCAACTCGCGCCTGGAATTCCTCATGAGCGTGGGGCTGGATTACCTCACCCTGGACCGCGCCTCGGAGACCCTGGCCGGCGGGGAGTCCCAGCGCATCCACCTGGCCACGCAGATCGGGTCAGGCCTGACCGGGGTCCTGTATGTGCTCGATGAGCCCACCATCGGCCTGCATCCGCGCGACAACACGCGCCTGCTGGCCACTTTGAAGCGGCTTCGGGACATCGGCAACACCCTGGTGGTGGTGGAGCATGACGAGGAGACGATCCGCGCCGCGGATTGGATCGTGGACCTGGGCCCTGGAGCGGGCAAGCACGGCGGAGAGGTCGTGGCTCAAGGCACGGTGGACGACATCGTCAATGAGCCGCGGTCCCTGACAGGGGCCTATCTTTCGGGCAAGCTCAAGCCTCTCCAGCGGCTGGAACGGAGGAAGGCCAAGGGCTCCCTGCGGGTCCTGGGCGCCAAGCAGTTCAACCTCAAGGACATCGACGTGGAGATCCCCCTGGGCATGTTCGTGTGCGTCACCGGGGTCTCGGGGTCGGGCAAGTCCACCCTGGTGCACGAGGTCATCTGCAAGGCCCTGGCCGCGGACCTGCACGGCGCCAAGGAAGCGGCGGGACAGCACCGCGCCATCAAGGGCATCGAACAGTTGGACAAGGTCGTGGTGGTCGACCAGAGCCCCATCGGCCGGACCCCGCGCTCCAACCCCGCCACTTACACGGGCCTATGGGCCCCTATCCGCGAGCTCTTCGCCATGATGCCGGAGTCCAAGGCCCGCGGTTACAAGCCGGGCAGGTTCTCCTTCAACGTCAAGGGCGGCAGGTGCGAGAACTGCCAGGGAGACGGCACCCTGCGCATCTCCATGCAGTTCCTGCCGGACGTGTACGTGCAGTGCGACGAGTGCCACGGCCACCGGTTCAATGACGAGACCCTGACGGTCCGGTACAAGGGCAGGAGCATCGCCGAGGTCCTGGCCATGAGCGTGGAAGCGGCCTCGGAGTTCTTCCAGGTCCACACCCCCATCAAGCGGGTCCTGACTACCCTGCAGGACGTGGGCTTGGGCTATATCGCCCTGGGCCAGAGCGCGACCACGCTCTCAGGCGGCGAGGCCCAGAGGGTCAAGCTTGCCACGGAACTCTCGCGCAGGGGCACGGGCCGGACCCTCTACATCCTGGACGAGCCCACCACGGGCCTGCACTTCGCGGACACGGCCAAGCTCCTCGAGGTCCTCCACCGGCTGGTGGATTCGGGCAACACGGTGCTCGTCATCGAGCACAACCTGGACGTGGTCTCGACCGCGGACTGGGTCGTGGACCTGGGCCCTGAAGGAGGCGACCGCGGGGGTCATGTCGTGGCTGTGGGCCACCCCAAGGACATCGCCAACCACCCATCTTCCCACACCGGCCGCTACCTAGCTGCCCTCAAGTAGCCCCAGATGGGGCCATACAATGGTGTCAGACGTTAAGCTGTGAAGTGTTCGTTTCTTAACGTCTGACACCAGCAGGGGACACCAGCAAAGCACCAGCAACGCCTATCGGCGGAAGGAGTCGAAGCCCTTGGCTTCGATGGGGGTGGCCAGGCCTCCGGGCGCGGTGGCCGAGGCTGAGACGCGCTCGACCTTGCGCTGGTGCTTGGGGTCCGCCAGCCAGGCGCGCCAGGACTTTTCGAGCTTGTCGAGGGTCTTGTAGCGGTAGCCGGTCCAGAGGGCGTCCTCGAGCGGGGAGCCGTCCCTGAGCTTGGCGCAGAAGATCTTGAACTGCATGGGCGACTGGTGTCCCCGGTGCAGGAAGAAGACCAGGGAGTAGGCCTGCACGTACCAGCCTGCCACGGACTTGTCGTCCTTGCCCTTGTCCTTCATATCCACGGTGGGCGCGGTCTCGAGGAAGCCTGGCAGGGACATGAAGGTCTTGTGGTCCCAATAGGCCATGGTCTGGTACCAGTCCGACTTCTCGGGCTGGGTCGCGTAGGCGCCCTCCTCCATCATGGCCAGGCCCTCGTTGAGCCAGGTCGGAGGCTGCTTGTTGACCTCGCTCCAGTAGCCTTCGAAGAGCAGGTGGGTGGTCTCGTGGCCGATGACCTCGAGGAGCTTCTTGCGGTCCTCCTTCTGGTCGTAGACGATCACGGCCTTGCGGTCGTACATGGCCAGGCCGTTGGACCACTCCGGGGGCTGGAACTCTCCTTTGACGTAGGAATCGCGGCCCTTGTAGAGATAGAGGGTCAGGCGCTCCTTGGCCATCCATGGGGAGAACATGGACAGGTCCATGCGCAGCCTGGAGTGGATCTTCTCGAGGCTGAGGGTGAAGCCGGGCGGCATCCATGGAGACTCGTGCTTGATGACGAAGTGCGGGGCCACGCTCTCGTTCCAGGAGTCGATGGCCGGGCAGCTGGAAGGGGCGAGCAGGGCTCCCAGGCACAGGAGAGGGCCGAGGATGCCTGTCTTCGAGGAGGGAAGGCCGGCCCGGATGCTCATTCAGGAAGATTAACAGATAATTTAATTGTTCGCCAGGGGCCTTTTTGGTAAAATCTCCCTTCCAACCAACGATGAAGACCCTTTTCCTCAACCCCCCCTCATTCTCGGGATTCGATGGCGGAGCAGGGTCGAGGTTCCAGGCCCGGCGCGAAGTCCGGTCTTTCTGGTATCCGACCTGGCTGGCCCAGCCCGCGGCCCTTATCCCGGACTCCAAGCTCGTGGACGCCCCGGCTGACGGCCTGACCGTGGAGGACGCAGCCCGGATGGCGGCAGGCTACGAGCTGTGCGTCATGCACACCTCCACGCCTTCCTTCGACAACGACGTGAAGGTCGCGGAGCTCCTCAAGCAGCGCTACCCGGGCATCATGGTCGGGTTGGTGGGCGCTCACGTGGCGGTCCTGCCCGAGGAGTCCCTCAAGGCCTCGTCCGCGGTGGATTTCGTGGCCCGCGAGGAGTTCGACTATTCCCTGCGCGAGGTGGCCCTGGGCGAGCCCCTGGACAAGGTCCGGGGCTTAAGCTGGCAGAAAGACGGCCGCATCCGCCACAACCCGGACCGCGAGCTCATCGCGGACATGGACGAGCTTCCGAGCGTGCTCGATGTCTACAAGCGCGACCTCACCGTCGAGAACTACTACATCGGCTACCTCAAGCACCCCTATCTCTCGCTCTACACGGGCCGCGGGTGCCCGAGCCGGTGCACCTTCTGCCTCTGGCCGCAGACCGTGGGCGGGCACGTCTACCGCACCCGCTCTCCTGAGAGCGTCATCGGGGAGATGGCTCGGGCCAAGACCCTCTTCCCGCAGGTCAAGGAGTTCTTTTTCGACGACGACACCTTCACCGCGGACCTCGAGCGCGCGGCCGCCATCGCCCGGGGCCTCGGGCGGCTGGGGATCATGTGGTCCTGCAACGCCCGGGCGAACGTCCCCTTCGAGTACCTCAAGATCTTCAAGGAAGGCGGGCTGAGGCTCGTGGTCGTGGGCTACGAGTCGGGCAACCAGGCCATCCTCAACAACATCAAGAAGGGCATCCGCGTGGACATCGCCCGCCGGTTCACCAAGGACTGCCGCAAAGTGGGCGTCGCGGTGCACGGGACCTTCATCTTGGGCCTGCCCGGCGAGACCCCTGAGACCATGGATGAGTCCCTGCGCTTCGCCTGCGACCTGGACATGGACACCATCCAGGTCTCCCTGGCCGCACCCTACCCAGGGACCGAGCTCTACCGCCAGGCCATGAAGAACAAGTGGTTCGACGAGAACTCCCTGGTGCGCAACGACGGCACCCAGGGCTGCACCCTGCAGTACCCGCACCTTCCTTCCGCGGCCATCACCGCGGGCGTGAAGCGCTTCTACAGCCGGTTCTACGGCAGGCCCAAGCCCATCCTGCGCATGCTCGTGAAGATGGCGCTCGACCCCGAGGAGCGGCGCCGCAGGCTCCGCGAGGGCAAGGAATTCCTGAGCTACCTGCGCGGCCGCGACGGGTGCGAGTGCCTGGCGCAAGGGCGCCAGGTCCCCGGAGGGCAGACGTCCTCCGCTCCCGGAGGGGGCGAGGCTCAAAGACGCGTCGAGAAAGAGGGCGTCGATGCTTGAGGCCTTCCTCGCGGACCCGCCCTCGCTGACCGAGCTCATCAAGAGCGTTTTCAGCGTGGCCGCGGGGTTCGCGGGGGTCTTCTCCGCGGGATTCTGCCTCTCCTCCGCGGTATGCGGGAGCTTCGTTCTGCGGCCCAAGCGCCGCGCCGAGGTCCCTGACGCGGACCTGCCGCCGGTCACGATGCTCAAGCCTCTCAAGGGCCGCGACCGGGGGCTCTACCAGAACCTGGCGAGCTTCTGCAGCCAGGACTACCCCCGCTTCCAGATCGTCTTTGCGCTCGACGACACGAACGACCCGGCCGCGGAGGTCATCGAAGAGCTCAAGAAGGACTTCCCCGAGACGGACATGGAGGTCGTGGTCTCCTCCACGCGCATCGGCTGCAACCCCAAGATCAACAACCTCGCCAACGCCTACCACCGGGTCAAGCACGATACCCTCGTGATCGCGGACTCGGACATCAGGGTGAGGCCGGACTTCCTGCGCGTTGCGGTGCGGCCCCTGAGGGATCCCCGCGTCGGCATCGTGACCTGCTTCTACAGGGCGTGCGGGGCCAAGGGCGTCTGGGGCATGATGGACGAGCTCGCCATCAACGCGCACTTCCTCCCTCAAGCCCTGACCGCGGCCTTCATGGGCGTCAAGTTCGCCATGGGCGCGGCCATCGTCCTGCGCCGGTCGGCCTTCGACAAGACCGGCGGGTTCAAGAACCTGGCGGACCACATCGCGGACGATTTCTTCCTGGGCCGGTCCATCCAGGCCGCGGGCTTCCGGCTGGCTTTCGCCGAGACCGTGGTGGACGTCATCCCGGACGTGCACAGCTACGAGGAGCACATCCGGCACCAGATCCGGGAGCACCGGGTCATCCGCCTGTGCAAGCCCTCCGAATACGGGGGCATCCTCCTGCTCCACGGGTTCTCCCTGCTGACCCTGAGGATGGCTTTCGTGGGCCCCGACGCCCTGGGCGTGGGGCTCCTCGCCCTGCTCTGGGCCGTCAAGGCCGCCTCGGTGGCCTGGATCCAGGAGCGGCTCCTGGATGGCCGGGTCAACCTGCGCTCCCTGTGGCTCCTGCCGCTCAGCGAGTGGACGGCCTTCGCCTCCTGGATCTGCGGCTTCGGGTACAACCGCGTGGTCTGGCGCGGCGTCTTCTACGCCATCCATCCCAACGGCAAGCTCACCCCGCTGACGCCTCCCCTGGCCGCCCGCGCGGGCGCGGGCGGTCTCCCATCGCCCTGTGCCGGCGGACGCTCGGTCCCGGCCGCCGGCGCGGGGGCGCCGACCGGATGAAGCTGGCGCCCAGGCCGTGAAGACCTTCGAGCGCGTCATCCTCGTCGTCGGCGCGCTCATGATGGCGGGCCTGCTGGTCAAGCTCGACCCTGCCGCGGTCTGGGCCAACATCGCGCAGGTGGGCTGGGGGTTCGCGGTCCTGGTCCTGATCCACCTCGCGGACCACCTCATCAATGCCCAGGCCTGGAGGCTCTCCTTCAACCCTTCGGAGGGCGCGGCCGTGCCCTTCTGGCGCCTGGTGACGGTCCGGATCGCGGGGGACGGGGTCAACTACCTCACCCCGAGCGCGACCATCGCGGGCGAAGTGGTGCGGCCCGCCATGCTCGGCAGCGGAGTCCCGGTCGAGGCCAGGGTGGCCAGCGTGGTGGTGGCGAAGTTCACCCAGTCCCTGGGCCAGGCCCTCTTCATCCTCACCGGCATCGTGTTCATCGCCGCGGCCCGCATCCCGGTGGCGGACGAGTTCAAGGGCTGGTTCTACGCCGCGGTGGCGTGCCTGACCACGGTCTTCACCGCTCTCATCCTGTACGCGGTCCTGGTCCGCAAGGGGAGCGGGACTCCCGAGGGCCCGGGCGCGGAGCTCGGGCGGGACAGCCTGGGGTCCGGCTGGAGCCTCAAGTCCTTCAAGAAGCAGATGGGGTTCTACTTCCGCAGGCATCCGGGCAGGTTCGTCGGATCCATCCTCCTGTTCGCCCTCGGATATGTCTGGGGCACGATCGAAGCCTTCCTCATCTGCCGTTTCCTGGGCCTCTCCATCACCGTGACCATGGCCTACGCCATCGAGGTCCTTTCCTCGGCGTTCGACGGAGCCTTCTTCATGGTGCCGGCCAAGATGGGGACCGCGGAGGCGGGCAAGACCGCCATCTTCGCGGGCCTGGGCTACCCGGCCGCGACAGGGTTCGCGTTCGGGGTCGTGCGGCACCTGCGCGAACTGGTCTGGGCGGCCTTCGGCTTCGCCCTGTTCTCCCTCCATCGCAGGGCTTCGGAGCGCCGCAGCGCGGGCCGCAAGGCGGGCCGGCCCGTCCCTGAGACCGCAGCTGTTCCCTGAGCCTTCCGTGACGGCATCCAGCCCTGGGTCCCAACTAGGGGCCTGGACTCTCTACGGGTTCTCCGTCCTGGTATTCCTCCCAAGCCTTTTCAACGGTTTCGTTCTCGACGACCTGTTCTATATCGCGCACAACCCGGTGCTCCAAGAGCCTGGGCAGTGGCCCAGGTTCCTCTACGACCATTCGAGCCTGCTCTCCGAGAGCTCCCTTTCGAGGCTCATCTGGAGGCCCCTGCTGGGCTTGAGCTATGCCGTGAACCGGTCGGTCCTCGGTCCTGCCCCATTCTGGTTCCACTTGCACGACAGCCTCCTTCACGGAGCCAATACCCTGTTGGTTCTGGCCCTCCTGCGCCGCCTGGCCGGGCCTGGACCGCACTCCTGGGCCGGAGCCCTGCTTTTTTGCTGCCATCCGGTCCAGGCGCAGTCCGTGGCTTACGCGGGCGCCAGACCCGGCCTCCTGTCCCTTTTCTTCTGTCTGGTCTCGTTCCTGCTCTATGCCGGCGCTTCCGGGGGAACCGGGCCCGGAAGGGCGCGCTTGGCCCTGTCTGCGGGAGCATTCTGCCTGGGACTGTTGTCCAAGGAATCCACCCTGTTCCTCCTGCCTGTCCTGGCTGCTTTCGAGTGGGTCGAGCGGCCTGGTGCCGGAGACCGCGCTGCCTGGGGCCGACGGCTGATGGTCTTCGCCGCGGCAGGGACCCTCTATCTCTCGGCAAGGGCCTTGGTCCTGGGCATCGGGGCTCAGCGCGGTCCATGGGGCGGCGACTGGATGATGCATTTCCAACTCGCGTCGCACGGCCTGTTCAAGACAGTATCCCTGGCATTCTGGCCCAAGGGCTTGCGCGAGCCCTATGGCTTCATCCTCTCTCCCGGCTTCATGGCTGAATCCGTGCTCATGGCCTCTTGCCTGAGCCTGGCAGCAGGGCTTGCGGTCTGGGGGGTGTGGAAGCGCCGGTCCTGGGGCTTCGCCCTGTTCTGGGCTTTCGCGGGCCTGCTGCCGGTCTCCAACATCGTGCCTTTCGGCGCTCTGGCCGCTGACCGCTACCTCTACGGGCCCATGGCCGGGGTCAGCCTTCTTGTCGCCCTGGCATTGAAGGGCCGGCTCTTCGGATGGGTCAAGGGGAGCTGCCTGGTCCTGGCCGGCGTCATGGCTTTTGCCTGCGTGGAGGCTCAATTGCAATGGCGCAGCGGGTTCGTCCTGGACCTTTCAGCGTGCGCCGCGGCTCCCAAGGACCCGTATCCGCCCCTGCGTCTGGCCACCCACTACCTGGAATGGAGGATGTTCTCCAGGGCTGAGGAGCTTTCGGTCCGTGGTCTGGAGCCTCAAGCGCCCCCGGATGTGCGCAGGCTCGCGCTCAAGAGGCTGGCCGTGATCCGCATGAGCGCCGCCGACCGCGCCAAGGCCGGCCAGGACCATCTTCTCAAAGCCTCGCTCCTCCAGTGAGCTCCTTCGGCGCCAGCGCCTATCTTGATTTTCAGATTCGGCTCTGGATAAAGGGTGGATTGTTTGTGTGCAACTTGTGAATTCCATATAATGACTGTGAACTTGGGTACCCGTCGAAGGCGGGCTGGCGAGGAAATCATGCCGAAGATCCTGATGGTCGAAGACGAGGCGTGCATCATAGAAGCCGTGGAGAAGACCCTCGCCTCGGCCGGGGGTTTCTGCCTGGTCGCGGTGAAGGATCCCGACAGGGCCGTGTCCGCGGCCATCAGCGAGAAGCCCGACCTCATCCTCCTCGACATCCGGCTGCCCGGATCCGACGGCAGGCACATCCTGAAAGCCCTCAAGGAGAACGCCGCCACGAGGGTGGTCCCGGTCATCTTCCTGACCGGCATGTCCGGCGAGGGCGACAAGGTCATCGGCCTCAACATGGGCGCGGACGACTATGTGGTCAAGCCCTTCGGGGCCATGGAGCTCATGGCCCGGATCCACGCGGTCCTGCGGCGCGTCCGGCCGCACTCCAGCCTCGATTCCGTCGATATCGGGGGGCTCAAGCTCGACGCCGGAAGCCGCGGAGCGAGCTTCAAAGGCAAGCCTTTGCGGCTTCAGCCCAAGGAGTTCGAGATCCTTTTCCTGCTGGCCTCCGAGCCCGGACGGGCCCATACCCGCGGCTGGCTCATCGACAACACCTCCTCCTACGGCATGCCCGTGAACACCAGGAGCCTGGACACGCACATCAAGAACATCCGCAGGAAACTCGGGACAGGCGCCTGCCTCATCGAGACCGTTCCGAAAGTCGGCTACCGGTTCGTCTCGCCCCATGAGCGTCTTTAGGGCTTCGGCCGCTTCCAAGACCTTGGAGGCGGCACTAGGCCGGTTCATCCGGCCGTCGGCCGGCTCCGCCCTGGACGAGCGGCGCACCACCTATTTCGCGTTCCAGGGCCTGCTCATGGCGGTCCTGCTGCTCATCTTCCTCACCCATCGTCCTGACGCGTCCTCCTGGCTTCCCCGATTCGCTTTCCTGATGACCTTCCTGAGCGGGTCGCTCGTGGCCCTGCGCCTGACCCCTGCTCCACTGCTGGCGACCTGGAGGTTCCAGGTCGGGCTCTTCCTGGGGGACGCGGTCCTGGCCACCGTGGCCCTGGCCTGGGCCAAGCCCCTCGCTGAGCTCTACCTGATCTTCCTCCTCATCATCTTCGGGGCAGCCCTGACCCGAAGCCTCGGCCAGAGCCTGATCATCGCCACGGTGGTTTCCTTCCTCTACCTGGCCGCGGGCTGGAGGCCGAACCGCGGCCTGCCGCACGACGCCGGGTTCTGGGTCCAGTTCATGTTCCTGTGGGTGCTCTCCGCGCTCCTGGCCGTGCTTTCGCGCGACGTGGCGCGGGCCCAGGCCTTCCGGGAGCGCAAGCTGCGCGACCAGGTCGTGGAGGCTGAGCGCCTATCGAGCCTGGGCCGCCTCTCCGCCGAGGTGGCCCATCGCATCAAGGGGCCTCTGACCACCATCATGGTCAACGCGGACCTGCTGGCCGCGGAGCTCTCGGGCTCGAAGAAGGTGGTCGCGGACCTCCGCCAGATCCAGGAATCGGCGCGCCACTGCAAGGAGATCCTCAAGTCCCTGCTGGACCTCGGCCGCATCGAGGAGATGGACCGCATTCCCATGGACCTGGGCAGGGCCGCTGCCTCGGCCGTGGAGTCCATCGAGGCCCAGGCCCGGAAAAAGGGCGTCCGCCTCCGAACAGAGGGCCTCGAAGGCGAATTCCCCATGCTGGGGGACCCGGCGCTCCTCCGCGAGGCTGTCTGCGCCGTGCTCCAGAACGCGCTGGAGTCCGCGGCCAAGGGCGGCCGGGTCGCGCTCGCGCTCAAGCGGCGGCTCGGCGCGCTGGAGTGGGTGGCCATGGCCGCTGGAGGGTGCTATGTCCTGGAGGTTTCGGATGACGGGCACGGCATCGCTTCCGATATCATGAGCCGCATCTTCCAGCCCTTCTTCACCACCCGCAAGGGGGGCTCCGGCCTCGGCCTCTCCTCTGCCCTGCGCATCCTGCAGAAGCACGGCGGGAGCATCGAGGTCGAGAGCGACGGCCCGGGCAGGGGAGCGGTCTTCAGCCTGATCCTGCCCCGGCCGACCTAACGACCATAGGGCCGGCCGGGACCGTCGGCCTCCGGCCTGGACCCGGCCCCGGCCGGCCTGACGGCCCCTATGGCCGGCCGGGACGGTCGGCCTCCGGCCTGGACCCCGCCCCGGCCAGCCTGACCCCGCTCCGGGCCAGGCACTCGCGGACCCGCGGGCTGGTCAGGGCCAGGAACTCGGCGTAGGAATGATGGGTCGAAGTCGGGCCGTGTTCGGCCTTGGCTTCCGGGTCCGCGGTGGGGTGCAGGTAGATCTCCGTCAACCCGCCTGGAAGGCGGGGGATGAGCCAGAGCAGGTAGTCCTCGGTCATCATGCCGGACCGCAGAAGGCCCAGGGTCCGGTCCGGCACGGTGAGCCCGGCTTGGGCGGCCGAGCGTCTCATCCAGGCCCCGAGAGCCCCGAAGACGCAGCCGAGAGCGAGCGCGGCCGCGGCGCCGCGGCCGCCGAACCCGGCCCTGAGAAGGACCTCCCCCCCGGTCAAGCGCACCCGCGGGATGCCGTGCCGCAGGGCCGCCCGGACGACCATGGGGAAAACAGTGGGGTGGACGTGCGCGTTGAGGTGGCTGTCGAGGTGCGTGGGCTTGATGCCGAAGGAGAGGCACAGCCGCACCTGGCTCTCGATCTCGCTTTCGATCCCCCGGCCCCTGTTCAGGAAGGAGGCCAGGCCCCAGGCCGGCGCCGACCCGGAGCAGAGCTCGAGGTGCACCCCGACCCCGAGCCCAGGATTGGCGCGTGCGACGCGGACCGCGTCGCGGACCGCGCTCCCGCGGACCATGAGGCTTGCGAATCCGAGGACCCCGTCCCGGTGGGCCCGCTCGACCGCGTCATTGAGTCCCGGGGAGCCCCCGAAGTCGTCCGCGCTGACGATGAGCGTGGCCGCGCCGGCCTGGCTCAAGGGGTCGTTCCAGGGAGGGGCTGGGTGAACGAAGCCGTCACCAGGCAGGGGCCTAACGTATCGTCGGCGGTGACGGTCGGGTAAAAGGTATCGGCGGGGGTGGCGCTGCAGGTGCAGGAGCAGACGCCGGGCGTGCCCGTGCAGTCGTAGGAGATCGCGCCGGTCCCCGTCAGGTTCGCGTCCGAGCAGACCGCCTGCTGTTCGCTCCAGAAGGAGAGCAGGAGGGAGAAGGCCATTTCGTCGTATTTCTCCCCCTTGTTCCCGTAAGCCGTCCGGTGGATGAGCTGGTACTGCATGAGCACGATGCTCATCATGCCCGCGGCCAGCATGGCCATGATCGCGCCCGTGATCAGGACGTGGACCATCACCGACCCTCGCTGGTTCATGTGGTTCTCAATCCGACCCGAAGTACTGCCTGTTCGACCGGAGGAAGGTGTCGACCTTGAGGCTGACGGGGACCGGGATGGTGGCCGCGGCGCCCGTGGCCGGGCGGGTGCCGCTGCCGACCGCGAAATGCATCTCGATGCCGTCCCCGCGGTTCCTGAAGATGGGCGGCGACGAGGTGAGGTCCTCGTCGCGATAGTGGAAATTCCTGACCAGCACCGTGGTGTTCCCCCCGAGGATGCAGCCGCCCCCGTTAGGGATGCTGGCCGGGCAATTGAGGCCCGGTCCGACGACCGCGATGCGCAGAAGGGCGGGCATGCCCCCGCCGATGTCGGGGCTCCGGCAGTAGTAGAACGCGGTGACGTTCAAGCTCGTGTTGAGGCGGCCCTCACCCAGGCTGGTGAATTGCAGGGGCGAGAAATTGACGCACCCGCCGAGGCCGTCTCCCGTGGCGCCGTGGGCGGGGACGTTGATGAACGAGGCTTCCTCGATCTCCTGGCTCATCTGCTCAAGGGCCATGATGGTCCATCCGCTCACCTCCCCCTTGAGGCTCGTGTCCACGTGGCTCCTCAGGAGGGAGGCGAACACGGTCATGAGGGCGACGAGGACCGCGGAGCTCAGGCTCAGGGCAAGGAGCAGCTCGATGAGGGTGAACCCCTGGCGCAAGGGCGCCAGGTCCCCGGAGGGCAGATGTCCTCCGCTCCCGGAGGGGGCCCGGCGCAAGGGCGCCAGGTCCCCGGAGGGCAGATGTCCTCCGCTCCCGGAGGGGGCCCGGCGCAAGGGCGCCAGGTCCCCGGAGGGCAGATGTCCTCCGCTCCCGGAGGGGGCCCGGCGCGGGGGCCCGGCGCAAGGGCGCCAGGTCCCCGGAGGGCAGATGTCCTCCGCTCCCGGAGGGGGCCCGGCGTTTACGGTTCGGTCCAGTCGACATAGACCTCCACTCGAGGGATCTGCGCGCCGGAAAGGCCTCCTGCTCCGAAAGGGTGCATCTGGGTGACGACGTAGCGCATGGTGGCGTTGTAGGGCGGGCCGCTGAACCAGATGGGGAGCATCCCGGTGATGGTGTGCGTGCCCAGCGCGAGGGCGTTGGCGGCGCCCATGCTGTCGGTGATGGTCGCGGCGTCGTACCCGTCGTTCGGGGCTTTGGCGCCGTTGATGGACCAGTTGGTGGAGGCGGAGGTCCCGCTGGACGGCCCGCGGAAGCCGATGTCGATGGGGGCCTGCGTGGTATCGCCGGAGACGTAGCCCTTGAGCTTCTCCGACAGCTGGCGCGAAACCTGGTTCGCGACGAGGCGGCGCATGGAGCGTCCCGAGCCCTGGCGGGCGGTGATGGCCACGCTGAAGACAGAAGACGTGATGACCGCCACGAGCATCATGGCGATGGTGACCTCGAGGAAAGTCGAACCGCGTTCCTTGTCCATGGTCCGGCTCCCGGCTTATAATCCCGTCACCGAGGGCGGGTTCGTTCCGATCGCTTCGATCCCGCCGTTGGTGTCCACCGCGAAGCCCCAGGTGTTGTAATCCCCGGACGTGCTTTTTCGCGTCGCGCAGGCCACCCAATTCCGGCTGGAAAAGGTCTTGCCGCCGCAGGATGACGTCACGCTCCCGTTGGCCGCGTCGAACCGGTACTTCTCGCCGTCCCAATTCTGCGAGGATATGTATTTGCACTTGACCAGGTCGCAGCCGTCGGCCGCCCCGCCCGTGGGACAGGCGGTCCCGTTGCAGGAGCTCGTCAGCTGGCCCGCCCGCAAGGTGGTCTGGTTGAGGTCCATGCTCGCCATGCGGTTGGCGGCGGCGAGCGTGCGCACCGTGGCGATGGCATTGTCGGCCCTGGTCGATTCCATGGCCCTCAGGTATTGGGGGATGCCGTACGCCGCGAGGATGCCGATGAGAGTGACCACGACCACGAGCTCGATGAGGGTGAATCCGGCGGGCGAGGGTCTTCGCGCCATGTTCCTATTCCTCCGGCCGTCCCCTTCATAGTATGCCTCCGGCATCTGTGCGACATGAGGGCGGCCTGTGTGCAAGTTGTGAATCATTTCGCCCCCAGGGAGGACATCTTGAAGATGGGCAGGAACACGGCCAGCACGATGGTGCCGACGATGAGGCCGATGCCGACGACCATGATGGGCTCGATGATGGCCGTGAACCTCCGGGTGAACTGCTCGATCTGCTCGCGGTAGAAGCCCGAGAGGGTCACGAGCATCTCGGGGAGCTTGCCGGACTCTTCTCCCATGAACATCATCTCGGTCACCAGCGGAGGGAGGACGCCGGTCTTCTTGAACGCTCCGGAGATGGATTTGCCGCTCGCCACGTCGTTGCGAACCATGCGCAGGAAGCGCTGGAACATGACGTTGGTGGCGAAGACCCCCTCGAGCACGGTGATGGTGTTGAGGATGCTCACGCCGCTCTCGATGAGGGCCGACATGGTCGTGAGCAGGCGCTCGACGAGGATGTTCATGATGAACTGGCCGAAGAAGGGGACCTTGAAGGTGAGGGACCATTTCGTCACGTTGCCGGCTTCCGTCGAGGTGTAGGCCCTCCAGACGAACCCCGAGCCGACGAGGACGAACACGAGGGCCGCGAAGTGGTGCACCATGATGTCCGAGATCAGGACGATGGCCTTGGTCAGGGGCGGGAGCTGGACTCCGAACTGCTTGAAGATGTCGGAGAAGACCGGCACGATCTTCACGATGAAGAAGGTGAGCACGCCCATGGAGATGAAGAACAGGATGCCCGGGTACGCCAGGGCGGTGATGACCTTGGCCTTGAGTTCCGACTGGGCCGCGAGGTAGGCGCCGATCTGCTTGAGGGATTTCGGGAGCTGGCCGCCCATCTCTCCGGCCTGCACCAGGGAGACCCAGAGGGTGTCGAAGGCCTTGGGGTGCTTCTCGAGCGCCTTGTACAGGGCGGTCCCGCTGGCCACGTCCTTCGTGACCTGGCCGACCGCGATCTGCAGGCCCTTGGAGCTCGAGTGCTCGCCCAGGAGCGAGAGGGCGCGCACCAGGGGCACGCCGCCGTTGAGGAGGGTGGCCAGCTGCTCCGCGAAGAAGACGAGGTCGCGCTCGGCGACCCCGGCGGAGCTGACCGCCGCGCCCTTGCCCGACAGCGAGGAGCGGGCGCTCTTGTCGGACGAGATCGACAGGATGAAGTAGCCCTTGCCCTGGAGGACGCCGATCGCGTCGTTCTCGTCGTTGGCCTCGAGCGAGCCGGAGATGGTCTCTCCCTTGCTGTCCTGGACCGTGTACGCGAAGCGTGCCATGGTTCTCCTAGTCCGCCAACGTGATGGACATGATCTCTTCGACCGTGGTGAGGCCCCGGATGACTTTGCGCCAGCCGCTCGCGCGCAGGCTCAGCTTGCCGAGCTTGTCCGCCACGGAGCGCAGGCGGGTGAGGTCGCCGCCGTACTTGTAGATGATATCCTTCATCTCCCGCTCCATGGGGTAGACCTCGAGGATGGCTTTGCGGCCTCCGTAGCCGGTGCGCGCGCACTTGTCGCAGCCCTTCTCTTTGTAGAACATGAGCGTGTCGAGGTCGGGCTGGTCCTCGGGCTTGAGCATCGCCTGCTCGACGACCATCTTGGCCTCGTCGGCCTCGGGCTTGTAGGGCTTCTTGCAGAGGGGGCAGAGCACGCGCACGAGGCGCTGCGCCGCGGCGAGTATGAGGCTGCCCGAGAGGAGGAACGGCTCGATGCCGAGGTCGATGAGGCGCACCACGGTCGAGAGGGCGTCGTTGGTGTGCAGGGTGGAGAGCACGAGGTGGCCGGTGAGGGCCGCGCGCAGGCAGGTCTGGGCGGTCTCCTGGTCGCGCACCTCTCCGACCAGGATGACGTCCGGGTCCTGCCGCAGGAAGGAGCGCAGAGCGGCCGCGAAGGTGAGCCCGATGGCGGCGCGCACCTGGACCTGGTTGATGCCCTCGAGCTTGATTTCGACGGGGTCTTCGATGGTCATGAAGTTGAGCTCGGGGGTCTTGATGGTGTTGAGGACCGTGTTGAGGGTGGTGGTCTTGCCCGATCCGGTCGGGCCGGTCAGGAAGATGAGCCCGTGCGGCATCGCCGCGCACTTGAGGAAGTCCTCCTTCTGCTCGGGCTCGAGGCCGATCTTGTCGATGTTGAGCTCGACCGCCCCCTTGTCGAGCAGGCGCATGACCAGCTTCTCGCCGTAGACGGTGGGGCAGATGCTGACGCGCAGGTCGATGATCCTGTTCTGGATCTTCATCGAGAAGGTGCCGTCCTGGGGCAGGCGCCGCTCCGCGATGTCGAGCTTGGAGAGGATCTTGAACCTGGACACGACCGGGCTGAAGAGGGACTTCGGCGGCGGCATGCGCTCGTAGAGACAGCCGTCGATGCGGAAGCGCAGCATGACGCGCTCGTCGTAGCACTCGAGGTGGATGTCCGAGCACCTCTCGGCCACGGCCTGCTTGAGGATGGCGTTGACGAGCGCGACCGGGTGCGCGTCCTGGCCGCCGCCGGAGGTGTCCTTGTCGAGGTCGAGCTTCACGTCGGCGTCCGGCATCTCCTCGGCCGCCTCGGTCGTGGCCGACTGCTTGTCCATCGTCTTCTCGATGATCTCGCGTCCCCCGGCCTGGTAGAACTCGTCGATGGCCTTGATGATCTGGGTCTTCGTCGCGACGAAGGGCTGGACCTCCCGGCTGGTGAGGAGCTTGAGGTTGTCCATCATGACCATGTTGTCGGGGTTGACCACGGCCACGGCGATGACCCCTTCGTCGAGGAACAGGGGGAGGACCAGGTTGTCCCGGGCGAAGGACTCGGTGATGAGCTTCTCGAGGCCCTGGCCCTTCTCGGCCTTGAGGATCTTGTTCTCCTTGGAGGCGTAGGGGACCCCGATCTGCTTGGACATCGCGACCGCGATGTCCTCTTCGGTCGCGAACCCCAGCTTGATGACCGCTTCGGCGAACTGACACCGCGCCTGCTGCGCGGTCTTGAGGGCTCTCGAGTGCTGCTCCTCGTTGAGGACATTGCCCTGAAGCAGTATCTGGTCCAAGGTCAGCTTCTGCATACTTGAAGTATAACTCCATGGCGGGGAATGTTCAAGAGGAAATGTAACATATCATCGGCGGCTAGCCGCCGATGGGGGTGCCTGGCTTGGGCCTGACCAAGTCACCCCGGTTCAAGCCTGGCACCCGGGACATCGTACGGCTAGTCGCCGACGATCGTAGGCGTGATGAAGATGACCAGGTCGGAGTTCTTCCTGCGGGTGCTGCTCGAGGTGAACAGCCACCCGATGAGAGGGATGTAGCCGAGGAACGGGACCTTGCGTACCACCTTGTTCTCGGTGGATTGCAGAAGTCCGCCGAGCACCAGGGTCTGCCCGTTCTTGACCCGGACCAGGGTGGAGGCCCCCCTGGTGATCGGGTCGAAGATGCGCTTGGCCGAGGAGGAGATGGCGGACTCCTGAGCGTCCGTGAAGGAGGGTTGGACGAGCATGGTGATGTAGCCCTCCTTGTTGATCTGGGGAGTGACCTTCAGGATAAGCCCGGTCGTGACGCGCTCCACCGTGACGGAGGCCGTGCCCAGGCCGGAGCCCGAGGACGCGCTCTGCTGTTGGGTGGCCACGGCCGCGTTCCGAGCAATCTGGATGATGGCCGGCTTGTTGTTGAGGGTGAGCACCTTGGGCTTGCCGAGGAAGCGTGCCTCGGAACGGCTGACCAGGGCCCTAAGCACGACCTTGAGCATGGTGAGGTCGAAGATGCCGTTGGTCAGGGCTCCAGTGCCCGGGACCGTGACCGGGAAGGGAGAGGAGGTCTCAGCGGCGGCTTGGGACGTCCCTGTGGCTTCGCCATCGGCTCTCGCGACGCTCCCGGTGGTGAACGGGTCGAAGAAATGCGTGTTGCCCATCTTATTTGGGAGGTTGAGAGGGAACGAGACGTCGCGCTTTCCCGCGGTGAAGCTCGCGAGCTCGCCTCCCGCGCCGCCCCACTCGAAGCCCAGCTCCCGGGCGCGGTCCGAGTTGATCTCCACGATCTGCGCCTCGATCATGACCTGCGGGGTCTTCTTGTCGAGCTCGGCGATGATCTGCTCGACCTGGGGGAAGGACTCCGGGATGTCCGTGACGATGATCGAGTTGGTCCGAGGCTCGATCGCGATCGAGCCATTGGTCTTGCTGAGCACGCTCTGGATGACCTTGACGATCGCGACCTCTCCCCCGCCGCCGGTCGAGCCTCCGCCCGCAAGACTGGCGACGCTCGACACCGGCGTGATGGAGGCTTGCTCGGACTCGGCGCTGCCCAGGGCGATGAGAGGGACATAGGCCAGGGTGTAGATGCGGGTGATCACGGGCTCGGCGGCCTTGGAGCGCGGGGCGATGACGAAGGTGTTGCTCTTGCCGATCTGCTGGTAGGTCAGGCCCTTGATCTCGAGCAGGATCTGCAGGGCCTCGCGCACGGTGACGTTCTGCAGGAAGGCCGTGATCTGCTTGGTCTCCAGCCCTTCGGTGATGATGAAGTTGACCTTGGACTGGGCGGAGATGGTGTCGAGGAAGGTCGCCAAAGGCGCCCCTTTCACGCGGACCGTGACGCGCGTCTCGAGCGGATTGAGCGGCGAGGCCGGGGCGGCCTTCGACGGCGCGGCCGCTCCGATCTGGATGCCGCCGACCGCGGGACGGGCGACGGCTTCGGGCTCGGCGCCCGGCGGCGGTCCCTCGTCGGTGGGGACGCCCAGGGGGCCGGCCTCCGACGCCGGGGAAGCCTGCGTCCCCTTGAACTCGGGGTTGGCCACGGGCTCCTCGCGCCGCCTCTGCGCGAACCCCGGGCCGGCCGAGGAAAGGATGATCTGGACAGCGATGGTGATCGCGCTGATGCGTTTCGCGATGCTCTTGATTGTCATCATGATGTCTCCCTTGGTGCCGCCGTCCGTCACTGCATGCGCTTCAAGAATGCCTTGCCCTTGTGCGTGAAAGTCACTCCTGTCTGGGAGATCTTCAGGACCTTGATCCCCGAGTTCCCGATCCACTCGCCTTCGCTGTACATGTCGTTGTTGATGATGGCTTTGTTGCCTTCCGGCGTGGTCACGATGCCCTGCAGGCTGAGGGTCTGCTCGACGGGCTTGTCTCGCTGGACCTTGGCCCGGAGCGCCTGCTCTTCGACCTCTTTGCGTTTGATGAGCTTCTCGAGCTCCTCCTGTTCGAGGAGGAACTGGTCGTAGGGGGAAAGCAGGGGATCGCGCCAATCCACGGCCACGAGGTCCGCGGTGCTCACCGCGATTTCCGGGGCCTGCGGCGGGGCCGGCGTCGCCAGGGACGCGGTCGAGGCCGGAGGCCGAGCGTCCCCGCCGCCCTCAGGCATGGCGTTGGCGGACGGGGGCGCGGGGGTCACGGCGCCGGAGGCGTCGACCGGGGCCGGGTCGGACGGGGCGGCCGCGTCCACCACGGCGGCCGCTGTCTGGGAGGCGGTCTCCGTGCTGACCACGGCGCCGGATCCCGGGGCCTGGCCCTGGGAGGCCAGGTCCTCGGAGGCGCGGGCCGTGCCCCTTTCGCCGGAGGGGGCGGCCGGGTCCGAGGAGATCGGGTTCTTGAACTTCTGGCTGTCAGCGGACTCGGGGAACAGCGGCCCTTCCGGCACGCGGACCTTGGCCTTGTCCGCCAGCTTGGCCTCGCGGTCCTTGGCCATGTAGGATTTGTAGTACATGACGGCCGGCACCGCCAGGACGATGACGAGGAACGCCCAGCCCATCGAGCCTCGGGTCCTCATTATTGGTCGAGCCTCTTCTTCGGGATGATCGTCGTGATCTCGCAGTTGACGTCGGTCGTCCCGATGACCGCGCCCTGCTTCTTGACGATGGACACCGAATTGACGTGGATCAGGGGGCGGCCGGATTCGATCCGGTTGAGCCAGCGTATGGCCTCCATGAACTTGACGGTGGAGTTCATGGTCGCCTGCTGGGTGATGAGACCGCCCAACTCGTTCTCGGTCATGGGAGGGAGTTTCTGCGCCACGATGTTCTCCGCCTTGAGCGATTCCACGAGGGACTTGAAGAGCCATTCCTCGCGGTCCTCGATCCGGGGCAGTTGGGTGTAGGCCCAGGCGAGCCGGTCGCGCCTGGCCCGATAGTCCTCGGCGTACTGCGAGACCGACTGCGCGGTCTTGATCAGGGCGTTGAGGCTCGCGGACTTCTTCTTGGCCGGAATGTAGATGATGTTGTAGCTGGCGAACACCAGCATGACCCCGACCACGATGGGCCGCCCGAAGTGCCCGACGCCCTTCTCGCGGAAGACGGAGACGACCAGGCTCACGTCCTCCTGGATCGTCCTGATCATCTGCAGGAAGTCGATCTGAGGCATCGGGCTCATGTCAGGTCTTCTTCCTCACCTTCATGGTGACGTCGAGCATGGTCCTCTGCTCGAGCTTTCTCTTGAAGGCGTCGCGATCCGACTGTCCCGCCCCGGTCCCGCCGTCCGCGGACTGGTCCTGGCGGTCGATCTTGATGTTGATGTCGTCGAAGATCTTGTTGAGGACCGGCGAGAGGGACAGGTTCGCCTTGAAGTCGAGGGCCTTCTGCTGTTCGTCCCCCACGTTGGCTCCCATCGAGTGTCCCGTGAGCCGGACCTCCAGGGGATTGGAGAGATTCGTCTTGATGGGGTTGCTGATGGCGATCCTCGTCAGCCAGACCTTCTCCGGGAGGGCTTCGACGATCGCCTTGAGCACGGGGATCGTCCTGACCCGGGCGTTCCCTGAGAGGTCGGGCAGGCCGGATGACTGCTCCTGCATGGCCCCGATCAAGACCTCGATCTCCGCCGAACTCTTGCCCTTGAAGACCGCCTCGAGGTCGGGTTGGGGCGCGTAGGAGCGCAGAGTCCTGGTCTTCACGAAGCATTGGAAGTGGTGCCAGGAACCCACCGCCAGGATGAGGAGGGTCAGGATCAGGGAGAGGCCGAAGACGTATTTGACCGCGAGGCGCTCCCCGTCGCCGATCTTGCCGATCGGGGAAAGCTCCAGCGTGACCTGGGAGGGCACGACGTGCCGGAGCGCGGCCCCCGCCGAAGCGAACCCCCCCCAGTCTCCGCCCTTGATCCCGAGCAGGCCTGCGGTGTCGTGCGCCTCGGTCGTCATGGAGAGCTCCGCGTCGAAGGCCTCCTTCCAGGCCGCGATCTCAGGGGTCGAGCCGCTGACCCTGATGGCGGCGAGATTGCCGATGCTCAGCTGCTTCTGGGCGAAGGCCACGCAGCCCCCCAGGTCCACCTTGCGCTGGTCGGAGACATAGGCCTCCGGTCCGAGGAAGACCTCGCGGAAGAAGACGGGCAGTCCCTTGTCCGAGATGAGCACGCGCACGCTTCCGCCGTCGAAATGGACCTGGCCGTAGGGCTCCCGGACCTTGGCGGGCTCGATGGCGTTCCAGAGCCGGAGCACGGAGCAGGGCGCGACCTCCATCCCGACCAGCCGCAGCCCCAGGGACTCCATCAAAGCCGAGATGTTCGGCAGGTTCTTGGAGGGCACGCACGCCACGAGCGCGGCTTGTCGCGCCTTGTTGTCCGGGCCCGCGGGCATGGGGGAGACCTGATAGTCCAGGGAGAGCATGTCCAGCGGGACCGGGATGAACTTCTTGGCCTCCAGCGGGATGGCGGACTTCCAGAAGCGGCGGTCCACCGCCGGCATCGTGAAGTAGCGCAGGAGCCCCAGATGGTGGGAGAGGGTGACGACCACGTCCTTCGAGTTCCACCGGAGCTGGGAGATCGCCTGCCGGATGAGGGCGGAGAGCTTGGGGATGTCGGAGAGGAAGTCCATCACCAGGGTGGGGCTGGTCCCGGCCTCCTTGCTCTGGTCCGGGACCGGGACCGGGACGCGGACGAGATGGTCCACGACGAGCTTGCCCTTCAGGTAATGGATCTCGGAGACGTAGATGACCTCGGGGCTGAGGTAGAGGCCCAGGCACCGCGAGAGCTTCGGGGTGGTCTTGCCGAAAGCCAGCTGCTCGATGAGGGAATCGATCTCCATGGTCGTCTCAGGGCGTCTCCACCAGCCGGATCTCCACCTTGTCCGAATCCGAGGCGGAGGAACGGATCACGATCCGGTCCGGGGGGACGCCGTATTTCCGCATGAGCCGGTCCGCCGAGTCCCCGGCCCGCTTCTTGGCCAGGGCCGCGGCCTCGAGGCCCGCGCCCGTGGCGTGGCCGGTGATCTCCACGCTGCTCTTCTTGTCGCTGGAGAGGGCTTCGCCCGCCTGGTCCACGACTCCTTCGGCCTCCGGGGAGAGATCGGAGGAGTTCGGCGCGAACGAGAGTTCGAAGGACTTGCCCGAGCCCGCGGAGGCCTCGGCCGCCTTGTCCTCGGCCGCCTTGTCCTCGGCCGCGGCTGGCTTGGCCTTCTTCTTGGCCCGCGGCTTCCTGTTCCTGGGCGGCCGCTTGGAAGCGGCGGGAGTTCCGATGGTGACGCCCTTGACGAGCGTTTCAGGGGCGTCCACCCCGGGGCCTCCGGCGCCTCCCATGACGCCGGCCGCGAGGTCGGCCGGAGGAGGCCCGGAGGACGGCCTCTGGACCGCGACCTCATCGTCGACGCCGGCGGACCGCGACCGCGCGGCGGAGGGAGCGGCCTCGGCGGCTCCGCCGAGCGAGATCCAGCGGTGCAGGGTGCGGGAGCGGTTCTTGCCGTCGGTGGCGGTCAGGACGCACTCGTAGCGGCCCGCGGGCAGGGGATCCCCGAAGTAGCTCTTGCGGCCGTTCCAGAAGATCTGATGGAAGACCGGGCCGGAGCCCACGACGTCGTTCAACGGGGCGAGGCCCTCCCCCTCCTCCAGGGAGGGGCGCAGGAGCCGGAACCTCCAGGAGGCGAGCCCCGCCGGGGGTTCCAGCACGGAGAACTCGATGATGGAACCCTCGGCCGAGCCGGCGTCCAGCTTGTCGGGGTACACGCCGAGCGATACCGTGGGCCCAGAGTCATGGGCCGCCTCCCCGCCGACGACGAGGTCGAGGGGCTTGTCGTAGACGAAGACAAGGAGGATCCCTTTGAATTCCTTAAGAAGCCTGGGGATCTCGACCTGGCTGGTGAGGAGGTTGACCCGCACGCGTCCCGGGGAGACGCCCGCGGCGTAGAGGTGGGCGCTGATGCCCATGGTGCGCCGCATGTCAAGCACCTTGGGGTCGCCGATGGAGGCCCCTTCGGGCAGGATCAGGAGTTGGGCGTTCTTGAGCGCGTAGACGACGCCGGTGACCGCCTCGAGCAGGGACTTGGCCGTCTTCTTGAAGGCGATGCCGGACTGGAACAGGACCGCGGTCGGGATGCCGATGGCCTCGGGGTCGCCGTTGGGGCCGAGCGCGACCTGGATCTCCTCCGCGGCGCGGAGCTTCTCGATGTTGCGCGTGAACACGGACCGGATCTTGGCCCGGATGTCCTTCTCCACCGCTTCGCGGCTCGGCTTGCGGACCTGGGGGGCTTCCGCTTCCGTCGCGGAGTCCTCCTCCGCCGAGACCGCGGGGCGCTTGCGGCTCTTGGGCTCGGGGGAGACCATCCTCGGCGCGTCGGGCTCGACCACGACCTCGGGCCCGGCCACGACTTCCCGGGAGGGCCTGGCGGCCGGAGCCGCGGCGGGCGCGGGCTCGGCCTGGACCCGCCGGCTCCCGCTCTTCGGGGAGACGACCGCGGGCGCGGGCTCGTCGTCCGGGGTGTCGGGCGTCAGCTGCGCGGGGAGAGCGGGAGATCCCGGCTGCTGGGCCGTTCCCGAGGCGTTGAGGCGCTGGGAGATCAGGTTGATGTACTCGTTGGCCAGCGGCCGCTCGGAGGCGTCTCCTCGCGTGAGCACGTCCATGAACCGGTCCATGGCCTGGCCGTCCTCTCCTCTCTCGTAGAACATGATCCCGAGCTTCATCTGACGGCTGACGGCGCGCTCCTGCGCCGCAACGCGGCCCTCAAGAATGAGGAAACACGCAGGGAGGGCCCCCAGCAATGCCGCGACCCTCCAATCCGACCTCTTCATCGGGCTCACGCTATAGGTTTATGCTATCCCCATTACTGATTTATTGCGACTTGCCGATGACCGCCAGGCCGTTGCGGGCATCCGCATTGCCTGGATCGAGCCTGAGGACTTCCTTCAGTTCCCGGGCCGCGTCCTGCGGCCTGGAAAGGCGCATGTAGGTCCTGGCCAGGTTGAGCCTCGCGCCGAGGAGTCCCGGGTCCCGCTTCGAGGCCGTTTCCAGGTGCCCGAGAGCGTCCTTGTCCCTGCCTTGAGCCAGAAGCACGGTGCCCAGCAAAAAGCGGGCTTTGGAGGATTCGGGGAGGGCGCCCGCGGCTGAGGAGGCGAGCTCCAGGGACTTCGCCGAGTAGTCTCCCCGGCTCATGCGGAGCTCGAGCTCCCGGAGAGCGTCGAGCGCGGCCAGGATCGGGGGCGGCGGGCGGTTGGACCTGCGGACCGCGGCGCGCAGGTTGCTCTCCGCCACGCGCAGGTCCGGGAGGAGCTCGAGCGCCCGGGAGTAGGCCTTCTCCGCCTCCTCCCAGCGTCCCTTGTTGCTCATGACGAAGCCCAGGTTGTTCCAGTGGTTGGGGTTGTTGGGGAAGATCTTGAGGGCACGGGCGAGCAGGCGGTCGGCCTTGTCGATCTGCAGGGGCGAGCCCTGCAGGTAGAGCGCGCTCAGGGCCGTGTAGATGTCCGGAGAGATGGGGTTGATGGCCAGAGCGCTCCGGTAGTAGGACTCGGCCAGGGCCGGAGCCCCGAGCCGGGAGCTCTTGATGGTCCCGACGTTGAAGTAGATCTCATCATAGCCGGCGTTGGCCCTCAAGGCGTCGGAGTAGGCCCTGTCCGCGTCGGTAAAACGCTCGAGCCGGGCGTAGGCGTTGCCGAGCTCGTAGATCGAGTTGACCTCGCGGGGTCCCCAAGATCTCGAGATTTCGAGCTCCTTGACCGCGATCGCGGCCGAACCTCCGCGGAGGAGCTTGAACCCCTCGAAGTAGTGCGCTTCGCGGAACCAGGTGCAGACCCAGTACCAGGAGATCGCAAGCAGGAGCGCGCCCGAGGCCCAGGCCGCGGCCTTCACCGGGAGGGATGGCCCGGCGGTCCTCCAGGGCCGGTCCGGGGGATGGACCGTCCCCGCCGCCGCTCCAGCGGCCCACCAGAACATGAAGCCGGGCATGGCGAAGTGGAGGCTGACGTTCAGGAGGTTGTCCGCGAGCATCCCCCCCACCCCGCAGGCCGCGGCCAGGCCCAGGGTCGAGCGCATGCCACGGACGGACTTCCAGCCCGGCACGAAGCTCCGGAAGAAGGCCGCCCAAAGCCACAGCATGGCTCCGAGCCCGAGGATGCCCGTCTGGGCCCAGATCTCCATGATCTCGTTGTGGGAGTTGTTCGCGTGGGTGCGCATGGTGCGGAAGAACGAGACGGCGTCGAGGAGGTGCCCCTGATAGAACGGGTAGAAGAGCTCGAAGAGTCCCCAGCCCTTGCCCGTCACCGGGTTCTCAGCGCCCATCAGCCAGGAGCAGGTCCAGATGAGCAGGCGCTGGTGGAACGGGCTGTAGTAGCCGTCCGCCTGGCTGAAGGTCTTGATCTCGGTGAGCCGGCCCACGACGCTCGGGTGGTAGGAGCCGGCGATGCTGCTCTCCGGCCAGAAAGCCACGATCATCACCGTGAGCCCGGCGAGCAGGCCCGCGGCCCGCGGCTCCTCCGCCACGCGCGCCCTGATGTCCTTGGACAGCAGGAGCAGGGCCAGGCCGGCCACCGCGCCTCCCCACGAGGAGCGGGTGAGGCTCGCGAGGATCGCGGTGCCCAAGGCGAGGAACAGCGTTCCGTAGATCAGGCGGCGGGACAGGGTCCGGGCGTGGAGGAAGAGCGCCGCGGCCAGGGGCAGGAGCACCACGTTGAACGACGAGAGGAAGTTCGGGTTGCCGAAGGTCGAGACGGACCTTCCGCCGTAGGGGTTGAGGATGCTCGGCCAGATGAACTCGACGTTGAAGTACTGCAGGACCCCGTACGCGGAGGCGAGGAACCCGGCGAGGAGGGCCAGGTGCAGGTAGTCCGCAGTCCGGCCCGCGCGGGAAAGCCAGGCTGCGGCGGCGAAGCCCCCGGCCCAGAGCGCGGCTCCGTAGCCGTCCCAGACCTGGAACCATATGCCCGTCGGCGCCCGGGACGAGCGCATCTGCGGGAACAGCGCCCAGGCCGCTCCCCACGCCAGGGCGAAGGCGGCCCAGCGGCCCACGGGATATTCGTCCCAGCCCGGGTCGCGTGCGCCGGGCTTGAGTTTGGCGAGCGCACCCGAAGGAGAGCCCTTTAGGGCCGCGGCGTCCGCCGCGGACTCCTCCCGGCACACGGACGCTGCGAGGAAGAACGGGAAGACCATGATGACGAGCGCGAAGATGGAGACCCGGGCCCCCTCGCTGAGCATGGAGGGCCGGAAGAAGGCTTCGTGCCCCGCGA
Organism: Elusimicrobiota bacterium; assembly: GCA_016234805.1. GTDB lineage: Bacteria > Elusimicrobiota > Elusimicrobia > UBA1565 > UBA9628 > JACQWX01. Next base: position 95,244 of record JACRNU010000054.1, read on the forward strand.
AGGCCACGGTCCAGCTCGCGGCAGCGATGCAGGCCGCGAACGCGAGCGGCGCGTCGATCATGGTCCAGGGCAGGCGCAGGGAGCCCCGGCTGCCCGCGGGCCGGAGGAACTCCACCGCGACCGCGGCGCACACGAGGATGTTGAGCAGACAGATCTGGGTGATGTAGGGATTGCGGGTGAGATTCGTGAAGAACACCAGGGGCGTCACGAAGAAGCACGCGACGATGAGCGGGTGGCGCAGGCTGGTGTTCATGGATGAAAGTTTAGCAGATGCGGGGGAGCTGCTCCCCGCTGAGCATGTCCACGAGCCGGCTGGCGCCGATCTTGCTGCGCAGCACGACGCAGGGCCTGCCCTCGTCTCCGACCCTGCCGATGACCCGGGCGTCTTCGGCCACGGGCAGGGTTCGCATGGCCGCGACCGCCTTGTCCGCCTGTTCCGCCGGGACGAAGGCGATGAGCCTGCCCTCGTTGGCCACGTAGAGAGGGTCGAACCCGAGCATCTCGCAGGCGCCCTCCACGTCCTCCCGCACGGGCACAGAGGACTCGTCGAAGTCGATCCGCACCCCGCGGGCTTCGGCGATCTCCACGAGACAGGTCGCCAGGCCTCCGCGCGTGAGGTCACGCAGGGCGTGCACCGAGATCCCGGCGGCCAGGAGGGCGTCCACGACGCCGTTGAGCGGGGCCGTGTCGCTCTCGATGGAGGACTCGAACGAGAGCCCCTCCCGCACGGCCATGATGGCCATGCCGTGACGGCCCACGTCGCCGCTGAGGATGACCGCGTCGCCCGGCCGCACGCTCGAAGGGGCGATGACGAGCTTGTGCTCGATGAGCCCGATGCCCGCGGTGGCGATGAAGAGCCCGTCGCCCTTGCCGCGGCCCACGACCTTGGTGTCGCCGGTCACGAGCCGCACCCCGGCAGCGTCCGCGGCCGAGCGCATGGAGGAGACGATCCGGCGCAGGTCCGCGACCGGCAGCCCTTCTTCGAGGATGCAGGCCGCGCTGAGGTAGAGAGGCTTGGCCCCGCACATGGCGAGGTCATTGACCGTGCCGCAGACCGCGAGCGTGCCGATGTCTCCCCCGGGGAAGAACAGCGGCGAGACCACGTGGGCGTCGGTCGTGAAGGCGAGCCTGGCGCCGCCGACCTCCACGACCGCCCCGTCGTGCCGGGCCTCGAGCATGGGGTTGCCGAAGGCCGGAAGGAAGACGCCTTCGAGCAGTTGGTGCATGAGCCTGCCCCCGCCGCCGTGAGCGAGAAGGATGTTGGGGTAGTCCGACACCGGCACCGGGCAGGAAAGGCCTTCCATCACGGGCGTCCCGCCGGGGGCGGGATGCTTGCCGGCGTCAGGCTTTGTCATGAAGGGCTCCTTCTCCGAACCTGCGGTACCGGTGGTACGCCGCGCACGCGCCTTCCGACGAGACCATGGTGGCCCCGAGGGGATGTTCCGGGGTGCAGCGGGTCCCGAACGCGGGGCACTCCGGCGGCTTCTTCAAGCCCTGGAGGATGAGGCCGCTCACGCACTCCCCGGATTCCTCCACGCTGTGGCCTGCCACGCCGAAGCGTTTCTCCGCGTCGAAATCACGGTAGGGCCCGGCGAGGCCCAGGCCGCTCCTGGGGATGTTTCCGATGCCGCGCCACTTCCGGTCAACGATCTCGAAGACCTCGGACACCAGGGCCCGGGCCGGGCCGTTGCCGTCGCGGCGCACGGAGCGGCTGTACTGGTTCTCCACCGCTGCGCGGCCCTCCGAAAGCTGGCGTACGGCCATGAGGATGCCCTGAAGGATGTCGAGCGGCTCGAAGCCCGTGACCACGATGGGCACGCGGAAGCGCGCGGCGATGGGCTCGTACTCGGCGAAGCCCATGACCGTGCAGACATGGCCCGCGGCGAGGAAGGCCTGGACGCGGTTGGCGGGAGAGGAGAGCACGGCCTCCATGGCCGGCGGCACGAGCACGTGCGACACGATGATGGAGAAGTTCTCGAGCCCCAGGCGCTTGGCCTGGTGGACCGCCATGGCATTGGCCGGAGCCGTGGTCTCGAACCCGACCGCGAAGAACACGACTTGGCGCGAGGGGTGCTCCACGGCGATCTTCACCGCGTCGAGCGGCGAATAGACGATGCGGACATCCCCTCCCGCGGCGCGCATGGAGAAAAGGTCCCCCTTGGTCCCCGGGACCCGGAGCATGTCGCCGTAGGAGGTCAAGATCACGCCCGGCATGCCCGCGACCGCGACCGCCTTGTCGATGAGCTCGACCGGGGTCACGCATACGGGACAGCCCGGACCGTGCACCAGGGTCAGATCTTTTGGCAGGAGCTCGTCCACGCCGAACTTGATGATGGAATGCGTCTGTCCGCCGCACACCTCCATGATGGTCCACGGCCGGGTGACCGCCTTGGCGATCGCTTCGGCGTACCGGCGGGCCCCTTCCGCGTCCCTAAATTCTTCCAGGAACTTCATGGGGATCGGCGCTCCTCCGCCTCCGCGATCTCCCCCAACTGCCTGAAGTAGTCCAGGGTCCTCTTCGCTTCCTCCTCGTCGAGGATGCTGAGCGCGAACCCCACGTGCACGATGGCGTAGTCGCCCACCTTGGCTTCAGGCACGTAGGCCAGGCAGGCCTCCTTGACCACGCCTCCGAAGCTCACTTCTCCCATCCGGGACAGGGGATCTGCCCCCTCCTGGATGCTGATGATCTTCCCCGGCACCGCGAGACACATTTTAAATCCCTCCCTCGGACGGCCTTGAGGCGTCCTTCCAGCCCATGGCCGCGGCCGCGGCCTGGCCGAGCGCGATGCCCCCGTCGTTGGGGGGCACGCGCTGATGCCAGTAGGGCTCGAACCCGGCTGCGGCCAGAGCCGATATGGTCTCCCTGGTCAGGAGCGCGTTCTGAAAGCATCCCCCGCTGAGAGCCACTTTCTTGATGCCCACCGCGGACGCGGTTGCCGCGACCGCGGCCGCCAGGGTCCGGTGGAACTTGAGGGCCACGGTCCCAGCCGGAGCTCCGGCTCCCCTGTCCGCGAGGATGCCGCGGAGCATGGGCGCCCAATCCAGGATGAGCGGTCCGGGTCCGTCGGAAAGCGTCACCGGGTAGCGGCCCTTCTCGTCCGAGCCTTCAGCCGCGGCTTCGAGGTCCATGGCAGCCTGCCCCTCGAACGCGTTCCTTCCCCGGAGTCCCGCCAGGAAGGCGACCGCGTCGAAGAGGCGCCCGACGCTTGAAGTAGCCGGGGTCCCGACTCCCTTGAGGCACATGTCCCGGAGAAGCCTCAGCTCCGCGGAAGAGAAAGCCTCGGACAGGGGAGGCTTCGAGAGCGCTTCCTGGTCTCCGCCGAAAGCTTCGAAGAGCAGGCCGAACGCGGAGCGTCTGGGTTCGGCCACGGCTTTCTCCCCGCCCGGCAGGGGGAAGGTCCGCCAGTGCGCGGCCCGGGAGAATCCGTGGCGCCGGACCGCGAGGAACTCCCCGCCCCAGACCGTGCCGTCCGGCCCATAGCCGGTGCCGTCCCACGCGATCCCGAGCACCGGGGGCGAAAGCCGGTTGTCCGCCATGCAGGAGAGGGCGTGCGCCAGGTGGTGCTGAACCTTCAAGACCGGCAGCCCGCACTTTTGCGCGCGCCTCGTGGAGTGGTAGTCCGGATGGCTGTCGCAGACCGCGAGCTCAGGCGAAAAGCCGTAGAGCTTCGAGAGGCTGGAGATCACGGCTTCGAAGGCCTCGGTCGAGGCTAGGCTCCCCAGGTCGCCGATGTGCTGGCTGAGGTGGACCCCGTCCTCGACCGTGACCGCGACCGTGTTCTTGAGGTGGCCCCCCAGCGCGAGCGTGGGACGCAGAGGCCGGTCCTCCGGGATGGACAGCCTCACCGGCAGGGGCGCGAAGCCCCGGGCGCGGCGCAGGATGAGGGTCCTGCCCTCCATGACGCGGACGATGGAATCGTCCACGTGCCGGGCGATGGGCCGGTCGTGGACGAGGAAGAGGTCCGCGATGGAGCCGAGCCTGGAGAGCGCCTCCCCCTCGTCGATGCAGATGGGCTCCTCCGACAGGTTGCCGCTCGTGGCCACCACGGGAAAGCCCAGGTCGCGCATGAGGATGTGGTGCAGGGGGTTCGACGGGAGCATGGCGCCGATGCGCGGGCTGCCTGGGGCCACGAGTCCGCAGACGCCGGAGCCTCGGCCAAGCCTCCTGGCCAGGAGCACGATGGGGGCCTCGGGCGCGGTCAGGGCCCGGCGCTCGGCCTCGGAGGCCTTGGCGCAGGACAGGACCGAATCGAGCGATGGGAACAGGACCGCGAAGGGCTTCTCCTCGCGGTGTTTCCGGGACCGCAGGGTCTTCACCGCGGCTTCGTTGGATGCGTCCGCCATGAGATGGAACCCGCCCACGCCCTTGACCGCCACGACCTTCCCGTCCCGCAGGGCTTGCGCTCCTTGCGCGAGCGCAGCGTCGCCGGACGCGAGCGTCTTGCCCGCAGCGTCCCGCAGTACGAGACGCGGGCCGCAGGCCGGGCAGGCGGTGGGCTGGGCGTGGAACCTCCGGTCCGACGGGTCAACGTATTCCCTCCGGCACTCGGCGCACATGGCGAAGCCCCGCATCGTGGTGTTGGGCCGGTCGTAGGGCAGGGCTTCGATGATGCTGTAGCGCGGCCCGCAGTGCGTGCAGTTCGTGAATGGGTAGCGGTGGCGTCTGTTGTCCGGGTCAAGGATGTCGGCAAGGCAGGCAGGGCAGGTCGCGATGTCGGGCAGGACCAGAGCGGTCTTGCGGCCCCCGGCCTCGCTCGCCCGGATCTCGAATCCGTTGTAGGGGACCGGGTCGAGATAGGAGTGCTCGAGACCCTCGATGATGGAGTTCGGGGGCTTCTCGTCCACGAGCCGGCCGAGGAAGGACTCCAACTCGGGCAGGCCGCCTTCGACCTCGATCGTCACCCCGGCGCTGGAATTGTTGACCCAGCCCTTGAGCTTGAGGTCGGAAGCGAGCCGGAACACGAAGGGCCGGAAGCCCACGCCCTGCACCGCGCCGCGGACCTGGACCCAGAGCCTTTTTATGGGAACGGTCCGGGCGCTGCGCCGGGGAGCGGCTTTGGTTTTCCCCATGAGTCCCATTCTACAAAATGGGCCGGCCCAAGGGAGGGCGATCCCACTGGCCCGCTTCCTTGAGCAAGGTGCGCGGCAGGTCCTTGAGCTGCCTGCGCTTGGCGTCCGCTATGAGGCGCTTCTCCCCCTCCGAGAGATCGAGCAGGAAGCGGTAGCGTTTCTCGCAGGCTGAGATCAGTCTCTCCGGGTCGATCTTCTCGCTCTTGCGGACGAACTGGCGCAGGTCGTCCCAGTCGTACCTCCCTGAACGGAGACGCTCCAGGAGACGCTCAGGCTCGAAGGGCTTCCCCACGTTCCAGCACTTGATGGCCGCCAAGCTCCGGATGAGCTGGGCCTTGATCGGCCGCTCCGCCGCCTTGGCCAGGTCGTAGAGGTCCCGAGAGCGGACCCGCTGAGACGAGGCGCGGATCTTCTCGGCCAGCAATTCCTCGAACTGGAAGCTTTGGATTGCGAACGGCTTGAACTCCAGGTACTTGGAATAAGGCTGTGGGATGAGCGGCATGTCCTGCAGCGGCAGGGAGGGCGCTTCCCTCAGGCTGATTTCCAGCTTGAACGTGCCCTGGCTCCAGTCATGACGGTACTTGACGTTCGCTCCGCAGGACAGCCCATCATCCGACACGTAGAAGTCCTTGGCGTCTATCTCGAACGAGAGCCCGTAGGCGGGCTTCCCGAGGGCTTCCACAGCCGTCAGGATCACGTCGTCCGCGACCATGGTGCCGACGCTCGTGAAGTCCAAGTCCACGGAGAAACGAGTCGCCTTGCCGTACACGCACTTGCGCAGGCAAGTCCCCCCTTTGAAGGCCAAGGTTTTGAGCAGCCCCGCGTCATCGAGAATCTTGAGGACATAGGTCAGCGCGATCTCGCGTTCGGCAATCTCGATCCTCACCTGGGAACCCTGCGTGAAAAGCTCCGCGTAGCGCTGCTCGATCATGGTATTCGCCCGCTTGGCTCAACCATTTCCTTGCGTTTGCCCGCAAACGCTGCGGTCATCCGATGCGGACCTCCCCCATGAGTTCCTCGCGCGGCACGTTCAGGATGAGGTTCCAGCGCTTGTCACGATCTCCTTGCGTTCCCCATCTCTTCGGCGACCCCAGGTAGGCAGCGTCCTTCTTTACTTGGCTGGAGAGATAGGCCGTCAAATCCTCGGGCAGAACGATGCGCAGCGTCTGGCAGAGGTAGCCGAAGCGGCGGGCTAGGGCGCTGTCATCAAAACGCCGGAGGTATTCCAGGATTCTCCCCGCGTCCCACTTCTTCCCGGCATGGAAGACGGATTGGGCCGAGGCCTCGATTCCCCCGATAAGGGTCGGACGGTCCAAAGCGTCGAGCAGTGTGCGCTCTCTGTCGGCGATGAGGACCTTCTCCCCCATGATCGTGGCTTCCGCATAGCCGAAGAAGCGCTTCTTGGCGAGTTTGATGAATTCGAAACGGATGTTTTTGAATTCCATCGGGGCCTTGGGGCGCAATACCGCGACATGGGTCACATAAGAGACTTGCGTGAGCAGTCCGTGGTGGGTGCCGGCCCAATGATAGGCCAGGAAGTATGGCTTTGGAAACAGGCGAGCCACCACCCCGTAGGGGTTCATGTCAGGGACCCCTTTTGGCCCCCGTGCCGCTCCTATGAGCTGATAGTGGCCCTTGGCCAGGGTCTCCAGCCAGCCCTTCTTGTGGAGGGTGTGCGCCAGATAGCGCGCATACGCATTGGAGCAGCGTAGCCGGCGCATGATGTCCTTGATGGTGACGAGACTTTGCTTGTCCCACTCAAGGGCTAGGATCAAGTCACCTTCCCGCTTGGAAAGACTTCGTTTCGTCATTCGATGTTGTATGCCATTAGTTAGCGAATCGCTAACAGTATAATATGTCAGTAGAAACCTGTCAAGGCCCATGTTGTTCATCGGTCCATGCCTCCCGTGGTCCGGGGTGCAGCCCCCAGGAGCCCACCCCACAGCACTCAGCACTGACTGATTGATAACTGATTACTGTTACTGAATTACTGTTACTGATTACTGATACTGTTGCTGAATTACTGATGAAATACAAGCATTTTTTACTTGACCATTGACATGTCCGCGGTTATACTGTCTAGAGACGTCCAGCGAGACGAACCGTGGGCCTTGGAGGAACGATGACTAACGATGATTTCGCACTGCTTCAACAGATTGTTGACAAGTTCGACGGTTCCACCCCTTTGGGATCAGACTTCGACCCCTTGGTCGCAGCCTTGAGTTTCAAGGATTGCACCATCACAAAGGAGAACATTGCGATTGCTTGGCACCGGTGGCTCTCCACACACACATGAAGGATTTATCGAAGGGCGCTTTCCCTTGGCCGAATTCTATGGCATCGCGCAGAAATACTCGGAATTCAGGATGCACTCACACTCGGCTGCGGTTCTGGAATGGATGCATCGCGAGGTCCGCCAGCTCGATAGGGGCGACCAGCGGAGTCTCCACGAAGCCTATCTTGGAGATGTCCTGCATGAATGCATGGCTTTGGGGGACTGGGATAGGTACGCCTATTACCTGAAAGTCGCTGAAGTCGCCCTGGAGGATGGCCTCATTGCACCAGAATTCTACGGAGAACTTCTTGCGACCAAACTGGCTGCCAATGGCCTTCATGCGAAGGATCGAACGGGCGAGCTGATGGCGGTCACCCAAGAGAGAGATCGCTATCGTTTGGAATTGGAGCGGGCGAGAGTCCTGGCGATTCAAGAGAAAGAGGTGGACTGCGCCCCTGGGCTGGACAGTTTGACGTAGCCGTTGTGTAGGGCCGTGACCGGCTCCAAAAAGAGAGGCATGGTACAATGTCTGAAGTTAAGGAGCTGGAAATGGCCAAGAAACGTCGTTCGTTCCCAGTCGAG
>JACRNU010000055.1 GCA_016234805.1 Elusimicrobiota bacterium
CCGATGTCGAGGATGCTCACTTCGCAGCCTCCGCATATGTTCAGCCACTCCTCCGCTACCTTTGCAGCCATGTGTTCCTCCTATTCTATTTTCGATGACGACGTCGTCCGATACCCTCGATGCCCGTCGCTCAGCCCGCGGCGGACTGCTCGGCCGCCACCCGGCGGGTGTAAACCAGGAACCCTCCTCCCTCTCCCGCGACGCGGGCCTCGAAGCCCGCCTGGACATAGCGGGCCTCGATATCCGTCGCGTCGAGAGCCGACGGGACCTCCTTTCCGTCCCACATGTACTTCTTCCCGTCGAACAGCTTCACGAAGTCTGCCATGTCTCCCTCACCCCGCCTTGTAAGAGCTCGGCGGCAGGCGCTTGACGCCGTCGATCATCTCCTGCATCACCTGGGCGAAGCGGGGGCCTTCCGCGGCCGAGACCCACTCCAGCCTGAACCGCTCCGGCTCCAGGCCGAAGTCCTCCAGCATGAGCTTGATGGCCTCGGCGCGCTTCTCGGTCTTGAGGTTGCCGTCGATGTAGTGGCAATCGCCCGGGTGGCACCCGCAGCATGCCCGAGCACATGACCCGGACGATCCTGGCATTGGGCGGATACTGCAGGCGGGAGGTGCCCGCGAGGTCCGCCCCCGTATAGGAGCACCAGTTGCAGCAGAAGGCGATCACCAGCGGGTCGGGGTTTTGGATTTCACTTGCCTCCGTGCCACTTGCCTCCCCCGCGGGGAGGCAAGTAGTCGTGGGGGCGGATGGCGGTTTCATAAGGTCTGTACCTCCTCCCTCTTCGGCTCCGCCGCCGGCTCCAGCGGCGCAGGGGAAAGGGCCGCCTCGGCCATGGCTGAGATCTGATTGAGCATGAAGCCTCGGACCGAGATGCCCTTTTTCGGGCAGGTGGCCTGGCAGACGCCGCAGCCCTTGCAGAGGCTCTCGTTGACCTCCACGATCTTCTTGATGGCGCCCTCGCGCATGTACTCCAGGAGAGTCACCGCCTTGTAGGGGCAGGGATCCACGCAGTAGGCGCAGCCGTCGCAGTTCTCGTCGATGACCTGCGAGATGTTGGCCTCGAGCGCCATGGTGTCGTTGGCCAGCATCGCGGCGACCCGGGCGGCCGCGGCCAAGGCCTGGGCGATGGTCTCGTCCGGGGTCTTGGGGAAGTGCGCGGCGCCGCAGAGGAAGACTCCCTCGGTCGCGAAGTCCACGGGCCGCAGCTTCATGTGCGCCTCGAGGAAGAAGCCGTTGGGATCGAGCGGCACCTTGAGCATCTGGGCTAGGTCCTTGTTCTCCGGATGGGGCACGGTGGCCGCGGAGAGGACCACCAGGTCCGCGGGGATGACCACCTCGGCCCTGGCGACGGGCTCCCAGACAGTCACCCGGAGCCGCCCCCCCTCCTCGGCGACCGAGGGCTTGCGCGTCTCATCATAGCGGCCGAACACCACTCCCTGGCGACGGGCTTCGGTGTAGTAGGCCTCCTTGAACCCGTAGGTGCGCACGTCCCGGAACAGGACGTAGACGCTCGTCTCAGGGGAGAGCTCCTTGATCTTAAGGGCGTTCTTGACCGCCTCCCCGCAGCAGACGCGGCTGCAGTTGGGCCGCTTCTCGTCTCTCGAACCCACGCACTGGATCATGACGACCATTCTCGGCGGCTGGGCGTTCCAGCCGCCGGCAGAGAGCCGTTCCTCCAATTCGAGTTGGGTGAGCACCGAAGGGTTCTTGCCGTATAGATATTCCTCCGGCCTGTGCTCTCTGGCCCCCGTGGCCACGATGACAGCCCCATGAAGGACCGAGACTTCCGGCTTGCCGACGACGGCAAGCCGGGACTTGAAGTTTCCGACGCAGCCTTCGATCGCCGCGATCTTGGTCCCGGTGAAGACCGTGATGTTCTTTTCAGCCTTCACATCCTCGATGAGCCGCCGCAGATGCTTCTGTGGGTCGGCCTCCGGCTCCAGCAGGAAATGCGAACGCCTCATCATCCCGCCCAGCTCAGGATCCCGCTCCACGAGGCGCACGGGGAACCCCTGGCGGGCCAGGGTCAGGGCCGCGGTCATGCCGGCCAGCCCTCCGCCGATGACCAGGACGCCCTTCTGGATGGGCACCTGCTTCTTCTGGAGGGGCTCCAGGAGCCGCGACTTGGCCAAGGCCATGCGCACGAGGTCCTTGGCCTTGCGGGTGGCCGGACCGGGCTCGGACATGTGCACCCAGGAACACTGGTCCCGGATGTTCGCCATCTCGAAGAGGTAGGGGTTCAAGCCCGCCTCGCGGATCGTGTTGCGGAACAGGGGCTCGTGCGTCCTCGGGGTGCAGGCCGCCACGATGACGCGGTTCAAGCCCTTCTCGACGATGGTCTTCTTGATCTTCTCCTGCGAGTCGTTGGCGCAGGCGTAGAGCACGTTCTCCGCGTGCTCCACGTTCGGCAGGCTCTTGGCGTAAGCCACGACCTCCGGCACCGCCACCACGGAAGCGATGTTCGTCCCGCAGTGGCAGATGAACACTCCCACCCTGGGTTCCTGGCCCGCGACGGGGATCTCGGCGGGGTAGTCCTTCTTGGCGAGAAGCTCGCCCTTGGCCGGGGCGAGGATCTCCATGGCCTTGGCGACCGCGCCGCTGGCCTGGATGACGGTCTCGGGGATGTCCTTGGGCTCGGTGAACACCCCTGCCACGAAGATCCCCTCGCGCCCGGATTCGACCGGGGCGAAGGGCTTGGTGACGCAGAAGCCGTGCTCGTCGAACTCCAGGCCCAGCGTGCCCTTCAGCGCCGCCGACGAGGGGTTGGGCTTGAGCCCGGCGGAGAGCACGACCAGGTCGTACTCGGCCTGGCGCTTGGTCTCGTCCTCCGTAAGGAAGGACAAGGAGATGTTCCGCGTCGCGGGGTCCTCGGAGAGCTTCGGGACCCGGCAGCGGATGTAGTTCACCCCGTGGGACTTGGCCCGGTTGTAGTATTCCTCGAAGCCCTTGCTGAACGCGCGCAGGTCCATGAAATAGATGTCGCACTGCAGGTCTGGGCTCAAGTGCTCCTTGGCCAGGAGGGCCTCCTTGGTGGCGTACATGCAGCAGACCGCGGAGCAATAGTCCCGCTCGTTGTCGCGCGAGCCCACGCATTGGATGAAGGCGATGCGCTTGGGCTCGGTCTTGTCCGAGGGCCGCAGGACCTTGCCCAGGTGTGGGCCCGAGGCCGAGAGCAGGCGCTCGAACTCCAGGGCCGTGACAACATTCTTATAGGTTCCATAACCGTAGTCAGGCTTGACCTTGGGGTCGATGAGCTTGTAGCCAGGTGCTGCCACGACCGCGCCCACCTTCACGATGATCTCGCGTTCCTTCTGGGTGAAGTCGATGGCGCCGGCTTGGCAGGCCTTCAGGCAGAGCTTGCATTTCCCGGTCTTGAGGTGCAGGCAGCGTTCGGGGTCCACGACCGCGAAGTTCGGCACGGCCTGCGGATAGGGGATATAGATGGCCGGCCTGGTGCTCAGGCCCTCGTTGTACTCGTCCGGGATGGGCTGGGGCTTCTTAGGGTCGTCGGAGGGCTTGAGCTTGCCCAGGGGGCAGGCCGAGAGGCAGGCCCCGCACCCGGTGCACTTCTCGTTGACGAAGCGGGGTCGCTGGCGCAGGGAGACGCTGAAGTCGCCGACGCGGCCCGAGACCTTCTCCACCTCCGCCAAGGGGATGATCTCGATGTCCTTGTGCCGGCTGATCTCCACGAGCCTTGGCGCCATGGTGCACATCGAGCAGTCGTTCGTCGGGAAGGTCTTGTCGAGCTGGGCCATGGCCCCGCCGATGCAGGGGCTGCGGTCCACGAGGTAGGCCTTGATCCCGGCGGCCGCGAAATCCAGGGCCGCCTGCATGCCGCCGATGCCGCCGCCCACCACCAGCGCGGCGCCGACCTTCTTACCGTGGTTGGAGTCGGATTCGTTCATGGTCTCATGCCGCCTGGGCCTGGGTCCCGGTCCCGAGGGCCGCGCCCTCGGCCGGTCGCCGCAAAGCCGCGTTCTTCCTGACCGCCTGGAAATAGGCCGCGAGCGGCCGATAGGCGATGTGCGCCCACTTCCCGAACGGGACCTCCACGGTGAGCATCGGGACCGCCACCATCATGTGGGCGAAATAAGCGCAGAACATGGGGTAGGGCATGCCCGCGTAGCGGAAGACATGGACCGCGATGCCCGTGAGGGTCGTGAGGAGGAGCAGGATGGGGAAGAGCCAGTCGCTGAAGTCCGAGAACTTATGGATCTGCTCCTCCTTCCCCAAGCGGCTCCAGAGGATCTCGACCGTGAAGACGGTCAGGACGATGGTGGCGTAGTAGCCCAGCCAGCGCTGGGGATGCCAGACGGGGTAGAGGTTCTCGGTCTGGAACCACGGCAGGAATAACACGATGAGCGAGAACATCAGCCCATAGCCCGTGACCAGCAGGAGGTGCTTGGTCCAGCGCGGGATGTTCGTGCCGCAGTCCCGGAACCGGATCTGGGTCGCGCCGTCCCAGACCAGGGTCTGGAGCTCGGAGAGATAGGAGCGCAGGGGCGGGGCGTCTCCGTCACGGAGCATGGTGAACCAGAAGAACCGCGTCACGTTGGAGAGGAGGAAGAAGGTCAGGACCGCGGCCATGGCCCAGTCGAAGGCGTGGACCCTCGCCATGGGCAGGAACTCGTTGATCTTCACGCCGCCCTGGACCGTGAGGTCCGTGGGCAGGCCGGCCATGAGCATGGACATGATCCAGCCCGTGAGCAGGCCCACCACGCCGATCATGCCGAGCTCCCACCACTTGGACCGGTACATCCTGGCGGAAAGGCCCGTCCAATCGTACTGGGCGGTCAGGAACCGACGCAGGGTCATCATGGACTCGCCCGGCTCGGTCTGCCTGGGACAGGTCTTGGAGCAGTCGCCGCAGTAGTAGCAGAGCCAGGGTTCCAGGCTCGAGAGCAGCCGGTCCCTCAGGCCCAGCTGGGCGGACCTCAAGGATTTCCGCGGGAAGAGCGACCCGTCTTCCGCGAGCTCGCAGACGCACGCGCAGCTCCCGCAGTTGTAGCACCCATCCACGTCGAAGTGGCCGTAGCGGCGCACCTCCGAGACGAGACCGGGATCGCTGGATGTATTCATATCCTCTTGTTAGACCTCTTGCAGCCTTGCCGCCTGCATCTCCAGAATATAGTAACACGCGCCGGACTTGGCCGCAAATGAATAATCCTGATGCACCTATTAGTCGTGCTTATGGATATGTGCTACAATCACGCCATGCTCATCGAGACCTGCAAGGTCTTCCGCGACCTCGCCGACACCGGAAGCTTCTCGAAGGCTGCGGAGCTCAACTACCTGACCCAGTCCGCGGTGAGCCAGCAGATCAAGAACCTGGAGCGCTCCCTGGGCTGCCCTCTGGTGGGCCGCGGCAACCGCACCCCCTTGCGCCTGACCCCGGCCGGCCTCATCTTCTACCGCTTGTCCCGCAGGATCGTCACGACCTACGAATCCTCCCTGGAGCGGATCCGCCATCTCGCCTCGGCCGGAGAACCCGGCCGCGTGCGCGTGAGCTCCATCTACAGCGTTGGGCCGCACATCCTCCAGAACTGCGTGCGGGATTTCCTGGCCGACCACCCGGGCGTGCAAGTCGACATCGACTACCAGAAGGGCAGCCGCATCTGCGAGGAGATCCTGCGCGGCCGCGTGGACCTCAGCATCATGGCCTACCCGCCGAAACGCAAGGGGATCGCGATCCTGCCTTTCTTGACCGAGGAGATGGTCCTCATCTGCCCTCCGGACCACCCTCTGGCCTCGCGGGGCGAGATCGACCTCAAGGAGCTCCAGGGACAGGACGTCATCTCCCTCGACCCATCCTCGCCCACCCGGCAAGCGCTCGACAAGACCCTGCGCAGCCACGGCCTCCATCTCAACGTGAAGCTCCAGCTCGACAACATCGAGACGGTCAAGAGCGCGGTCGCGGCCGGGGCAGGGGTCGCCATCGTGCCGGAGGACGCGGCCCAGGGCGAGGCCAGGCAGGGCAGCCTGCGCGTCGTGCGCATCTCCCATCCCCGCCTCCAGAGGAGGCTGTGCATCGTCACGCGAAAAGGCGGGAAGGCCAGCGTCGCGGTCCAGCAGTTCCTTGACCACCTGCGCTCCTTCGGCCCCCGCCCCGCCATCGCCCCCTGACCCCATTAGTCTTCCTTATTAAGCATAAGCCGAATTCAGTTGCCTTGGCCTCGTTGTTCGTGGTATAAAAAGGGATGCACGAACACGCCCTCATCCACAACATCGTCAAGGAGATCCTTGGACGCGAGAAGCTCCCATCAGGAACCAAGGTCCAGCGGGTCAGCATCCGCATCGGGCTCCTGGAGATGCATTCCGAGGCAGCCTTCAGGCAGGGCTTTGCCGTGGCCTGCCAGGACACCCCCATGGCAGGCGCCTCTCTCGATCTGGACCTGGTCTACCCCTCCCTCGAATGCCCCTCCTGCGGACACAAGAAGCCCTGTTCACCCGGGGAGGTCGACCCCCACGACGCCATGCCGGTCATGGAATGCCCCGAGTGCAAGGAGCTCGCGACCGTGCGCGGAGGCAGGGGAGTGGGCGAGATACGCCTGACGATCGACTAACGCTTCCCGCCAAGGAGTGCGGCCACGGTCTTCAGCAGGACCCTGGGTTCCACGGGCTTCTCCAGGAACTCATCGCCAGCCGTATAGACGGCCTGGTGCGGCGGCTCGGGAAAGGAGAACTTCGTCTGGGAGCGCATGCCTGTCATGGTCAGGATGGGGACCGAGGCGAAGTCCGAAAGGCTCGCATCAGTGCGCAGGGTCCGGGCGAAGGAGAAGCCCTCGGCCTTGTTTCCGATGACCACATCCAGGATGATCAGGTGAGGGCGCACCTTGGCGAGCATGGCCAGCCCTTCAGGGAAGGTCGCGGCGCGGTGGAACTCGTATCCGCGGCTCTCCAGGATCAGCCGGATGCCGGCCGCGAAATCATCATCGTCGTCGACCATAAGGATGCAGGCCGGCCCCCTCATGCGGCCATTATAGATAATGGGGCGGCCGGATTGCGCCCTGGAGGCAAATGTTCTAGGATGGGACAAAGTTCAAGCGACCGGCGCTCAGCGCCCGTTTCCCGGAGGATGCCATGCTAGAGAAGTATGCCCAGGAGATCGAACGCCTCAAGGAGCTCTCCCCCGGCGAGGCCATGGTGGACGACATCCTCCACAACCTGCAGGACCATCCGGGCCACCTCTCGACCAGGCTCTCCTTGGGCAACGCCTTCTACACCTATTGCATGCTCGACGCGGCCGTGGATGTGTTCCGCGACATCATCAAGGACCACCCGGACGCTGCCCTGGCCTACTACCACCTCGGAACGACCTACTACCGGATGGGCCAGCTGAAGAACGCCATCACGATGCTGGAGAAGTGCTCCGGGCTCAACCAGAACATCGCCATGGCCCAGTACTGGCTCGGCGTGGCCTACTACCACCGCGGGGAGAAGGCCAGGGCGCAGAAGTGCTTCCTGGAGCTCCTCAAGAAATGCCCTGAGTCCAGGATGGCCTACTACCATCTCGCCATCATCGCCCTGGCCAAATCGGACCACAAGAAGAGCATCCTCTACCTCGAGAAGCTCCTCCAGATCGACAAGGAGGACACGGCCGCGCTCTTTCATCTGGCCACGGCCTACATGAACACCCATCAGACCACCAACGCCCTGGCCACGCTCAAGAGGCTCCTGGACCTGGATCCCAAGGACAGCCGCGCCAGGTCCCTGATGGACCTCATGCAGAGCTCAGTCTGAAGGAGGCCATCCCATGGCGACCACCACCCGCTCCCGCCCCCAATCCGAAGAGAAGGCCGCTCCCTTCCGTTATGGGGAGATGTTCCCCTTGAAGAAGAAGCGCGTGAAGTACCGCCTCCTCGACGCCAAAGCGGTCCGGACCTCGAAGTTCAACAGGGCCGAGGTCCTCATGGTCGACCCTTCGGCTCTCTCGACTCTGGCCTACGAGGCCGTTCGGGACGTCTCCTTCCTGATGCGGACCTCGCACCAGGAGCAAGTAGCATCCATCCTCAAGGACCCCGAAGCCTCGGCCAACGACAAGTCCGTGGCCCTGGCCCTGCTCTGGAACTCGGCGATCTCGGCCAAGTTCGAGCTCCCCTCCTGCCAGGACACCGGCACCGCGACCGTGCTCGGCAAGAAAGGTCAGGCTGTCTGGACCGGGGGCCGCGACGCCGAAGCCCTGTCCAAGGGCATCTGGAAGGCTTACGCGGACCACAACCTCAGGTACTCGCAGGTGGCTGCTCTGACCATGTATGAGGAAGCCAACACGGGCAATAATCTGCCCGCCCAGATCGACATCCTCGCCACCGACGGCATGGAGTACGACTTCCTCTTCATCACCAAGGGCGGGGGCTCGACCAACAAGACCAGCCTCTCCATGGAGACCAAGGCGCGGCTCTCCCCAGCGGCCCTCAAGCCGTTCCTCGTGGAGAAGATGAAGGCCCTGGGCACGGCAGCCTGCCCGCCGTATCACATCGCCATCGTGGTGGGCGGGACTTCGCCCGAGGCCTGCCTCAAGACCGTGAAGCTCGCGTCCGCGGGCTACCTCGACGGCCTGCCCTCCAAGGGCACCGTCCTGGGCCAAGCCTTCCGGGACCTCGGCTTGGAAAACGAGCTCTGGAAAGCCGCGTGCTCCATAGGCTACGGCGCCCAGTTCGGCGGCAAGTATTTCGCGCACGACGTGCGCGTGGTGCGCTTGCCGAGGCACGGAGCTTCGTGTCCCATCGGCATCGGCGTGTCCTGCTCCGCGGACCGCAACATCCTCGGCCGCATCGACCGGGACGGGGTCTGGCTCGAGGAGATGGAGCGCGACCCGGGCCGGCTCATCCCCGCGGAATGCCGCGTCGAGGCCAGGGACCCCGGAGCCGTGTCCGTGAACTTGGACCGCCCCATGAAGGACATCCTCGCCGAGCTCTCCAAGCACCCGGTGGGCGCCCGCGTGCTCCTCACGGGCCGCATCGTGGTGGCCCGCGACATCGCGCACTCCAAGCTCAAGGAGCGGCTCGACCGCGGAGAAGGCCTGCCGCAGTATTTCAAGGACCACCCGGTCTACTACGCGGGCCCGGCCAAAAAGCCCGCAGGCAAGCCTTCCGGTTCCTTCGGCCCCACGACCTCCGGACGCATGGACGCGTACATGGACGCGTTCATGTCCGCCGGAGGATCCATGGTGAGCATCGGCAAGGGCAACCGCGCCGCTTCCGTGACCGTTGCCCTCAAGAAGCACGGAGGGTTCTACCTCGGCTCCATCGGCGGCGCGGCCGCCATCCTGGCCGAGCGGAACATCAAGAAGGTCTCGGTCCTCGACTACCCCGAGCTCGGCATGGAATCCGTGTGGGCCATCGAGGTGGAGGACTTCCCGGCCGGCATACTCATCGACGACAAGGGCAACGATTTCTTCGCCCAGGTGACCCATTAAGGTGTCAGACGTTAAGAAACGGATGCCGTTGTCGCTTAACGTCTGACACCAGTGTATGCACGCAGACCTGTTGGCCCTGACCGCGACCGCCGGGACCCTCGGGGCCCTGCACACGGTGCTCGGCCCGGACCACTACATCCCGTTCATCGCCATGAGCAAGGCTCGGGGCTGGTCTTTGCGCAAGACGGCCACCATCACCTTCCTCTGCGGCCTGGGCCACATCAGCAGCGGGGTGCTGCTCGGGCTGGGAGGGATGGCCTTGGGAGCGGCAGCGCAGTCCCTCCTGCCCATCGAGGCGCGCCGCGGACAGATCGCGTCGTGGCTGCTTCTGATCTTCGGGTTCCTCTACACCGTCTGGGGCTTGAAGAAGGCCTGGTCCGGGGAGCCGCACTCCCATGGCCACGGCCACGCGGACGGGATCGTCCACGACCACGAGCACGGCCACGCCGAGGCCGAGCATGAACACCCGCACGACCGCGCCAAAGCGGACATCACCCCCTGGATCCTCTTCACGGTCATCATCTTCGGGCCATGCGAGCCCCTCATCCCGGTGGTCATGTACCCCGCCTTGGCCCACAGTTGGTCCGGGGTCGCCATGGTCACGGCCGCCTTCGGGGTGTCCACCATCGGCGCCATGCTGACCCTGGTGACTGCGGCCAGCCTGGGCCTCAACGCCCTGCGCTGGAAAGCCCTCGAGCGCTACACCCACGCCCTGGCGGGCGGAGCCATCCTCTTATGCGGGATCGCGGTCGTGTTCCTGGGTCTCTAGCCGTGAGCCGCCCATATTTATTATTCTTCTTGTCCTGAGATAAGTCTCCCCGGGGGAACCATGGCGAACATCGAAGCTGTCGTGGAAGGCCTCGAGCCTGTCCAGTCCGAACTCATCCAAGCCCTGCACCAGACCCAGGCCGAATTCGGCTGGATCCCGCCCGAGGCCGTGGCGCGCATCGCCAAGCACCTGCGCGTCTCGGAGAGCGACGTCTACGGCGTCCTCACCTTCTACAAGGCCTTCAGCCTCGAGCCGCGCGGCAAGCATGTGGTCACGGTCTGCTCCGGCACCGCGTGCCACGTGCGCGGGGCGCCCCGCATCGTCGAGGAGTTCGAGCGGGAACTCAAGGTCTCGGCGGGCCAGACCACCCCGGACCGGGAATTCACCCTGGAGACCGTCAACTGCGTGGGCGCCTGCGCGCTGGGCCCCATCGTCATCGCGGACGGCGAGTATCACGGCCAGGCCAAGACCGCGGACATCCCCAAGATCGTCGAGGGCTGCCGGTGCCGCGCCCAGGGCCGGCCCGACGACAAGGACCGATAACATGGACTCCCAAGGACTCGACAAGCTGCGGGCGGAGATAGCTGGCTCCAGGAGCAAGGACATGCCCTGCATCACCGTGTGCGGCGGCACGGGCTGCCACGCCTACGGCTGTCTCAAGGTGGCCCAGGCCTTCCGCGACGAGGTCAGGAAGCGCGGCCTCGAAGACAAGGTCTCGGTGCGCCAGACCGGGTGCCACGGGTTCTGCGAGCGCGGTCCCATCGTCGTGCTCCAGCCCAAGGGCATCTTCTATCAGAGGCTCCAGCTCGCGGACGTCTGCGAGGTGGTGGACAAGACCGTGCTTGGCGACGAGCTCATCGAGCGCCTCCTCTACAGCGACGAGGCGACCGGAAAGAAGATCGCGGCCGAGCACGACGTGCCGTTCTACAAGAAGCAGAAGCGCCTCATCCTCGGGGGCAACGGCTTCATCGACCCTACGGACCTCGCCGACTACCTGGCCCTCGACGGCTACAAGGCCCTCCAGAAGGTCCTCTCCGGCATGAGCCCGGAGGCGGTCATCGCCGAGGTCTCGGCCTCGGGCCTGCGGGGCCGTGGCGGCGCCGGCTTTCCGACCGGCAGGAAGTGGGAGATCTGCAGGAGCATCGCCTGCGGCCTGAAATACGTGGTCTGCAACGCGGACGAGGGCGATCCGGGCGCCTACATGGACCGCAGCCTGCTCGAAGGCAACCCGCACAGCGTGCTCGAGGGCATGATCATCGGCGCCTACGCCATCGGCGCCCGTTCGGGGTTCGTGTACGTGCGCAACGAGTACCCCCTGGCCGTGGAGAACGTGACCAAGGCGGTCGAAGCCTGCAGGAAGCAGGGCCTGCTCGGCAAGGGCATCCTCGGGTCCAAGCTCGACTTCGACGTCAAGATATTCAAGGGCGCGGGCGCCTTCGTCTCGGGAGAGGAGACCTCGCTGATGGCCTCCATCGAGGGCCGGCGCGCCTCCCCACGGCAGAAGCCGCCCTTCCCGGCCCAGTCCGGCCTGTGGGGCAAGACCACGAACATCAACAACGTGGAGACCTGGGCCAACGTGCCCTGGATCGTCCGCAACGGCGCTCCGGCCTACGCCGCCATCGGCACCGGCGACAGCAAGGGCACCAAGATCTTCGCCCTGGTGGGCAAGATCAACAACACCGGCCTCGTCGAGGTCCCCATGGGCATGAAGCTCCGGGAGATCATCTACGACATCGGAGGGGGCCTCAAGGGCGGCAAGAAGTTCAAGGCCGTCCAGACCGGCGGTCCCAGCGGCGGCTGCATCCCGGCCGAGATGCTCGACCTGCCCATCGACTACGCCAGCCTCGCCCAAGCCGGCTCCATGATGGGCTCGGGCGGCATGATCGTGATGGACGAGGAGACCTGCATGGTGGACGTGGCCAAGTACTTCCTCCACTTCACCCAGGAGGAGTCCTGCGGCAAGTGCGTACCATGCCGGATAGGCACCCGGCAGATGGCCGAGATCCTCACCCGCATCACCCGCGGCGAAGGCTCGGAGGGAGACATCGAGAAGCTCTCGGCCATCGCCAAGACCGTCAAGGCGGGCTCGCTGTGCGGCCTCGGCCAGACCGCGCCCAATCCGGTGCTCACCACCCTGCGGTACTTCCGCCACGAGTACGACGCCCACCTCAAGGAGGGGCGCTGTCCCGCCCTGGTGTGCAAGGCGTTCGTCACCTTCGGCATCGACCAGGTCAAGTGCATCGGCTGCGGGCTCTGCCTCAAGGCGTGCCCGGTCAAGGCCGTCACCGGCCAGCTCAAGAAGCCCCACGCCATCGAACAGGCCGCGTGCATCAAGTGCGGCGCCTGCTTCGAGGTCTGCCCGCCCAAGGTGCGCGCCGTGACGAAAGAGACGGGCAAGACCGTCCCGGAGAGGGTCCAGCCATGACCGAGCATAAGCGAGGAAATGGTCGCATCAATCGCGGTGGGAGGCGACCATGAAGATCATCATCGACGGCCGGAGCTTCGAAGTCAGCGGGGAAGAGACGGTCCTGGAGGCCGCCAAGGCGCATGGCATCGACATCCCCGCCCTGTGCCATCACCCGCGGCTGGCGCCGTGGGCCGCATGCCGCCTCTGCGTCGTCGAGATCAAAGGCAGGAACGGGTATCCCCCCTCCTGCAACACCTACCCGGAGGAGGGCATGGAGGTCGTCACGGACTCCGAGGCGCTGCGGTCGCAGCGCCGCCGGACCCTCGAGCTCATCCTCTCCGAGCACCCCAACGCCTGCCTCGTGTGCACGGAAAAGGAGAGATGCGACGAGCACAAGGCCTCCATCCGCAAGTCGGCCGAGGTGGCGGGCTGCGTCTTCTGCCCCTCGAACCGCCGGTGCGAGCTCCAGAAGCTCGTGGACAGGCTCGGGGTGGACTCCGTCCCCTATGACTCGGTCTACCGGGGCCTGCCGGTCCGCCGGAGCGACCCCTTCTTCATCCAGGACTACAACCTCTGCATCCTCTGCGGCAGGTGCGTGCGCGTCTGCCACGAGGTGCGGGGGGCGGCCGCCATCTCCTTCGTGTTCCGCGGCTCCCAGGCCGTGGTGGGCACCCAGTTCGACCGCAGCCTCATCGCCGCGGGCTGCCAGTTCTGCGGCGCGTGCGTGGACGTCTGCCCGACCGGCTCTCTGGCCGAGCGTCTGGCGCGGCACGAGGAGCCCGCCGAGGCCAAGTCCCGGGCCGTGTGCCCCTACTGCGGCGTGGGCTGCGGCCTCGAGGTGTCCGTGCTCCAAGGCCGCATCCAGTCCGCGGCCCCGGCCGACGGCGGGATCAACCGCGGCCAGGCCTGCGTCCGGGGCCGGTTCACCCTGCGCGACGTCGTGCACAGCCCGGCCCGGGTCCTCAAGCCCATGATCAAGAAAGACGGCAAGCTCGCCGAGGTCTCCTGGGACGAGGCCCTCGACTTCGCGGCCCGCGGGCTCAAGGCGCGTGCCGGCAAGACCGGCCTGACCGCCTCCTCCCAGCTCTTCTGCGAGGACCTTTTCGTCCTCGACCGGTTCGGCCGCGAGGCCCTCGGGTGCGGAGGAGCGACCCCCTCCGCGGGGGTCTCCATCCTCGACGAGCTCTCGGCCGGGGGGATGACCGGGCGGGTCCTGGGGTCCCTGAAGAGCCTTCCCGAGGCCGGGACGATCGTGGTCTTCGACGAGCCCGTGTCCCTCACCCATCCCGTGGCATGGGTCTCGGCCTTCGAAGCCGTGCGCAAGGGCGCCAAGCTCATCCTGGCGGGCGCGGCCTCCGGGCCCATGAGCAGGCACGCGAGCCTGTGCGTCGGTCTCAAGCCCGGCGGCCTTCCCCACCTGATCGCGGCCGTGTCGAAGGCCCTTCTGGAGAAAGGTTGCGCCGGAGCCGCCTCCGTCCCAGGGTTCGAGGCCTTCAAGAAGTCCCTGGAGAGCGCTTGCGTGTCCCGTCTGGCCGAAGCGGCCGGAGCGGCCGAGGCCGACGTTCGCGGGCTGGCTGACGCTCTGGCCGGCGGCGGACCCATCGTATTCCTCTTCGGCGGGAACCTGGTCGGTCTTCCCCGCCCTTTGCAGGGCGTGGCGCTCCTCTGGAACCTCGCGGTCCAGACCGGGGCGACGCTTTTGCCCCTCGCGGAGGAGAGCGACACGGCCGGCTCATGGCTGATCCGGAGCAGGGCCAAGTCCCCGGCGCCGAGCCTGTCCGCCCTTTCCGAGTCCCTCGGGAAGGGAGACCTCAAGGCGCTCTACCTCGCCGGGCCCATGACGCTGCCCGAGAAGCACGGCCTCGAGTTCCTCGTGGTGCAGGACAGCTTCCTGAACGCGGCCTGCGCCTGGGCGGACGCGGTCCTTCCGGCCGCGGCCTTCGCCGAGGCCGAAGGCCACTTCGTCAACCTGGAAGGCTCGGTCCGTAAGTCCGAGAGGGCCGTGCCCCCGGCAGGAGAGTCCAAGCCGGACTGGTGGATCGCCTCCGAACTCGCCAAGAGGATGGGCGCTCCGGGCTTCTCCTACGAGAACGCGGGCCAGATCAAGGCGCAGCTGGACAAGGAGGGCGTGCTGGCCCTGCCCGCGCCCGGCGTTTCTGGCGCGGGCGTGCCGCCTCCGGTTGGAACGGGCAGCGGCCTGCCGGCCGAGGGCAAGAAGGCGTTCGTGCCCGCGTCTTTGCCCGCGCCTTGCGTTTCTGGAGATTCTCCGGAGCATGCGGAGGCCCCTGTTTCCGGCGAGCAGGGCAGCGACCACTACCGGAGCCTGTCCCTCTGCCATGCGAGCCCGGACCTGGCGCTCCTGCGCCGCAGCCGGCGGACCGGGGAGGCCCGGCCCGCCGCAAAGACCGCAGAGACCGTGACCGCGGGAGGCCGCCAATGAACAAGATCCTCAGACGCGAACGCCTGGTCCCGAACATCCACGTCCTGGAGGTCCACGCGCCCGAAGTCGCGGCCAAGTGCGTGCCCGGGCAGTTCGTCATGGTCATGCCCGACGAGAAGGGCGAGCGCATCCCCCTGACCATCGGTGACTGGGACCGGGAGAAGGGCGCCGTGACGGTCGCGTTCATGGCCGTGGGGACCACGACGCACAAGCTCGCCCTCATGTCCGCCGGAGACGAGCTGCCCGTCTTCGTGGGCCCGCTGGGCAAGCCCTCGGAGATCGGCAAGTTCGGCACCGTCCTCGTGGCCGGGGGGTGCTTCGGCATCGCGGCCATCCACCCCATCGCCCGCGCGCTGAAAGAGGCGGGCAACACGGTCGTGACCCTCATCGACGTCAAGGCGAACTACCTCCTCTATTGGGAGGACAAGCTCCGCAAGGTCAGCGACTCCTTCTTCGTCTCGGCCCGGGACCACAAGTTCGGGACCACGCACTACGTCCAGGGCAAGATCAAGGAGCTTTTGGATGGAGGGCTGAAGGCGGACCGGGCCGTGGCCATCGGCTGCACCTATCTCATGTATTCGGCCTGCGAGGCGACCCGCGCCGCGGGCATCAAGACGACCGTGGCCCTCAACCCCATCATGGTCGACGGCACCGGCATGTGCGGCGCCTGCCGATGCGCGGTCGGGGGCAAGACCAAATTCGCCTGCGTGGACGGCCCGGACTTCGACGGTCATGCCGTGGATTGGACCGAGCTCTTCAGCCGCAGGAAGTCCTATCTCGACGACGAGATGAAATCCCTCTGCCACTGGGAGCGCTCCCTGCTCGCGCCCGGCGTTTCTGGCGCGAGCGTGGCGCTTCCGCTTTCCACGGGAGGCGCCCAGCTGGCGCCGGGAGCGTGAGGCGCTATGGCTGACGAAAAAAAAGAGCTTCCCCCTGACGACAAGGCAAGGCTGAAGGCCGAGTTCGACCTGGACTGGCGCAAGGACCTGCGCAAGTCCATGCCGGCCAAGGACCGCGTCAAGATCGAGCGCCAGAAGATGCCGGCCCGGCCCGCTTCGGTGCGCAACGCGGATTTCTTCGAGGTCAACTCGGGACTCTCCGCCGAGGCCGCGCTCCAGGAGGCCCGCCGCTGCCTCGACTGCCCCAACTCACCCTGCGTGCTCGGCTGTCCGGTGGCTATCGACATCCCCTCCTTCATCAAGCTCATCGAGAAGGGGGACTACGACGCCGCGGCCCGCAAGCTCAAGGAGACCAACAGCCTGCCCGCCATCTGCGGCCGGGTCTGCCCCCAGGAAAGCCAGTGCGAGGCCGTTTGCACCATGAAGAAAGCCTCGGGCGCGTCCGTGGCCATCGGCAACCTTGAGCGCTTCGCCGCGGACTACGAGCGCGAGAAGGGCAAGGTCCTCATCCCCAGGATCCCCCCCTCCACCGGCAAGAGGGTGGCCGTGTTCGGCGCGGGGCCCGCGGGCCTCACCGTGGCGGGCGACCTCGCCAAGGCCGGGCACCAGGTCACGGTCTTCGAGGCCCTGCACACCGCCGGAGGCGTGCTCGTCTACGGCATCCCCGAGTTCCGCCTTCCGAAGAAGATCCTCGAGGCCGAGGTGGACTACCTCAGGAAGCTCGGCGTGGAGCTCAGGATGAACTATGTGGTGGGCCGTACCGCGACCCTGGAGGACCTCAAGGCCCAGGGCTTTTCGGCCTTCTTCATCGGCACCGGGGCCGGGCTGCCCAATTTCATGAAGATCCCGGGAGAGAACCTCGTGGGCGTTTATTCGGCCAACGAGTACCTCACCCGCGTCAACCTCATGAAGGCCTACGACTTCCCGAACTACGACACGCCCATGACCATCGGCAAGAAGGTGGCCGTGATCGGCGGCGGCAACGTGGCCATGGACTCGGTCCGCAACGCCAAGCGGCTCGGCGCGGATTGGGCCGCCATCATCTACCGCCGCTCCTCCGAGGAGATGCCGGCCCGCCTCGAGGAGATCCACCACGCCGAGGAGGAGGGCATCGAGTTCCACTACCTCCAGGCCCCGACCAAGTTCATCGGCGACGAGCACGGCCGCGTCAAGGCCATGGAGTGCCTCAAGATGGAGCTCGGCGAGCCCGACTCCTCCGGCCGTCGTCGGCCGGTGCCCATCAAGGGCTCGGAGTACGTCAAGGAGGTGGACCTCGTGGTCATGTCCATCGGCCAGAGCCCCAACCCCTTGATCGGCCAGACCACGCCCGGGCTCAAGATGGGCAAGTGGGGCAACGTGGACGTGGATTGGAAGACCATGGCCACCAACATCCCGGGCGTGTGGGCCGGCGGGGACATCATCCGCGGCGGCGCCACCGTCATCCTCGCCATGGGCGACGCGCGCACCGCTGCCGCGGAGATGGACAAGTACCTCGCTAACCTGGGAAAGACGCCGCCTCAGGCCTGACCGCGCCGGTCAGTTGTCCGGCCGCACGAACCGGTCGTACTCCCGCTCGAACCGTGCCCGGTGGTTGGCTTCCTCGCGGGCCAGGGACAGGAAGATGTCCTTGACCTCGGGCTCGGCCGCGGCGTCGGCCATGTCCATGTAGAGGTTGAACGCGGCCTTCTCCTTCTTCATGGCCAGGAGCAGGGCGTCCTGGAGGTCGAGGTCCCCCTCGGGCTCGGGCGGGGTGGCGTAGTCTTCGAGGTCGATGTCCCGGCTGATCTTGGCGCCGGACTTCAAGAGCTTCCTGCCGGACCGGATCTTCTCGAGCTTGAGCTTGTGGCGGCCTTCCTCGGCCGCGAGCGAGGAGAACATCTCCTTCAAGCCCGCCTGTCGCTGGCGGGAGGCCAGCAGGGTGTAGAAATCCACGGCCCTCTGTTCATTGTCGATGGCGAACTGCAGGACTTCCTCAACCTTCTCCCTCGTCGTGGTCGTCATGTCGGCCTCCCCAAAATGCACTCCCGGTCGGTGTATGATAGCATCTCGGTGATGGCCTGACCAAGTGCCACCTGGCTCCAGAGGCCCCCGCAGGAGCGCCGACTCCGACCATTTTGTATCATAACGCCATGCGGCATGCCTCCCTTGCATTCCTGGCGTGGGCAGCCCCGGCTTTCGTCTGGGCCCAGGCTCCTGGGCGGTTCCCGGCCTGCGATCCCAAGGCCAAGACTCAGAAGATCGTGTTCGTCCATGTGTCGGATCTCCACGCCAACTTCAACCCCGGGCAGGACGGCGTCAGCCCCCTGGCGCGGCTGCGCGGCTACTTCGACCTGACGCTCTCTTCGGAGCCCTTCGCCATCTTCACCGACGGGGGAGACAGCCACGACAAGGGCTCGGTCGTAGAACAGCTCTCCCGGGGCTGGGCGACCGACCGCATCGTCCGGTCCATGCGCTACGACGTGCGCACCATGGGCAACCACGATTTCGCCTGGGTTCCGGACGAGGCTTTCGCGATGTCCCGGGACACGGGGACCCTGGTGCTGGCGAGCAATCTGACCTACAAGGGCAAGGAACCCGGGCTCTGGGGCGCGTCGGATTACGGAGAACTCCAGGTCGGGTGCGTGCGGGTCGGGTTTTTCGGCATGGTGGCCAGGTCCTGGACCCACCAGGATGAACCGTCCGAGGCTCCGTTCCACCCGGACCTCCTCTCCCGCCTCGAATACGTTGAACGCGCGCGGGAGCTCGTGTCCCGGCACCGCAAGGACGTCGGGCTCCTGGTGATGGTGAGCCATCTCGGCCTCGAAGCCGACGAGAAGATAGCCTCCCAGGTCCCGGGCATCGACCTCATCCTCGGGGCCCACACGCACGACATCCTATGGAAAGGCAGGCGCGTGGGAGACACGCTCCTGGTCCAGGCGGGCGAGGGGGCCAGGCTGGCCGCCCGGGTGGAGATCGCCTTCGACCTCGGGCTTTCCTCCGTGGCAGCATCCTCCTGCGCGCTGTTCCGCAACAGCCCCGGCAAGGCGCCCGCGGACAAGATCGTGCAGGCAGCGGTCGAAGCGGAACTCGCCCGGTACACACCGGACCTGAGCCGGGAGATCGCCTTCGTCAAAGAGAACAGGGATAAGAAACAGATCGCGGCTATCGCCGCGGCCGCGGCTCGCCAGGCCCTCGGCGTGGACGCGGCGCTCGTGGACGCCAAGACCGCCTGGGCGGTCTGGACTCCGGGCGCAGTCGACCTCCAGGGCGTCTACTCTACTTTCAAGGTGGAGCGCCAGCCCCCGGGCACTCCCGGATTCTCGAGCTTCATGACCGCGGAAGTCAGCGGCCGGGACCTCATGCTCATCAGGGACAAGACAGACCAGGCGCGGTTCGTCTACTCGGGCCCCGGGGACCTCGTCCCCGGCCGGACCTACCGCCTCGCCCTGCAGAAGCGTCCTGCCCTGGCCCCGCAGCGGTGGCTTCCTCCGGGGGTCTCCCTCCGCCATCTTCGCCCCGCCGGAGAGGTCTGGGAAGCGCTCCACCGCTACGCCCGGGAACGGACGGCCGCCTGCCTCCACCTTGACACCGAAGACCGGCTGGGCCGCTGCGAAGCGAAGTAGGTGCCGGCATGTTAATTTGATATCATAACGCGCTTCCGCGCAAAGCGGGGCGATTGGGGGATTCCCGATGGCTCGCATCCTGGTCGTGGACGACGAGAAGGAAGTCGTCTACATCATCAAGTTCGTCCTAGAGAAGGCCGGCCACACCGTTCTGACCGCCAACAACGGGGCCGAGGCCCTGGCCGTGCTCGGCGTGGAGCCGCCGGATCCCAACGCCCAGGTCCCGGACCTCGTGTTCCTCGACGTCATGATGCCCATCATGGACGGCCACACAGCGAGCGTGCGCATGCTGGCGGACAGCCGCACCGCCAAGCTTCCCATCATCATCGAGACCGCCTACGGCGACATGCTCCACCTCTTCGAAGGCGCGCCCAACATCGCGGGCTACCTCCAGAAGCCCTTCAACCCCAGGCAGATCAAAGAGCAGGTCGAAAAAGCCCTCTCCAAGCCCAAGGCCTAGGACGCCCAGCTCATGAGAAGGCTCCTGCTCGCCGCGGCCGCAGTCGTGTCTTGCGCCGCGGCCAGCCGCGCGGCAGTCATCACGGACAGCCAGCTCCCCGAGGACGCCGTTTCCGTCCAGGTCTCATCCTCGGCTCAGACATCCGCGGCTGGGACATCGGAGAAGCCCAAGACAAGCCTCTACTCCCTGGGCATGGAACAGCGCCGCAATGGCGACCTCCAGGCCGCCAGGAAGACCTTCGAGGCTATGCTGGCCGAGGATCCCGAGAGCGGCGGCGCCCTGGAAGGGCTGGGCCTCGTGACCCTGTCGCTCAAGGACTACGAGACCGCGCGGGAATGCTTCTCCAAATGGGCCAAGAAGAACCCGAAGAGCGCCTATGTGTGGTGGAACCTCAGCCGCGCGGACTCCGCGCTCGAGCGGGAGGACGACCTCGCGAACGACCTCAAGATGGCGGCCGAAGCGGATAAGCGCGACCTGCGCGTGTGGCGCAAGCTCGACGGGGTCATGGCCCGCAGGCCGTCGGTCCAGGCGGACGGCAAGATGTACAAGTCCATCGGCATCGAGTCGAACGATATCTCCAGTCCCCAGCGCATCGTGTACGCGGGCCGCTCGGGCTCGATCCGGGGCATCGCGGCCGTGCACCCCAAGGTGGACCTCCTCATGGGCTACACCCTGAGGGAGGACATCCAGAAGAACGACACCCGCGGGTTCACCTACTTCGACGTCCTCGAGCAGACCCCGTCCCTCGGCTTGCGGGTCAGGCCCATGAAGCGCCTGGACCTTGAGGCCGAGTACGGGCAGTCCTACTTCTCGGACGTGGAAAGCCTCGGCGTCGGCAGGCAGAACTTCGTGCGCGCCCGCGTCGCCGGGGAGTGGCGCCATCCCTGGGCCACCTTCAGGGCCAGGGGGACCCGGCTGCCCTACTACCTGCGCGGCGGCTTCGACTCGACGTTCTTCAAGGTCCTGCGGGAACTCTCCGCCGGCGGCGAGATCGATAAGGACCTGCTCGGCGTCAACTGGCTCCTCAAGGGCGGGCACACCGGCTACTCGGACCGCACGAACCTGGTCACCTGGGGGCTCACCGGCATGAAGGAGTACGGCGACCACCTCCTGCGCGCCGGGTTCTCCAAGGGCTACGACGAATACACCGGCGCCGGCGACCAGGGCCGCTCGCGCTTCGCGGGCTACGACGGCTGGAAGGTCTCCTACCGCTTTCTGCGCGAGGACTACTACCGGCTCGACCTGGGCTACGCCTACTACAACTACTACGACGCCAACAAGCTCAAGGACCTCTACGGAGGGGCCATCCTCTGGGTCCCGTTCGCCAGGTCCTTCTCGCTGGAGTACCGCGGCGAGGCCGCGGACTATCGCTCCCTCCAGTCGGGACGCCGCACCTCGGACTGGACCGAGCACTGGGCCGGCCCTCACTGGCGCAGGATGGTGGCGGACGGCTGGTGGGCGCACCTGGCCTGGGAACACGGCTGGCAGCGCGACTCCCGAGGGGGCTATGAAGGGGAGGCTTTCCTGGCCGAGACCGAGTGCTACCGCACGGATCGCTTCTCCACGCAGGTCGGGGGCCGGGTGAGCCGCAACGCCATGCGTGACGAATCCTGGTCCCTAAAGCTCTCGGCCCGCTATTCTTTCTAAGATGTTCCGCTTCGCCCCGCACCCCGGCCCCCGGGTCCGACTCGCCGCCCATCTGTCCGTCCTCGCGCTGGTATGGTGGACCGCTTCAGCCGCGACGAGCCTCAGGCTCCCCCCCCTCGGGGCCGTTGAGGCGCGCTCCGTCGCGGACGCGTTCGAGGAGAACCGCCGCATCGGCGAGTTCCGCAAAGCCCTGGCTGGAGTGCGCAGGCTCCTGAAGTCCTACCCCGATCGGCCCGAGTACCTCCAGGCAGAGGCCGAACTGCTGACCCATCTCTCGGACCCGGCTGGCGCGGCCGCGTCTTGGGAGGCCTTCATGGCCGTGGCCCCCTTCCCCGCGGACGCCTGTCCCCATATAGGCAGCGCATACAGCGCGGCCAAGGCTCCTGAAAAATCCTTGGAGGCGCATCGACGCTGCTATGAATCCGATCCTTCCCAGGTGGACATGGCCATCTCGTACGCCAGAGCGCTCATGGACGCGAACAAGCTGTCCGAAGCGGAAAAGCTCTTCGAAGAAGCGATGGTGACCTGGCCCGACAACAAGGACCCCCGAATGGGCCTGCTCCAACTCCGATTCAAACAGGGCCGGACAGCTGAGGTAGAGGAGATCCTTGCCTTGATCCGCAAGTCCGGGGATCGGGATACCGATGCCTTATACATCGCGTATCGGCTGGCCAAGGACAGGGGGGATCGGGCGGCCGCGAAGGCGCACCTGCGCGAGGCCATCCAACTCTCCCCCTCCTACGAGGACCTCTACCGGAACCTGGCTGAGCTCCAGGAGGCGGACCGGGAGTGGCCCGCGGCATTGAAGACCTACAAGACCCTCTTGGAACTCGAGCCCGATAACGCCCGGGTCCGCAAGCGGATCCGCGAGCTGGAGGACCTGTGAGAGTCCTCCTCTCCCTGGGCAGGCCGGCGCTCCAGGCCGTCTGCTGCCTGGGCTCGGTCTACGCCCTGCTCTGCCACATCCCCTTCACCTGGACCAACTTCATCGCGGACCGCAGGTACCCGGTGCTCGTCGAACGGTTCCTGGCCCTGCATCCCTGGCTCCTCCTGGGAACGGTCGTCCTCGCCTGGCTGGGGACCTGCCGCCAGCCCCCTCCGGCGAGCGGGGAACGGCCTGCGCCCCCTGCGGGGACTGCGGGTCCCTGCCCGCTGCCTGCGGGGACGGCGGCTCCTGGCCGCCAGGGCGGCAGGTCCTCGGAGGCGACGGCCAGCCCGGGGTTGCGGATATGGCTCGGCCTGCACCTGGCGGCCTGTCTTTGGCTGGCGTTCCAGCCCCTGCTCCCCGGCCTCGCCAACAATGGCTGGAGCCTGGCGTGGGCGCTCTTCCTGTGGGTCCCCAGCCTTTCCCTGGAGATGGTCGCCCTGATTCCGCCGAGGCCCGCGGACTGGGGCACGGACCTCGTCGAGGAAGGCCAGCCTCTCATCCTTCCCCTGTTCGCCGCGGCCCTTTTCATCTTCATCACCTATTCCCTCACACACCTCATCGGCAGAGGTTCGGATGGGACCGCGGTGGAACTCCTCTGCGCTCTGGGCTGGGACCTGGCAGCTCACCTGCTCGCGGCCGCGGCCGTGGCCCTGCTCCTGGCCTGCGCTCTCGAAGCTGCCAGGATGACCCCCTGGCCGCGGCAGGCCGGCCTCATCATCACGCATTTCCTCCTTTGGGTGGCCGCGGCCTGCGCGTTGAAGTCCGTGGTGCTCTCCTCGATCTCTTTCAGCGGGCTCGTGGCATGGCTCTACAGCGCCTGCGCGGCCGCGTGCCCGACCCTGCTGTCGTTCAACGCCGCAGCGGCATGCGCTCCCGGACCGCGGCGGGTCTCGGCCTGGCTGGTCCCGATCGCTTTCGGGCTGGCCATCGCCCCTTACGCCGTCTACAGGCTCATCAAGACGGATTGGGCCTTCGTCTTGGCCACGGTCTCGACCATGGCTGTCTGGGGCGGCGTCCTGTGGCTCTCGTTCCGCGTCGCGGCCGGCTTGCGCGGAACCGCATTGGAGAGGCTTGAAGCGTCACGGCTGGCGGCATGGCTGCGCTATGATCGTTGGCGCGCCTGGAGGGCGCCTGCGGCGGGGCTCGCGTGCGTCAGCCTGGGCTTCGCCGGGAACGCCGCATTCGTCGGCATGGACCCTGTTTTTCGCCGGGCAGGACTTCACCCCCGCAGGACCCTCTTCCAGCTTGGGAGCGAGGAGCCCTCCTTCCGGGCCTTGCGGGGACTATTCACCATGCCCGGGTCCTCCTCGGAGGGATCCTTCTTCCAACTCCTGCAGAAGCATACCAACATCCCGCGCTCGACCCGCATGATCCTTCCCGAGGTCGAGCTGTCCACGAGACCGGCTGTTTCGTCCGCGGACAAGCCGGACATCTTCTTCTTCGTCATCGACAGCCTGAGGCCCGACTACCTTGGCGCGTACAACCCGGCCGCGCGCTTCACCCCCTCCTTCGACGCCTTTGCCAAGGAGAGCGTCGTGTTCAAGAGAGCCTTCTCCGCCTATGGAGGGACAGGCCTTTCGGAGCCGTCCCTCTGGAGCGGCAGCATGCTCCCCCACATGCAGTACCCTTCGCCTTTCAGGCCGGTCAACAGCCTTGAGAAGCTCGTGCAGCGGCAGGGCTACCGATCCCACATCACCGTCGACCAGGTCCTCAAAGCCGTGCTCGAACCCGCCAAGGACACGGTACAGCTCGACGCGGGCGCCGTGGAAACCTACAAGTTTTGCGCCACGCTCGCCGAACTCGAGACCAAGCTCGCGGCCGCAGAGCGCGGCAGGCCGGTCTTCGTGTACACCCAGCCGCAGGACATCCACGTGTCGGTCATCGAGAAGGAGGGCCGGTCCAGCGTGTCCGGCGACTACCCGGGCTTCTTCTCAGCCTACGCCTCTCGAGTGGCGCGCATGGATGCGTGCTTCGGCCGGTTCGTCGACGGTCTCAAGAGGTCCGGCCGCTGGGAGAAGAGCATCGTGATCGTGACCGCTGACCACGGGGATTCGCTGGGCGAGGGCGACCGCTGGGGCCATGCCTATACCATCTACCCCGAGGTCATCAGCGTGCCCATCATGATCCACCTGCCGCGGTCCCTGGCAGGGAAGTTCGCCTGGGACGCTGACGCCATGGCCCTGAACATGGACATCACGCCCTCCCTCTACGCCCTGCTGGGCCAGCCTCCGTCCCAGCCCGCGCCCTTCTTCGGAAGAAGCCTGTTCCGGGAGGCCTCCGCCGCTCCCCTGCCGCCCCGCAAGGAGCAGATGGTGGTGTCCAGCTACGGTCCGGTGTACGGCATCCTCAGGGATGACGGCCGCAGCCTCTACATCGCGGACAGCACCGCCTA
Source organism: Elusimicrobiota bacterium (assembly GCA_016234805.1). Lineage (GTDB taxonomy): Bacteria > Elusimicrobiota > Elusimicrobia > UBA1565 > UBA9628 > JACQWX01. The sequence continues at coordinate 24,963 of JACRNU010000055.1, forward strand.
TCAGGAGTGCCTGTTCCTGCTGGGCCGGGGCATCGCCGGCGAATCCATGACCCTCGACGACAAAGCCGGCCGTGAGGGCCGCGCCTCCATCCGCCGCTGGATCGGGGACATGGAGCGGTTCTTCGATGCCGGCACCAGCACATGGTAATCTTTCTTTGATAGAATATGCCGATGAGTGAGCCGCAGAAGACGGTCTGCATCTTCGAGGACAATCCCGACATACAGATGCTCCTCAAGGTCTTCTTCAAGAAGCGCGGCCTCAACCCTGTCGTGACCGGGGACGGCACGGACGCGCTCGAGGTCGTGCGCAAGCACGCCCCCTGCGTCATCCTCATGGACATCATCATGCCGGGCAAGGACGGCATCGAGGCCTGCAAGGAGCTCCGCGACAACGGCCTGGCCACTCCGGTGGTCTTCCTCACCTCCAAGCCTTTCCCGGAGGACAAGGAACGCGCCCTCGCGGCCGGGGGCAACGCATTCCTCCTCAAGCCCTTCAACCCCCGTGAACTGGAAGCCGCGCTCCAACCTTTTCTGGCATAGGCTGGCCGCCCTCGGCTTCCTGCTCCTGATCTCCCTGCCGGCCTACGCCCAGTTCCCCCCTGAAGTGGACATCCATGGCTCGTCCATGCGCTCGAGCCTCATGTTCGTCATCTACCTGTGCTTCCTCCTGTTCTGGGGCGTGGTCCTCCTGGCCATCTACGTCTTCGCCCTCAAGACCTACTACCGGATGAGGCGGGCCTACCGCGAACAGCGCAAGAAGCACTTCCAGCAGGGCATCGAGCTCGTGCTCATGGAGGAGCCCTTCGACGCCATCATGAAGGCCTTCGAGCCCCAGCGGCCCGGCGACCTGGACATCGTCCAGGAGGTCATCCTCGACTCCATGCGCTTCATCACCGGCCCGCCCTTCGAGATCATGAAGAAGGTCTCCCATAGGCTCGGCATCATCGACCGCAACATCTCCTTCCTCGGCTCCTTCGACCGGCACAAGAGGGCCCATGCCGTGGAGACCCTCGGCGTCATGCAGGCCACCCAGGCCATCATCCCCCTGCTCGAGATGCTCTCGACGGAGACCAACGACATCAAGCTGGTGGCCCTGAGGTCCCTGGCCATCATCAAGGACCCAAGGGCCCTCCCCTACTTCCACCACACGGCGAAGAACCTGCCCCCGCCGCTCCTGCCCCGGCTGGCCTCCATCATGCTCGAGTTCGGCCCGGCGGCCCACCCGCACCTGCACAAGCTCGTGACCGCGCACCGCTCCGTGTTCCCCCAGCTCATGCTCGAGGAGCTCCTGCGCGAGCTCGCCACCGACCTGAAGAGGCCCGACCTGTGAGCGTGGCCGAGTTCTACCACTGGGGCACCCGGGTCACGGAGGTCATCCTCGTCTGGTATTTCTTCCTCCTCAACGCCATCTACCTGGGCCTGGCCTTCATCGCCTTCCGGGTCATCTCCAAGCACCTGCTGCGCAACGTCTACGGAGGCTTCGAGAACATCTCCAAGAGCCCGCTGACCCCGGCCATCACGGTGCTCGTCCCGGCCCACAACGAGGCCGTGGGCATCTGCACCACGGTCAACAACCTGCTCCACCTCGACTTCATGCGCTTCGAGGTCATCGTCATCAACGACGGGTCCACGGACGGCACCCTCGACGAGCTCAAGAAGGCCTTCCGCCTGACCCCGATCTCCATCCCGGGCCAGGGCGCGCTCAAGACCGAACAGGTCCGCACGGTCTACCACTCGGCCACGAACCACAACCTCGTGGTCGTCGACAAGAGGAACGGGGGCAAGTCCGACGCCCTCAACGCGGGCTTGAACATCGCCCGCTACCCGTACTTCTGCACCATCGACGCGGACGCCATGCTCGAACCGGACGCCCTCCAGCGGGTCATCCGGCCCGTGGTCGAGTCCCCGGTGCGGGTCATCGCCGTGGGCGGCATCGTGCGCATCGCCAACGGCTGCAGGATCGAGAAGGGCCGCGTCACCGACGTGGACCTGCCCTGGGCGCCCCTGCCCATCTTCCAGGTCGTGGAGTACTTCCGGGCTTTCCTCTGCGGCAGGACCGGGCTCTCCAGCGCCAACGCCCTCATGATCATCTCGGGCGCCTTCGGCCTCTTCGAGAGCTCCCTGGTCATGGAGATCGGCGGCTACAGGGTCGGGACCGTGGGCGAGGACATGGACCTCGTGACCCGGCTCCACGACCTCATGGTCAAGAAGGGCGAGAGGGACTACCGCATCGAGTTCGTGCCCGACCCCGTGTGCTGGACCGAGGCCCCGACGACCATGAGGGTCCTGATGCGCCAGCGGAGGCGTTGGCAGAAGGGACTGCTCGAGGTGCTCGCGGACAACTCCCACATGTGCTTCAACCCGCGGTACGGCTGGCTCGGCATGTTCGGCTACCCCTTCCTCCTCGTCTTCGAGGGCTGGGGCATCCTCCTCGAGACCCTCGGGTATGCCGTGTTCCTCGCGGGCTGGTGGCTCGACGCCATCCAATCGGACTTCATGTTCGCCTTCTTCATCTGCGCCATGCTCACCGGCACGCTGCTCTCCCTGACCGGGATCATGCTCGGCGAGATGACCCCGCGCGAATACCCCAAGTACGGCCAGTGGCTCCGGCTCATCGCCTACGCCGTGCTCGAGAACTTCGGCTACCGGCAGATGATCTCCTACCTCAGGCTGGCAGGCACCATGGACTTCCTCCTCGGCAGAGGGGAATGGGGCCGCATGGAACGCGAAGGATTGACCCGCAAGAAAGCCCATGCTGCGTAAGACCCTGTTCAGCGTCGTCTGCCTCATCCTCCTGGTCCTCGTGGTCTGGGTGGCAGGAGGCCTGCCCCGGTTCTCCAGGAACGCCGCGCCCGTGGTCCTCATCCCCCCGGGCACGGACAACGGCCGCCTGTTCCAGGAGCATGCCCGCAGGGTCCCCGGGGGCGCGGCCATCCTGCTCCTGGGCCCGGGCCACCAGGCCCTGCCCGCCGCCCAGGCGTTGAGCATCGCCGGGATCCCCTTCTCCGTCACCCACGAACTGGAGGACGCCCTCGTCCACCGGCTGGTGTTCATCCCCACGGACGACCGCTCCCTTCGGCCCGGGCCCGTGGTCCTGGCAAGGCTCAAGGTCTTCGTGGAACAGGGAGGGACCCTCGTGCTCCAGACGCCGCCCGACCTCCTCGGGACCCTGACCGGCATCTACGCGGAGAACCCGCGCCGCACGAGGCACCGCCTGGGCTTCCGCAGCGCCGCGGACGAAGGGTTCAAGTATCTTGACGAGCCCGAGGAGTCCGACATCCATCTCGCGTCCCGGAGGACGCCGGAAGGCCCCTGGACCCACGGCCTCATGGGGTCCTCGGGCGCGAGCCCCATCGCTTTCTTCTCCGACGAGAACCAGGCCGCCATCCTCCGCAGGCGCCACGGCGCCGGAGCCGTCTATACCCTGGGCTTCGACCTGAAGGACCTGATGACCCGGCCCCGCAGCCGCAGGCACTTCGACGCCAACCGGTGCCTGACCGGAGAGTTCGAGCCTGCCGGGGACGTCATGCCCCTGGTGCTGCGGGCCTGGCACGAGAGCGGACCCAAGCCCTGGGTGCGGCTGCGCTCCCTGCCGGGGAGCCTCCGCGGCCTCATCGCGCTCACCCACAACATCGGCTGGGGCTCCGGATTGGACGCGGCCGTGGATTTCTCCAAGACCGAGAAAGTCAAGGGCATCCAGGCGACCTACTTCGTGCAGACCAAGCTGGCCGAGGACTTCCTCAAGGGCCAGCTCTTCGACGCCGGCTTCACCAAGGTCCTCCAGGGGATCGTCGCGGACGGCCACGAATTGGCCAGCCACTCCGTGGCGCATGGAGCGGACCTCCACCTCAATGCCCTCGGCAAGCCGGACACCCCCGCGGAAGATTACAGCCCCAAGGTGGCGGAGAGCGGCCACACGCGCGGCGCGACCCTGCTCGGAGAGATGGGGGTCAGCCGGCGGCTCATCGAAGGCGCGACCGGCGCGAAGGTCCTGGCCTTCCGCTCCGCGTTCCGCCGGGACCCCGATTTCCTCGACGAGGGGCTCAAGTCCACAGGCTACCAGTGGGACTCGAGCCTCACGGCCTGCAGGACCCTCACCCACTTCCCGTTCTTCCTGCCGCACCTGCGCTCCATGGACCTCGAGTCCGGCATCCTGGAACTCCCCATGTCCTGGGACGACGAGAACAGGCCCGAGGGCGCGCTCGACTTCAGCAAGGTGCTGGCTCTCTTGAAGAAAGTCTCCGCCAACGAGTCCCCGTTCGTCTGGCTGGTGCACCCGAGCCTGGCGCCGGCCAAGAAGATGGCGCTCGATAGGATCCTCAACAGCCTGCCTGACGGCATGGCTATCTGGCCCCTCGGAAGGACCGCGAGGTTCTGGGCAGCCCGGCACGGGACGCGGTTCTCCTACGCCTCTTCCGGCGGCCAGGAAGTGCGGTTGAATATCGAAGCCCCGGCCGGCCGCTACGACCTCTCCTTCGAGCTCTCCGGCCCGGCCTCCTCCTGCATGCTCGCCGCGGGCAGCAAAAGGACCGGGGTGGAGGTTTCCTGTTCCGGCAGGCTGGCGGTCCTCAAGGAGTCCGACGGGGCTCCCGTCGAACTCATCGTCCGCTTCTAGCCCAAAGATGGTGTCAGACGTTAAGCCACAGAAACGTTTGAATCTTAACGTCTGACACCAGTTTATTGTTCTTTTTTGGGGAGGAGTTCGAACAGGGCGATCTTGCCCATGCTGCCGTCCCATTCCCCAAGAAGACGGAAGCGATCAGGGAAGCTCTTGATGAACCCGCGCTCGACGCTGTCGTAGCCCGGATACCACTTCGGCTCCCACAAGCCCAGGTACTTGACGCGCAGGCTCTCGAGGAGGTTGACCCACTCCTGGGGCAGTTCGCCGTAATAGCCTTCCGGAAGCAGGCCTGCTTGGTGGCCGATGACATGGACCTCGGCCCGGGGAGGAAGCCCTGCCCAGGGCAGCATGAGCTCGGAATAGTTGATGGCCACGACATCGCCCTTCTCGAGCCTGGCGTCGAGGTCCGCCCATGCCTCTCCCAGGGAGGTGAATCGCGCCTTGTAGAACTCAACGGCGGATATCCCGCCTCGGGGCCGCAGCCAGGTCCAGGCGGACCGGTAGTCCTCTTCCTTCCCGAACCAGCCCACGCAGGCCACGCAGGCGTACACCACGGCCGCGGACCAGACCAGCCGGACAGCGGCGCCCAGCCGTCTTCGATTATGCCGCAGAGCGAACGCGGCTGAGACGATGAGCAGGCCGGGGAGGAACATGATGTACCTCGGCTCGCGGGTGGGCTGGAACAGGAAGAAGGCCGCCAGGGTCATGGGAGCCAGCAGGACGAGCCATATCGCGGCACGGTTGCGCGACCTCCAGGCTGACCAGCCGGCCAGAGGCAGGACCGCCCATGCCGCGGCGAAGAGCGGGCCGAAGCCGTGCTCTGTCCCGTAGACCACGAGACCCTTGAAGGTCTCCCGGAACGGGTACCAGATCCAGTGGAGCGGCGCTGCCACGAACCACTTCTCCACTCCCACGAGAAGGTCCGACGGCGCCATGGGTCCATGGAAGACCGTCCAGCTCCCGACCCTGAAATCGAACGGGAACACCGGGTTGTCGTGGTCCCACCAGTTATGGAGGTAGCTCGAGCCTCCGAGCGCCAGGACGAGCAGGCACAGGGGAATGAAGGACAAGGCGGCCTTCCAGCGCGTGTCCGGCCTGGCCAGGAAAGTCCACAAGGGCAGGAGCGGGAGCGGCGCCTGGAGGTAGGCCGTGGACTTGGAGCCCAGGGTCATGCCGAACCCCAGGGCGAAGGCAACGAGGTATTCGATCCTGCCTGTCCGGTCGAAGAGCACGGCAGCAGCGGCCGTCCCAAGAAAGCACGCGCCGTAGACCAGGTCCACATAGGGGATCCCGGCCTGGATGAGCGCCAAGGGCACGGCAAGCGAGCCGAGACCGCAAGGCACGGCCCACCGGCTGCCTGCGAGCCTGCGTCCCAGGACCGCCGCGCTCGCGGCCATGAGGGGCAGGACCAGGACCTGGCCCAGCTTGGAAGTCTCCAGGCGGCCGCCGTCCATGAGAGACAGCCACGCGGACAGGAGCTCGCCGTTGTGGGCGAGATAGCGGTGGAAGGTGGGCCAGCCCGCCAGAGAGAAGTCCCCCTGCCGGATCCAGCGGAAGACGATGGGCAGGTGGTAGGAGAGCCCGTCCCAGGAGTCCGGCGGCGTCTTCCAGGCAAGGTAAAGCCTGAAGTAGAGGGCGGCGGCAAGAGCGGCCGCAGCCGGCCAGAACACCGGAGGGAACACGGCGTTCCTCAATATCCGCCCCGTGGGCACGGGCTCTTCTTTCTGGAAGGAGAGGGCGACCAGCCCCTGAAGGAGCGCGAGCGCGAAAGTGAAGCCGCCCACAAAGCCTGGGGTGAGCTTCCCGATCGAACCAAAACCCAAAGTGACGAGAACACCCTCGGCGCAGGCCAATACGCTCGCCAGGAACGCGGCTTCCAGGAACCTGCGCCTCAGATAGTTGGTCACGAGGATGTGGCAGGACACCAGCAGACACGCGAAGAGCGCCAGGCCCATCATCGGAAGAACTCCGCCACGCCCGTGAGCAGGGAGCGCTGGAGCCACGCATAGACCAGGAATCCCAGCAAAAAGAGGCCTGCCGCGGCCGCGGCAACAGCCTTGCGCTCGCCCCTGTTCCCATGCGCCCTAAATGGCTCTCCTTCGGGTGCCCTAAAGGGCTCTCCTTCGGGTGCCTTGCGGCCATCCATGCCGATAGTATACCGTTTCCCGATGACGCGCTGCCCATCGCGAGTCCGGCTCCTGACAGCCGCGCTCCAAATCCTGGCCGGTCTCCTGGCCGGCCTCACGGCCGGGTGCGGACCATCCCCTGACGCGTCTTCCAAGGACCTGGTCCTGCCAGGACCCGGAGCCTCCTCTTACGGTGAAGGCGCCAGCCGGCCCTCCAGCCTGAGCCTCCTGGTGGAGAAGCGATTGGGAAGCACCCTGCAGAGGCCTCCAGCCCCTGATGCCTGCCTTGACCGGGCAGCGGAGGCCCTGGCAGCCAAGCTGGGCCCGTCCTGCGAATTGTGGCCGGTCTGGATGGAGGAGCACATCCTCCACCACGCCGGCTGTCCTGACCTTGGCATGGATTCCATCGCGGTCTGCTCCAACGGCCGCGACCCGGCCCGGTTCCTGGACCGCATCGCCCTGGAAGCCCCGCGCCAGAGGGCGGATCGCTTCGGCGCGGGCCGCGCCTCCAAGGGCCTTCTAAGCTCGGCATGGGTCTATGTCGCGGTGGAGCGCGGGCTCTTCCTCGACCCCGTGCCCCGGGGCGTGGCAGCGGACAGCCAGGTGCGCATCGGGTTTTCCCTCTCTCCCGGACTCGAAGCCCCGCGGGTCTATTCCATGGGACCCGGGGGAGGAGTCACCCTGGAATCCGTGCTTTTCGATTCCGCGCCAGGAAAGCACCTCTCCTACATCCAGGCGCGCGTCCCGGGACGCCACTGGGTCGAGGTCATGGCTTCAGGCGCGGGCGGGCCCAAGGTCGTGGCCCTGTTCCCGGTGGACGCGGGGGTTCCTGTCCCGCGCTCGTTCCAAGAGCCGGCCCGCGCGCCTATCAAAGCCGGGACCGCGGACGAGGCTGAAACCGCGCTCCTGGGCCTGCTCAACGAGGAACGGACATCGCGCGGCCTGGCTCCGGTCCAGCACGACCCTGAACTCGGGAAGGTGGCCCGGGCCTGGAGCGCGGAGATGCGGCGCCAGGGCCAGGTGGTCCATGTCTCCCCGGACAGCCAGGGTCCGGGGGAGCGCGCGGCCGCGGCCGGGTACTCCAGCAAGGCCATCGGCGAGGTCCTTGCCTCAGGGAACTCGGTCCGGGAAGCGCACGAAGCCCTCATGGCCAGCCCAGCGCACCGGGCAGGCATGCTTGACCCAAGGTTCACGCACGCCGGCATCGGGGCCTCCCTGAAGACCAGCGGAGACGCGGGACCGGTTTTCTATGTGGCGGAAGAACTCTCCCTGCCCCCTCGCTCCCTGTCCGCGCCGGAGGCAGCCTCCTCCGTGCTCGAGAGAGCCATGGGCCACAGGCGGTCCTTCGGCCTGCCTGAAGCGGAGTCTCCGCCTGCCCTGGCGAGCGCCGGCCAGGGCCTTCTGGCTGCCTGGACCGGATCAGAGGCCCCGAGCTTTCTGGCGGAAAAGCTGGGCCCGAGCCTCGAAGCCGCCGGGTGGAAAGGGCCCTGCGACGCGAGCCTCCAGGTCGTGAGCGATCCAGACGATTTCATCCTGCCGGCCTCATTGAGCGCCCCCAGGCTCCGCGGCCTGGCAGTCGCGGGCCGCGAGATCCCCGTGGGACAGGAGCCGGAAGGCTCAGCCGGCACGGGCGGCAGGCCCGTCGTCCTGGTCCTGCTCGTCGCCCCAAAATAGGGCGGCGTCTGGGTCGCCTGACGCGATCCTAGACCGCGGGGCCGATCAGGGAAGTCACCGCTGCGTCGAGCTTCCCGAACATCGAATCCATCTTGTGCAGGAGCACGACCTTGGGCCCCTTGGGGGCCATCTCGCGGGCCTTGTCCAAGGGCACTCCGGTCAGGAAGATGACGGGGATGTCCCGGGTCAGGGTCGAGGAGCGCAGGCGGACGAAAGCCTTGTCCCCGCCTGCAGCCGGCATCACGAGGTCCGAGATGATGAGGTCGGGCTTGAGGTTGCCGGCCATGATGCCGAGCTGGAGCCCGTCGGGCGCGGGGTGCACCTCGTAGCCGAGCTTGCGGTAGTGCTCCACGAGGAGCCCGAGCACCTCGTGGTCGTCCTCCGCGATCAGGATGCTTTTGGACACCAGCATCCTACACGGAATGCCGGTACTGCTCGAAGATCTTGGCGAGGATGAGGAGCTCGGGATGGGCGTGCGCGAGCTTAGGCAGGACCACGCGCACGGTGTCGCGGTACTGGGAAAGCTTCTCGCGCATGGCCTTCAAGGACCTGGCCTCGGAGACCTGGAGCTTCTTGAAGTCGAACACGAGCTGGGTCCGGCGAAGGGCCATGGCCTCGCCCACCTGGGTCCAGAAGGCCTCGGCCTGGGTCCCATGGAGGCGGCCTTCGAGCCTCAGCCACACCCTCTGGCGCGCGTGCTCGAACTCGACCTTGAGGTTGAACTCAGGGGTCGCGAACTTGCCGGGCAGGGCTTCCCAGACGTGGAGGTCCTTCCAGCCCCGCTCGGGCATGCGATAAGGAGTGCGCGTGAGCTTGGGGTGCTGGGAGATGTTGAGCTTCAGCGCGGCGCCGGTCCAGGCTGCCATGGCCACGGAAGCCGCGGCCGTGAGCTTCTCCGCGAGGGTCGGGCTGCCGAGCTCCTCGTAGGCCTGCTTCTCAAGGTCGGCGATCCAGGCTCTGACCCTGGGGTTGGGGCCGAAGATCCTGCCGGGCAGGAAGATGGGGTAGGACTTCCGGATGTCCTTGGCGAAGCGCGCCGCTTTGGCGCGCAGGATGGGGATCGCGCTGTCGCGCATGGTCCGGTAGCCGGCCAGCCAGGTCTCCACCACGCGGTAGATGCTGGGCCCGAGCCTCTGGAAATCCTCGTCGAAGCACCAGCGCTGGAGGGACTCGACCTCCTCGTAGCTCATGGTCGGGTGCTTGATCATGCACGTGAAGCCCGATGAGTTCCTGCAGTAGGAGGCGACGTCGTCCTTGTATTCGTCGCGGAAGCGTCCCTCGCCCATCACCCTGGCGTAGAGCGGCGTGCCCGGGGTGGGTCCGTAGATGAGGAACTGGGACAGGCTCGGCTTCAACGCCATGAGCCCGTCGAACTCCTCCCGGATGATCTCCTTGTTCTGGTAGTCGAGGCCGAGGATCATGGACGCCAGGACCATGATGCCGTGCTCCCGCAGGTCCTTGAAGAGCTCCTCCGGAGGCCGGCCCTCCCTCTTGGCGTAGCCCGAGCGGGTACCCTCGTAGCCGATCCAGAGGCCGTCGATGCCCATCTCCGCGAGCTCGGTGGTCGTGTATTGGCTGAGCGCCTTGACGCTGCCGAACACGAAGAGGGAAATGGCCCTGCCGGAGCTGATGACGCAGTCGCGGAACTCCAGGGCCCGCGCCTTGTTGATGAGGAAGTCCTCGTCGAGGACGACGAAGGCCATGTCCGGGTCGTGGTCGAGGTAGCGCTCCATCACGGAGTAGACGTCCTTGCCCGTGGGCAGGAGCCTGATGTGCTGGCGCTTGAAGAAGTGGGAGGTGCAGCAGAAGTCGCACCCGTGCGGGCAGCCCAGGCCGCCGAAGATGAGCCCCGTATGGGTCACGGGCACGGAGAAGATGCTCATCCTGCTCTCGACGAGCGGGTGCTTGAATCGGGAGACAGGAAGCTCGGGCTCGCACAGCAATCGGCGCATGAAGCCCACGCCCTCTTCCCGGCAGATGAAATCTGCGTGGGGCTTGAGGTCTTCGTCCGCCAGCACCGTTCCATAACCGCCGAGCACGATCTTGCTGGCAGGGGAGTGCTTGCGGACGAGGGCCACGACCTCCTTCATGCGATGGAAGGTGGCGAGAACGAACGCCACGCCCACGTAATCGTAGCCCTTCTTGAGCTCGCGGATGAGCTCGGACTTGGAGGGATAGTGCAGGACCACGGCCGGGGTCTGGATGTTCTCCGCGATGTACTCGAGCCCGTACTGGAGGTGGTTGGCCCTGGGGCTGAACATGCCCTGGCTGCGGGTCACCTGGCCGTGCAGAAGCTCGTAGCCCACGCTGGCTCCGTCGCCGTACTTCTCGCCGATGGGCTTGCAGATGCTCGTCAACAACACTTTCTTCACTGAATGGGATCCTCCAGACCGGTCTGCGTCATGCGGGACGAGATTCAGGGAATATAGCAATTATCCCTCACTGCCGCATGCGTCATGTTAATATCATAAGTGTCAGACACTTTAGACTTAAGAACTCTCCCCGGGGAGAGTTCTTACCCTTGACGCTTTCCTCACGATGGGGTATTCTGGATAGGCGCCATGAGCAACCGACTTCTCCTCCAGGCCTACGGCTGGGTCTTCCTCTCCGCTGGAGCGGTCTTCCTCTGCTTGAACGGACCTTTCACCGCAGCCTTCAATTCCCTGGCTGGACCGCTCCCTTGGGCCGCCCCCCTTCCCGATGCCGGGAGGTCGCTCTGGCTGGGGCTCACCGGCTCGATGATGGCGATGATCGCGTACCTCTCCTTCATCCTCTCGACCGACCCCTGGCAAGGCGCGGCATGGCGCGCGCTCCTGCTGTCCAAGGGAGTCTCATCCCTGCTGTTCCTCTGCTTCGGCCTCTCGGAACGCAATCTCCTTTTCGTCATCGCCGCCCTGGTGGACGGCGGCATCCTGCTCCACCTCGCATGGCTGAGCACGGCCTTCAGCGACCTCCCGGACCCCTGGAGTCCGAGGTCCGGCCTCATCCCGGACTGCGTCCACGAGGCATGGTTCCTCAAGGCCAACGACCCCGCTTCGAGGGACGCCTTCTGGCTGAGATACACTCTTGAGCGCTCCGGGAACGGGGTCGAGGGAAGACTCTGGTACGCCGTGTTCGACGCCAAGGAGCGCAAGGTCGCAAGCGGAACCTGGACCGAGCCTGAAGCAGGGGCCTGCCATGGCCTGGCCATGGGAGGCCAGGCCGTGTGGCGCGTGGGAGGCAGCATCCTCTCCACGGCTTCAGCCTCGGCCCGCGGTCCGAAGGCTGAGTGGCGGCTGTCCTGGGAGCCCTCTGATGTTCCCCCCTTTCCTTTCGTCCCGCCTTGGCTCTACCTTTGGGGATTGGCCGGGACCGTCTACACTTCGCCGATCCCCGCGGCGGTCTTCAACGGCGAGGTCAGCGTCCACGGCCGGACCTACCGCTTCTCCCAAGCGCTGGGAAGCATCGGACATCTATGGGGGAGGCGCAAGGCCGAATCCTGGCGCTGGGCTCATGCCGTGTTCCTGGGCAAGAACGGCAAGGTCGGATCGGTCTTCGAGATACTCTCGGCCCGGGGCAGGCTCGGTCCCTTCGTCCTGCCGCCAGTGACTCGGGCGCATCTCTGGCGCGACGGACGCCACCATGCCAGCGCATGGCAGGGATGCCGCACCTGGGCCGCGGACAAGGGCTGGGGGTTCTTCGTCAACTTCGATGGGTTCAGCGGCCAGGGTGTCTGCGTCCCGGATGAGGGCCTGACCGCCGAGTTCGACTATCACGATCCCGACGGCAGGACCCTCAGCTGCAGGAATTCCAAGGTCGGCTCCATGTGGGTCGACCTCTCCGGGACAGGGGACCGCGCAGCCGGGGCCTTCGAGAGCACGGGCTCCGTCTTAGAGACCAAGGACTCCGCGGCCGTGGAAACCGTCGAGCCCAAGACATGAGCTTCGGCACGCGCCTCATCGCGGACTTCGCCCTGGACTGCGCCGCGGTCCGCGGTGACAAGACCGTCGAGGAGGGGGCGCTTCGAGAGACCATCGAGCGCCGCGCAATGCGCCTTCCCTTCTGGGCTTTCCTGCTCGCGGCCTCGGCCGCGTTCGCGCTCCAGTGGCTCATGCCCCTTATCCTTCTGGGCAAGCCGCGGAGGTTCCAGGGCCTGTCTCCTGAGGAAGCGGACCTCCTGCTCGAACGGCTCCAACTCGTCACCCTCATCCCAGTGCGCGGGCCCTTCCTGGCGCTCAAGTCCCTGGTCCTGCCCGTCCTTTACGGACTCAGCGCGAAACCGGCGACCACAGACCGGAGCCAAGCCGTTCCTGCCGACCTCAGCGACACGGGGGCCGCCAGCACCAGCGACACGGGCCCCGCTCCAGCCGCGCCCGCGGCGCGCCTGAGCAGCGGCGGCCGCTGGGATGTGGTCGTGGCAGGCAGCGGGGCTGGCGGCGCCGCGGTCGCCGCGCGCCTGGCCCAAGGAGGGGCCAAGGTCCTCCTGCTGGAAAAAGGAGGCTGGGCCTCCTCGCAACCGGACGCGTGTGAAGCAGTGTCACGCTACTATACGGGAGCGGGTTTCGTCGCGGCCCTCGGCAGGTGCATGATCCCGGTGCCGACCGGCACAGCCGTGGGAGGGACCACGGCCATCAACTCAGGCACCTGCATGCGCGCGCCCGGCGAAGCGCTCGAGCGCTGGGAGGAGATCGGCCGGGGCCGATTCACCAAAGCCGAGTTCGAGCGTCGGCTCGACGAGGCATGGCGCCTTCTCAAAGTGCGCGAGGCTCCGGCCCGCACCTTCGGCGGTTCATCTAGGCTCGTGCTTCAGGGGCTTTCGCGCCTCGGCGGACCAACAGCTGAGCCTGTGGACCGCTGCGAGGACGGGTGCGAAGGCTCCGGCCGCTGCTGCTTCGCATGCCCCACAAGCGCCAAGATCACCTCCTCAAAGGCCTTCCTCGAGCCGCTGCAGGGCGATCCGCGCCTGACCTTGTCGCCCCGGACCTACCTGACCGGGATCCGGCCTCCTGCCAAGGCAGGCGATAGCGTGCAGTTGACGGTCCGGCGCAAAGATTCAGGTCTGACCGAGGACCTCGAATGCGGCCGCCTCGTGCTCGCGGCCGGAACCCTGGCCACCCCCTATTTCGTCCGCAGGTTCCGCCTTGGCTCCGCCTGGCGCCTGGCAGGAGACGGGCTCTCCCTGCACCCGGCTTCCAAGGTCTTCGGCCTCTTCCAGGAACCCGTGGACGGGTGGAAGGGAGTGCCGCAGGGCCTCGGCTTCGACGACCAGACGGACCCGGCCATACGCTACGAGGGCGTCTTCACCCCGCCGGAGATGGCGGCCGTCACCATGCCTCTCGAGGGCGGCCGCCTGCGCTGGTGGATGGACCGCTACCGCCATGTCGCGACCTTCGGGTTCATGATCCGCGATGCCGCGCGCGGCACGGTCCGCCACCCGTTCGGCCCGGGCCTGCCTGTCATCCGCTATGACCTGACTCCCAAAGACCTGTCCAGGATGACGGCGGCCATGCGGTTCGTGGCAAGGGTCTTCTTCGCCGCAGGGGCCAGCCGCGTGCTCATGCCGATCAATGCTCGCGGCAACGAGATCGGCAACCCCACCGAACTCGATGCCGAAGCCTTGAGGGCTCCTTGCCCCTCCCAGCTCTACAGCATGGCCTTCCACCCGCTGGGCACCTGCGCCATGGGCCGCGTGGTCGACGAAGACCTCAGGCTCACCCCAGGCATCTTCGTCTGCGACGGGTCCGTGGTGCCGGAGAGCCTGGGAGTCAATCCCCAGATGACGATCTACGCCTTCGCGCTAAGATTGGCTGATCATCTGCTATGCGCGACCTGATCGTCATCGGCGGGGGCATCACGGGCGCCGCGGCCTTCAGGGCCGCGGCCCGGGCCGGCCTCTCGGTGTTCCTGCTCGACCGCGGCCTGGCCGGAGGCGCGACCACGGCCGTGACCAGCGGCCTCTTCCACGGCGGCCTGCGCTATCTGGCGCACGACGTGGCCACCTCCTACTCCATGTGCCGTGAGATCTCAGCCCTGCTCGCGGACAAGCCGGACCTCCTGACCCGCCAGATGTTCCTGTGGCCGGTCTATCGCCACCACAAGCTCGGCTTCGGGCTGGTGGGGAGCATGATGGAATACTACGACCGCTTCGCGGGCCTGCGCTCGAGCCCGGGCCACTTCAGGCTCTCGGCTGGAGAGACCCTGGAGCGCGTCCCCGCCCTGGAGGGGGCAGGTCTGGAGGGCAGCTTCGCCTTCGATGAGTGGCGCGTGGACGTCCCTTGCCTGGTCCGAAGCCTCCTGGACGAAGGCAAGGCCGCGGGCGGGGAGGTCCTCGAGGGCAGGAGGGTCGTGGGGCTCGTGGTGAAATCCGGGCTCGTGACCGCGGCGCGGATCGGGGTCCCGAGAGGAGGGTCCATCGAGTTCCACAGCCGGGTCTTCCTCAACGCCGGCGGCCCCTGGGCAGGGGAAGTGGCGGCCCTGGCAGGCTCGAAGGCCGTGAAGCTGAGCCTGCGTCGCGGAGCGCACCTGATCGTGCCGCATGAGCCCCCGGGGTGCGGCCTCATCTTCCCCGAGCCCTCGGGCCGGTACATCGGGCTCTATCCCAGGGACGGGGAGTTCTGGGTCGGGCCCACGGACGACCCTCACGAGGCTGGTCCGGACCAGGTGCTCTCCTCCCATGAGGAATCGGAGCGTCTGCGCCGAAGCCTGGCCACAGTGCTGCCCGGGTATCCGCGCGACTCGGGCAGGACCGTGGTGGGCCTGCGTCCCATCTTCAAGCAGTTCATGTCAGGAGGCATGCTCTCCAGGGACTACCGGATCATCGACCATGCCTCGGAAGGCATCGACAACCTGGTGACCGTGGTCGGAGGCAAGCTCACCTCGCACCGGCCCATGGCCGAGGACTCCCTGGCCGCGATCCTGCCCAAGCTCGATCGCATGCCGTCCTCCGGAAAGTCGCAGTCTCCGACATATGGACTCCCGGCCTCGCGGCTCCTTTCCACGCGCAGCAGGCTGGCCAGCCTGGCTCTTTCCGCGGGCCTGCTGGCCTACCACGGCCTGCGGCACGCTCTATCCAAGCCGGACCCGGACCGCGGCGGCGAAGGATTCCGCAAGGCCTTCCCTGAGAAATGACATGGCTCGTGAAATACTCGTGGCCTCCGCTGACCCGCAGTTCCTCGACAGCGTGCGGAGGCAGTTCGAGGAAGCTGGAGTCTCCCTGCGCCTGCTCGACCACCTGCCGGACCTTTCCGGGCTCATGGCAGCGGGCGCCATCCAGGCCGCGGTCCTGGACCTGGACCTCAGCCCCAAGCCTCCTTGGGAGATCCTCTCCCAGTCCAGGCTCCATCCTCAGACGGCCAAGATCCCCATCGTGGCAGTCACGGGCCTCTACACCAACCCGCGCTTCGTGATCGAGGGCCTCAAGGCCGGGGCGGTCGAATACCTCCTCAAGCCCGTGGACCCCAGGGTCCTGGCAGCCAGGGTCGAAGCCCTGGCCTCTGCCATGGAACGGCGGCGCAAGGCAGGCGGAGCCTGGGTCCTGCGCACCCCGGATGACCGCATCCTCCTCGACCTCAGGGCGCACAAGTGCGTGGTCCGCGGTCCTGGAGGGAAGGAAGAAGAGGCCGGCCTCTCGCCCAAGGAGTTCTCGCTCCTGGCAGCCCTCCTGGGGAGATACGGGGAACTGGTCCGCAAGGAAGAGCTCATGCGCGTGCTCTGGCCCTCCGCGACCAAGACCACCAGGTCCAATGAGATCACCCTGGCTCAGTTCATCGCGCACCTGAGGCAAAAGGTCCCGGCATTGAGAGAAAGACTCAAGACCGTTTGGGGTTTGGGATTCAGGCTGGAATAAAGGTGTCACCAGTATTCATCAATCATTCATAATTACGATATTGATTATTCCATCTTCCTCATATATGCTTATATCGTGCTCCGCAAGACCTGGCTCTGGGCCTTTCTGGCCTTCTCTCTCCTCCTGAAACCCGGCCTCGGGTCCGCCTATGTCTCCAGCGGAGGGGACTGGGAGCTCATCAGGTCCGTGCACGGCGAGATCGGCGGAGACCTGACCGGCTCGGATTACAAGGTGACGCATTCCATGGGCGAGCCTTTCATCGCCCTTTCCGCCCTGACGGGCGGCGCGGCCGCCAGCTTCGCGGGCTATCTCTCCCAAGTCCCATCCTTCTCCAACGCCGGCACCTCGATCACGGTCGCCGGGGGTTCCTCCACCACGGTCACCTTGGACGGCATCGTCTACGGGATCAAACCCGGGGACTCCGTGGTCGTCAGCTTCAATAACGAGATGACCTCCACCACCCTGCCCGGAGCGGTCACGGTCACGGCCATCCTCGACAACCTGGGCAACGCCGTCTCAGCAGGCCAGGCCTACACCCTGACCTACTCGGCCACGGAGCAGGCTGCTTATGTCAGCCTCGGAGCCGGGTGGCCCAAAGGCACCCTCTTCCTGCTGACGATCTCCACGCACGCCGAGGAGATCAACGGCTCGCGCCTGGTGAACTTCTCCACGGTCAATTTCGCGACCGCCCGGGACTTCGCGGCCGCCAACGTCGTCTTCGCCCTCGGGGACCCGTCCACCAAGGTCGAGATCCCGGCCAGGGCCTTCCCCTCCGACTACAGCGTCGCGGTCAGCACCGGGGTCCGGAGCCAGACCATCACCACGGCCGACGAGACCATGGCCGCGAACCTCGGCGCGGCCAGCAGGCCCTTCAAGAAGGTCCAGATCGACGCCTTCGGCCCGACCATGGAGCGGTGGTCCGCCAACCTCAACGCCCAGGCCTCCATCATCATCCCCTTCGACGACCTCAACAGCGACGGCAGGGTGGACGACACGAGCCCCGCCATCCGCAGCAAGACCGTGTGGATGTGGCGCCTCGACGAGGGCGCCAAGCTCTGGGTCCGCCAGCCGCGCTCGAGCCTCGATTTGGCCAACAAGCGCGTGGTCCTGCCCGCGGACCACTTCTCCACCTACGCCCTGGCCGGTTCCGCGGACACGGATGTCTCCCTTTCCTACGCCTTCCCCGTGCCCTTCCGGCCCTCCGGCGGCAACCCAGCCCGCTACGGCACCTGGGCGGACGGCATCCGCTTCACGAACCTCCCCTCCACTGGCAGAATCAGGATCTTCACCATCTCGGGCGAGCTCGTCCGCGAGCTGGAAGTCGTGGACAACCCCCAGAGGTGGGACGTCAAGAACCAGGTCAACGAGGTCGTGGCCAGCGGCGTCTACATCTGGGAGGTCACCTCGGGCCAGAACCGCAAATCCGGGAAGCTGATGGTCGTCAAATGATCCGCCTGCTCATGCTCCTCATGCTTTCCGCCGCCGTCCCGGCGGCGGTTCAGGCCGGCGCAGGCCGCACGAGCCTCGATTTCCTCAAGATCAACGCGAGCCCCAGGTCCCTGGCCATGGGCGAGACCGGCGCGGGCCTGGCCGACGACGCCATGTCCGCCATGTACCTCAACCCCGCGGGCATCGCGCGTCTGCGGCATCCCGAAGCCTCCTTCAGCTACAACCTCTGGTACGAAGGCATCTCGCTCCAGCACTTCTCCTATGCCCACCCCACCCGGACCATGGGGTCCTTCGGTTTCTCAGGCACGGTGCTGCAGGTCAAGAAGTTCGACGGCTACGACAACTCGGGCGCTCGGGTGGGAGAGGTCGCCGCCACTGATTTCGTGGTCAAGCCCGTGTACGCACGCCGCCTCTTCGGCCCCTCGGAAGACCAGCGCCACGGCCTCTTCCTCGGAGCCGCGGCCAAGTTCGCCAGGGAGGAGCTCGACGAGTTCCGGGCCAACGCGGTCATGGCCGACGCCGGACTGCTCTACGTGCGCGGACTCGGCAGCGGGGTCCTCGGGTTCGGAGGCTCCGCCATGTCCGTGGGCCGGGGGCCTGCCTTCGGCGCGGAGCGCGACAAGCCCGCCACGACCTATCAGGCGGGCCTCAGCTACGGCCTCCATCTCTTCGGAGACCCCTTCGTGGTCGCCGCGGACGTCAAGATGCCGGTCTACGACGAGTTCAGCTACGCCGCGGGACTCGAGTACGGGGTCAAGCGCATCCTCTTCATCCGCGGCGGGTTCGTGTCCCACCAGTCCCTCGGCGACGGGTGGAGGGTCGGTCTCGGGATCAAGGCCAAGTTCCTCCAGCTCGACTACGCCGTTTCAGAGTACGGCAAGATGGGCCTGGGCCACCTCATGGGTGTCTCTTTCCGATTCGGCGAGCCCATCGAAGTCACCCCCCACCGGACCCCGGCCCAGGACAAGGCCCTGCTGCTCATCCGCCGCGCCAAACAGATGGCCAAGGAAACCCGTTTTTACGAAGCCGCCCTCAGCCTCAACGAAGCCCTCACCCTCGACCCGAACAACAAGGAGGCTTTGCAGCTGCTGCGCGAGACCCGCGATGCGCTCGAGAGGCAGCGATGAACCGCGGGGGATCCCTGGCCATCCTGATGATTTCCGCCGTCGTGCCGACGGCGGGACACGCCTACACCTTCCGCGCTGAGAAGACCTACCACCGCAGCCTCGCCCTCCTCAAGGACGGCCAGTACGAGCGGGCCCTCGAGGGCTTCATGGACGTCCTGCTCGAAGACCCCGAGTTCCCTGGAGCCAAGGAGTCTCTGCGCAAGGCTGCCCGCGAGTCCGTCAAGCGCGAGCGGACCTCGATCATCGAGGAACGGGACTCCCTCATGGAAGAGATCCGCGGCCTGACCGGCCCGAAGGAGGGCGCGCCCAAGGACTCGGCCGTGGCCTCCTGGAAGGAGGCCGTGGACACTGCCATCAGCCTGGTCTCGGAGCCGGCTGACCTCGAAAAAGCCTTCCGGGCCTACGCCAAGGCGATCGAGAGGACGCCGATCTCCTTCAGAGCCATGCAGTCCCTTGCCAGCGCCAGGACCGGCATCCAGAAGAAGGTCTTCGACCTCTACCCTGCCATGGCGGAAGAGCCGCAGTGGAAGGGCAAGTGGCCGGGGAGCATGAAGACCGGCGCCCTGGTCGAGGCGGTGCTGATGGAACAAGCCAACACCATGGCATGGTCGGACGCGGAGAAGGACATGGTCCGCCAGCCGGCCAGGCCTGAGACCTCCGCGAAGATCCGCAAGCTCGCCTCATCCATCGACGCGACGGAGAAGGCCAAATCCGAGCTCCTCTGGACCGCGACCCAGGCGTTCCACCACATGCGCAAGGAGCGGTTCCAGGAATCCTCCGGATTTTGGCGGAAGGTCCTCGAATCCGACCCTGGCAACGAGGAGGCGAAGCTCTATCTCTCCCGCGTGGAAAAGGCCGTGGCGCAAGCCTCGCCCAAGGCCGTGTCCGCGTACGCCCGGGCCAGGAAGGACGAGCCTATCGCGTGGCCCTCGGGATCCGAGGAAGCGGCAGAGGGAACTCCCGCGCCCGAGCCGGCCCGGTCCAAGTCTAACAGGCCAGCCAAGCCCAAGCCCGCTCCCGCTCCCCCGGCTGCAGCGCCGCAGCCCGAGCCCCCGGAGCGCGTCCCTCCCAAGGGGCCCGCGGCCGTGGACCCCGCGGTCATGCGCGAATGGGGCCAGGACCTCTACCGCAGGGGCTTGAAATCCTATTCCCTTGGCAAGCTCGACGAGGCCATCGAATACTGGAACAACTGCCTGGGAGTCGACCCGGACCATCCCAAGGCGAGGAAGGCTCTTGAAAGAGCCATGAGGGAGAAGAAGTGAGCCTGAAGACCCGGTTCGGCCTGGTCATCGGCGCCATGGTGCTCTTCGTGGTGGCTGCCACGACCGGCATCCTCTATTGGACCGAGAAGAGCTTCCTTGCCCGCGAAGCCATGGAGCGCCAGGAGACCGCCCTGGCCGCGCTCTCCCAGGTGGCCCGGGAGAGCCACCTCAGCCAGGACGACCTCATGCTCATCAACTACGTGCTGAGCCTCCCGGCCAAGGACCCGGACATCCTCTTCGCCTATGTGGCGGCGCCTGACGCCAAAGGCGTGCCCCAGGTCCTGGCCCACACCATCAAGGACCTCTCTGGAGTGCCCCTTTCGACCCTCCCCCCGTCCCCTCCTGGCAGCCGGGTCCTAAGAGAGACCGTGCCGCAGAGACCTGATGCCGCGGCCGAGGCTGTGTTGGCGGTGTCGCAGGAAAAGGTCGCGGCTTCGGTCGAGGCGAGCCTTTCGCGCACCCGCAAACGCATCGCCGGAGTCACCGGGGTCATGGTCCTGCTCGGCTTGACCGCTTCCACGGCCCTCGCAATATCGCTCACCCGCCCCATCTCCAGGCTCGCGCAGGGAGCCGGGCTCCTCGGCCAGGGCAAGCTCGGCACCCGCATCCCGGCCGAAGGGTCGGACGAGATCGCCCAGCTCTCCCGGGAGTTCAACAACATGGCACACCGTCTCGAGAAGCTCGACGAGATGAAGAAGGACTTCGTGTCCTCGGTCACTCACGAGCTCAAGAGCCCCCTGGCCGCCATCGACTCCACCCTCGAGCTCATCCTCCACGAGAGCAAAAAGGAGCGCGACCCGTCCAAGTGGCTCGAGGACGTGGCCGCCATCCGCAACCACACCGGCCGGCTCTCCCGCTTCGTCACCGACCTCCTCGACCTTGCCAAGATCGAGAAGGGAGCCTTCTCCATCCAGAGGGCCGACCTCGACGTGGCCGAGACCGCGCGGGAAGTGACGGCCTTCCTCTCCCCGCTTGCGGACAAGAACGGGGTCTCCCTGCGCGGGCCCAAGGACGGCGCCGGCCTCCCGAGAGCCTTCGCGGACAGCGAGCGCGTGCGCCAGGTCTTCATCAATCTCGTGTCCAACGCCCTTAAGTTCACCCCGAAGGGCGGTACCGTCTCCGTCGAGATCGCGAAGTCTGACAACCGCCTGCTCTGCTCCGTATCCGACACCGGCATCGGCATCAAGCCCGAAGACCTGGGACGCATCTTCGACAAGTTCGAGCAGGTCCGGGAGGCTCGCAGCGCCGCCCAAGGGCCCAAGGGCACGGGCCTGGGCCTGTCCATCTGCAAGGCCATCGTGGAGGCCCACGACGGCAGGATCTGGGCCGAGAGCGAGCCGGGCAAGGGATCAAAATTCTGTTTCACCCTGCCCGGAGGCAAGGCATGAAGAGAGCGCTCATCGTCGAAGACGAGCCCGATTTCGCCAGGATCGTCAAGCGCATCCTCGAACCCGAGGGTTTCACCGTGCACTGGTCCGAGTCGGCCGAAGACGGCTGGCAGGTCCTGCAGTCGCAGGCGTGCGATCTCGCCATCCTCGACTGGAACCTGCCCGGCATGTCCGGCATCGACCTGTGCCGCCGCATCCGTTCGGACACCCGCTTCCAGAGCCTGCCTGTGGCCCTCCTGACCGTCCGGAACCTGCCCGAACAACAGGTCCAGGGACTCAAGGAGTCCGGAGCGGATCTCTACCTGACCAAGCCCATCAAGCCCGGCGAATTCCTCGCGCGCATCCAGAGCCTGGTGGGGTTCCTGGAAAGATGACGATGCGAACAATAAGCCGCCAACAAAACGAAAGGCCCCGGATGAACCGGGGCCCAGGGTCGTCTAACGGAATGCCAGCCGTCAACTACTTTAAGTGTAGCATGGGTTCCCCGTCATTTCAAGATATACGACTGAGCCTCGAAAAAGTTCCCTTCGTCGCCTGGAGAGGTGCATTATGAAGACCCGAATCCTCGGCAAAATCTTCTCAGCCGCCATCGCCCTGAGCCTGGCGGCCCAGCCCGCCCTGGCAGCCGTGCCCCAGCGCATCCTCTACCAGGGCACCCTGCGCCAGACAGGGGGCCTCTACACCGGCAACGCCACCTTCCTCTTCCGCATCACCAACTCCTCGGGCGGCACCGAGTATTGGAACTCAGGCTCCACCGTGGTGGCCGTGACCTCCGGGCTATTCCGCTATCCGTTGGGCACCGACAATCCCGG
Organism: Elusimicrobiota bacterium; assembly: GCA_016234805.1. GTDB lineage: Bacteria > Elusimicrobiota > Elusimicrobia > UBA1565 > UBA9628 > JACQWX01. Next base: position 47,247 of record JACRNU010000055.1, read on the forward strand.
CACCGGGCCCGACGAATCCGCCTCCTTCCTCACCATCGACTGGTCCAACATCTCCCCCTACATCGAAGTCACCGTGAACGGCAACCTCCGCTCCCCGCGCGAGGAGATACAGTCGGTCCCCTACGCCATCTTCAACTCGGCCGCGACCGACTCGGTCAACCCCAGGGTCATGCGCTCCGGAGACACCATGACCGGCCAGCTCACCCTCTACGGCTCCACCCTCACCGTGACCGGCAACGCCTTCTCGGTCGGCGTCTCGACCCTGGTGGTCAAGGACGGCAACGTCGGCATCGGAACGTCAAGTCCCTCCACCACGCTTCATGTCTCGGGCACCGCCCCCTCCATCCGTCTGGAGCACACAAGCGGCCCGGACATCACCATGCACACCAATGACGGCAGCGGATTTGCCGGGATCAAGATCACCGAAGGGACGAACCTCCTGAGCATCCAGGATTCCGGCGACACGGTCCTGGGGCGCGCCAGCGGCAGCGTCGGCATCGGCATCTCGAACCCCTCCAGCAAGCTCCACGTCCTCAACGGGGACATCCGCATCTCGACGAACGACGCGGTCAGCCGAGGCATCATCTTCAAGGATGGGACGACCCAGACCACCGCGGCCATGGGCGGCAACCTCTGGGCGGACCGAGGATCCAACGATATTTCCAACACCAACACGGCCAAGGTGGGCATCGGCATCACGAACCCCTCCTTCACGCTCGATGTCAACGGCTCCGTCAACACGTCGGATGCGCGGGGTCTCTATCAGCTCGGCGCCAGGGTGTTCGCCTCGAGCAACACGAATGTCCTCGCCGGCGAAACCGCCGGCGCCGCATCCCAGGCGGACGCTTTCGACAACGTGTTCGTGGGCTCATCCGCCGGCGACGACAACACCAGCGGCGACGACAACGTCTTCATCGGCTACAGCGCGGGCGACGGCAATACCACCGGCATCCGGAACACCTTCATCGGCAGCAACGCGGGCGCCTCGAACATCAGCGGCAGCAGGAACGTCTTCCTAGGCTATCAGGCGGGGTTCAGCGAGACGAACTCGGACAAGCTCTACATCGACAACTCCAACGCCGCCTCCCCCCTCATCTGGGGAGACTTCAACACGAACGTCGTGAACGTGACCGGCTCCCTGGGCATCGGATTGACGAACCCTTCAGGCTCTTTCGAGACATTCAACGACGTCAACGCCCCCTCGCTCATGAACATCAGCAATCCTAATGCGGGAACCGTGGCCTACTCGGAACTCAACCTCCGCAACGACTCCGGAGCCCAAAGCGGCTTGAGGATCACGGCGATGGGCACAGGGTTCACGACCGCGGAACCCTTCGTGCAGGACGCCGGAGCCGTGATCGCGGACCTGAACCTCTCGGGCGGCCTGTCCGTGGGGTCCCGGGCCGCCGCCCCGGTACGGTTCTACGCCAACGGAACCGAATACATGCGCCTTACCAGCGGCGGCCTCATCGGGATGGGCGCCCCGAGCCCGTCCGCAAGCTACCGATTGACCCTGCGGGGCGATGGCTCCGTGTCCCCGCTGGGCGGCCTCGCCATGTACGCGGGCGCCAACAGCGGGGCGTTCCTCGGCTACCCCACCGCTGCGAACACCGTGGACTTCGAACTCTGGAACGCGAACAACGGCTACTTGAGGTTCGGCGCGAACAACGCCGAACAGATGCGCATCACGAACGCGGGCATCGTGGATATGCCCAACCAGTCCGCGGCCCGCGCCTACCGGTCCGGGTCGGTCCAGTCGATCCCGGACGTCGGCTTCACCCAGGTCCAGCTCAACGGCGAGGACTTCGACCGCCAGAACGAGTTCGACACCGGGGCCTACACCTTCACGGCCACCCGCGCGGGGTACTACTCCGTCAGCGGCACGGTCACCTATACGGGCCTGACGGACCAGATGTGGTTCTGCGCCCTGATCTATAAGAACGGGGGGATGGTCGCTAGGAACAACGTCGGCGCCAGCGGCGCGAACGACCAGAGCAGCACCGTCACCACCGTGGTCTATCTTGCGGTCGGGGACAACATCGCGCTCTACACCTATCAGAACAGCGGCGGTGCCAAGAACATCAATTTCGGCACGGCAGAGACCTACCTGTCCGTCGTCAAACAGCTCTAGGAAGGCGGGAGCCTCGGACAGGTCGTAGGCGTATTCGACCGGCCCGGCGTCGGGACAGCGATTCCGAGAGGCCCCCTGGACGTGCAGAGCGGCTCGGCCAAGCTGGTGGTCACGAACACCGCCTCCATCCCCGACACAGGGAGCCTCGCGCTGGAGACCCTGGTGACGGGCCAGCACGGGGTCCTCACCGTCGTCGAGGACACCGGCAACTGCGCCGGGCAGGTCTACATCAGGGGCGCGATCAACGCCTCCACGATCCTCTCGGACCCGCTCGCCTGCCTTGCCACGAGCGACACGCCAGGAAGGGTCTCCATCATCGCGGACGGAGACGGCACCTACACCTTGAAGAACAACCGGGGCGCTGCGAGGACATACTCCCTCCTCTATAACGGCTTCTAGGCTCGGCCCTCCGCCTTGCGAATGGTGGTCATTGAGATTTCAAGAAGCGCCGGATATCGTCATGGCTCCCATAAAGCAGGTATCTTATCGTGCCTTCGCGGCGCAGATACAGGACCCGGTCATGGATGTCCACGCGGAACTCGAAGAATTGGTCCCTGAGGTGCTTCATCCGGAGTCCCCTATGGAACCGGCCGGCCTCCCAGGCGGCCTCGAACTTGGCTACGGCGCCGTACAGACGCAGGGCTTGGCCGCGGGAAAGCGAACCGATAGTCGCGTGGAACGACTTCGCGTAGTCGAATCGCACTTGGTCAGCGCAGCTTCAGCCGCGACTTGAGGTGCCGCAGGGAAGCCTGGGAGTCGAGCCCTGCCGCGGCCGGAGGCTGGGCAGCCAGTATTCGGATCTTCGCCCATTCCTCTTCGGTGAAGGGATCGCTGGTGGGGACCGGCTCGATCCTGGTCAGGGCCACGCGGTTGCCTTCGACGATGAATCCTACCAAGTCGCGGGCCTCCTTGAAGCCGAGGGCCTTTCGGACGGCCTTGGGAAGCGTCACCTGCGCTTTATTGCCTAGTTGGCTGAAATACATGTGCTCCATGTTCCTCCTCAATTGTCGGGAATCTGAGAATTCCTACTAATAGTCTACCGGCTGCCGTCCGGCCTGTCAAGGGGGCCCGACCTTCTCCCCCAGGCGAACCCATCGGGACGCCGCTCGCCTGGTTCAGGACAGCTTCGGGAAGGAGGACGCGATCCGGCGGGCGCAGGCCTTCGAGACGCCGGCCCGGGAGGCAACGACGGCCCAACGGCCGACGGAGGCTCGGACCTCTTCGATGATGGCGAGGGCCTGGGGCTTGGACACGCCGGCGGCCTCGGCCAGGCGGAGGAGGTGCGCCCTGTCGGGATTCTTTCCCTCTCCGGCGAGCGTCATCGAATGCTCGCCGCCGGGGCCGGAGGCGTAGGACAGGTCGTAGGCGGGAGAAAGCGTCCAGTCTCCGCTCGCGGAGTCCATGAGGAACGCGAAGTTCTTCACGTGGTCGTCCCGGTTATGGGCCGCAACATTGAACACCCCCCTTCGAAAGGCCCGAAGGACGGCCTGGTGATCGCGCGTCAACACCGAGGCCGCCTTGAAGAGGTCGGCGTAATCGGCCGACGGGACGCGAAAATCAGCCTGAATGAGATTGCCGAAGGTATGGACATGGATCCGCCGGCTGCGGTCGCGGTCGAACCGCTTGACCCCGAAGAAGAGCTCCCCGGCGGAAGTCTCGAAAAGACGCGTCGGAGGCATGTCGATGCCGGCCGCGAAGGCCATGAGGCCGTAGGCGTATTCGACCGGCCCGGCGTCGGGCATGTCTTTCTTGGCCGCGAACTTGACGATCCAATGTTCGAATCCTTCCGGCAGGTCGTCCTCGCCGGAGAGGAGGCGGTCCCCATGCACGCCGACCAGCACCTTGGGCCGGGCGCCTCCCGGAGAGCCGCCCGCCCGCAGGAGCTGGGGCAGCACGTCTACGGCGGCGCCGGAGAGGATCTCTTGAGACCGGCGGGCGAGGTCGTGCAAATCGAAGGCTCCGGCGCCGGAGTCCCCCTGCTCGGTTGGAGGGTGGTAGGTCAGCGCGCCCATCGTCTTCGTGCCCAGCCATGAAAGACGGTCCAAGGGGCTGACAACGGCCGGGTCCATGCCCCTTGAACGGAGATGCCGGTCCATGAGCAGCAAGCCCCAGCCATCGGGCAAGGAGTCGTCGAAAAGCCCCGGCAGCGGCCCGAAGGCATGGTCCGCATGCTCGAAGAGCCCCGCCTGGAAAGGCAGGCGGAAGGGCGAGAGATTCAACCCCGAGGCGAGGAACCCGGGCGCGTACTCGAAATAGACCCGTCTTCGCTCCTCGGCCAGGGCGCCGACGAAGAGCGGCTCGCCTGGGCCGGCCGCGAGTCGAACCTGGAGCTTCTTCAGACCCGGCCTCTCTTGCGGGTCGGCGCTGCGGCGCGCTCATCGAGTTCCGCGAGGCTCCGCGCCGCGGGCGGCTGGAACAGCCCGCCGAATTCCTCCAGGCGGGCCAAGGCGTGCGCGGCCTTGAGGACCAGCTCCAGTGAGGCCTTGCCCGCGTTCTCGAACCGCTTGAGGGACGCGGCCGAGATGCCGGAGCGTTTCGCCATGGTTTGCCGAGTCCAGCCTTTGAGCAGCCGAAGCGCGCGCATGCGCTCAGCCAGAGCCTTGCCCATCTCAGCGGGCGCCATCGGCAACAGGGTCATCGCGCTCATCCTTTGAGTGTATTGTATATGATGAATCAATAAAAGTCAATATGTTGTCTGTTGATAGGATTATTTCCATATTACAGATAATCAATTGTCTACTATTATTTGACCAGCGTGCCTGATCGAACTCGGGCGCCTTCGGCTCGGCTCAGTCGGAGAGGACGGCGCTCCATCTCGGCGGTTCAGGGAGGAGGCAGCCTCAGCCAGAAGGTGCTGCCCTCGCCGGGCGTGCTCTCCACGCTCACGCTGCCGCCGTGGGCCTCCGCGATCCTCTTGACCAGGGCCAGGCCCAGGCCCAGGCCGCGGACCTTGCGGGTCATGAAGTCCGCGATCTGGTAGAAGGCGTCGAAGATGGTGAGCCTCTGGTCCAAGGGCACGCCTTCGCCGGTGTCCTTGACCGCGAACTCGACCCCGGTCGGGGAGGACTGGACCACGATGTCCACGGAGCCGTTCTGCTTGTTGAACCGGATGGCGTTCAAGACCAGGTGGCGCAGGGCCTTGGCCAGGAGCTCCCGATCGGCCATGACGTGCGCGGGCTCGCCTGCCATGAAGGCCGTGACCTTGATGCCGCGGGCCTTCCACTCGGGCCCGGTCTCCTCCACCACCCGCTGGACCAGGGGAGCGACCTCCACATCGGTCTTCTCCACGTCGAGGCCGGGGTCCTGGATCTCGGCGAAGCTCACGATGTCTTCCACGACCTCGCGCAGGCGGCGTGCTCCGTCCATGGCGGTCTTGAGCTTCTCGGCCGAGCACTGGGGGTCGGCCTGGTTCTTGACCGCGGCTTCGATGCAGCCGAGGATCTGGGCCATGGGGGTGCGCAGTTCGTGGCTGACTCGGCAGATGAAGCCTTCCTTGAGCTGCTCCATCCTTTTGAGCTCCTGATAGGCGGCCTGCAGCTCCTCCCGGAGGTGGCGTTCCGTGGCGAGCTCTTCCTTGGTGGCGCGGGCCTCGACGCAGCGGCGCACCACGGTGCGCAGCTCATCCTTGGTCACGGGCTTGCGGATGTAGTCGTAAGCCCCCTCCTTGACCGCGGCGATGGCGGTGTCCAGGGAAGGCGCGCCTGTCATGAGGATGACGTCCGTGGAGGGCGAGCGGGTCTTGACCCCGCGGATGAGCTCGATGCCGGACATGCCCGGCATCATGAGGTCGGTCAGGACGATGTCGTAGTGGGCGATGAGCTTATCGAGCGCCTGCGCGCCGGATGAGGCCTCCTCCACGGGATAGCCCTCTCCCCGGAGGATCTTGGCGCACATGAAGAGGAGGTCCGCGTCGTCGTCGACCACCAGGATGGTCTGGTTGCGCGCCATGGGGCATATTTAACGCCTCTTGAACGATGAATGCAAGCCACTTTGGTATAATCCCGCGCTTGGAAACCACACGATGAGCTTGCCTTTTGCCGAGATCGGAAGGGTCCTTGGTCCCGCCCGGGTGCTCGAGGACGAGCCCACGAGGCTCGCCGCGAGCCGGGATTCCTGGCCCCAGGCCCTGGGCTGGGGCCCTGAGGAGCTTTCCCGCCGCAGGCCCGCTGCCGTGCTCAAGCCCCGCGACGAGAAGGGCGTGGCCGCGGTCCTGGCCTGGGCCTCGGCCGAGAAGCGCGGGATCATGCCCAGGGGCGCCGGCTCGGGCGTGCTGGGCGCGGCCGTGCCCCCGGGCCCTGAATCCGTGGTGCTCGACGCCTCCAGTCTCGACGAGAAATTCGAGCTCGACCTCAGGCCGGACCGGCCCTCGGTCGCGTGCGGGGCCGGGATGCTCGGCTCGAACCTCGAGTCCAGGCTCCAGGCCAAGGGCTGGTCGCTCATGCATTTTCCCCAGTCCATGGAGGACTCGACCGCCGGAGGCTGGATCGCGACCGACTCCTTCGGCCAGCTCTCCACGCGCTACGGAGGGATCGCGGACCAGGCCCTGTGGGTCAAGGCCGCGCTCCCGGACGGGAGCTTCCGCGCCGAGGAAGCCGCCCCCCACATCGGAGCCGAGGGGACCCTGGGCGTGCTCACCGAGGTCTGCCTAGCCATCCGGCCCGCTGCCCGGTCGCGGAGCTTCCATGCCTTCCGGTTCCGGAAACTCCGCGAAGCGCTTGATTTCTGCCGAACCAGCATGGACCAGCCGGTCCCTCCCTCGGTCCTGCGGCTCTATTGCCCGGTGGACTCGTTCTTCAACGGCCTGCGCCGCGGCCGAGGCACGGGGGGGTCATCCTCCCTTCTCGAGACAGCGCAAAGCGCGGCCCTCAGGCGCCTGGGCCTGCTGTACGCCCTCTCCCCCCTCATCGGCAGGCATTGGATCTGCGTGGCCATCTACGAGGATGAGCCCGGGTTCGCGGGCGGCGCCCCGGCTCCAGCCCCCCGCGGCTCCGGACTCGGGGACGGCCCGGCCATGAGGTGGTGGGAGAAGCGCTATCACCTGGACCGCGAGAAGCTCGAGCGCGCGTTCCTCCGAGGGTGCTTCGCGGACACGGTGGATTTTTGGGCCCCGTGGGAGGGCCTCGCGGGCCTGCATGCCGGGGTCCTCGCGGCTCTCAGGCCCCATGCCTTCGCGTTCGCGCACCTCTCCCACTTCGACCGCAGCGGCGCCTGCCTCTATGTCACGCTCGCCGGCACAGGGGCGGACAGCCACCTTCGCGCCTGGCAGGCGGCCATGGACGCGTGCGTCCGGGCCGGGGGCCGGGTCAATCACCACCACGGCGTGGGCTTGGCCAAGCTGCCCTGGCTCAAATGGGCCAAGACCGAGGAATGGCTCTCACGCTGGCAGGCGGAGAAGAAAAGGCGGGACCCTGGGAACATGTTCAACGCGGGCAAGCTATGCCGATAGGAAGGTTCCTGTTGTTCGCGCACCGGGGCGCCAAGATCACGGCCCCGGAGAACACCCTCGAAGCCATCGAGTCCGCGAAAGCCGAGGGCGCGGACGGCATCGAGCTCGACGTCCAACTGAGCGCCGACGGCCAGCCCTTCCTCTTCCATGACCGGACCGGAGAGCGGGTGGCCGGGACCAAGGCTGCCATGAGCAGTTTGACCTGGAAGGAGATCCGGGGCCTGCGGGCCTTTGGCAAGCATCCCATCCCTCACCTGGACGAGGCCCTCAGCGCCATGGAAGCATGGAAAGGCAGCCAACTCTTCCTCGATCTTCACCAGCGCTCCGAAGAGCTGGCCGTGGCCGTGGCCGGCTCGGTCTCGGTCTCAACTCTAAAGGAAAGGACCTGCATCCTCGACTTCTACTCCAACCGCCGCTTCCTGCTCCTCGCTGCCCGGGCCGCGCCGGGCATCCAGATCGCTGTCATGCCTGGCTCGCCCTGGAACACGGATGCCTCCACTGCTCTAGGGGCCTCGGCCCTCTGCCTGGGCTGGGACCGTCCCTCGACCAAGGTGCTCTACCAGGCCGCCTGTTGGGCCTACGAAATCAAGCCTGCCCTGACCCGCGCCAGGCAGATGGGGCTTTCGCTGAGCGCCGGCGTGGCCAACACCCCGGAGGAAGTCCGCTATTTCATCGGCCAAGGCTTCGAAGCCTTCTGGACCGATGACCTCCGCATGGCCCGCTCCACCCTCGAAGCCGTCCCTCCCGGCACCGGAAGGAGCGCCGGCGGACGATCATAGGCTGTCGGACTTTTCCAGCTCAGAGTAGCGGCCCGGATACCGGGCCTTGAACCGGTTCAGCAGGGACTGCCGAAGGGCCTTCCAATCGGATGCTTTCTTCCCGAGTTTCCTGCGCGTGGAGTCCCAGGAGAGGAAGGCTCGGATGGCGCGCTGGTCGCCCTCTCCGATGGCGCTCAAGGGCTTGGCCGCCATCCGGCTGACGCAGAGCTTCCAGACATCCGCCTCCACTTGCCATATCAACGGTTCCTTAAAAAACTCGGGGTGGTCCTGATTGAGGGACGCGATCGCGGCTTCCTTGTCAGGAACATCCCTGCCCTCAGGCTCGGCGTAACGATGGTTCAGGGCCCGGGCCGGAGTGTGGCAGCGGCCGCAGCGGCTGAGCACGAGGCTGTAGCCCCCGCGCTCGGCGTCTGGGAGCTGGCCTGGAGCCAAGCCGATGTTCCGGGGGCCGAGGTCCGCCGGGTAGGCCGGCGACGGTCGGGAGAACCGGCCTAGCGCCGCCTCCGAAGCCTTGGATGCGGCCGGACGCTCGGGCCCGTCCGCAGGTGCGGGCGAGGACGTTCTCCGATCGCCCTGTGCCGGCGGACGCTCGGGCCCGTCCGCAGGTGCGGGCGAGCATCCGACGCCCAGTACTGACAGGTACATCCAGGCCGCGAGCGCGGCCCTGGGCTTGGCAGCATTCCCCTTCATGGCTTCAGGCCGCAGGCCTCTTCAGACTTGCCTGCTGTCGGGGTCCCGGAGCAGGCTCCGGGATCCTGGCCCCCTGACGAACTCTTGCGCAGGAGCGCCTTCAACGCGTCCACGCGCTTGGGATCGGTCCCTGGGAAGCGCCGCATGTCCGAGAGCCTGGCTCCCATGGAAGCGGCTTCCTTGACCCAGGCCGCGATGAGAGGGTGCGGCATGATGGTCTTGGGCTCCATGGTGTATGCCAGGCCTTTGAGGTCGCGGTCTATCGCTTTCAATCCATCCCAGGCCAGGGCGAAGGGAACGACGAGGACCTTGCCCTCCGAGCCCGCGCGGCCCACCAGGCTGCGCAAGGATGAGACCGCCCTGGCCCGTTCCATGGCCGTGCCGTCCTCCCGAACCACAGCGTACCGCACCGCTCTATAGCCAACCCCGCGGCGCAGGGTCCCAGCCGCGGACTTGAGGGCCCGGTCCAGGCTCTTGCGGGCGCGGACGTTCTCCGATCGCCCTGTGCCGGCGGACGCTTGGGCCCGTCCGCCGGTGCGGCCGCGGCCGTCTCCGGGATCAGGGGCCACGAGGATCACCGTTTCTCGGCGGGGTTCCTTGCTCAAGCCCCGGAGCCGTTCCGTGAGGATCGCCGCGAGGTAAGCATGGTCCTCCATGGGAGGAACAGCGGTCACGGGCACCGCGACCTTCAGGGGAGGAGGGCACGCGCCCGAAGCATCGCAGGGCGGTTTCTCAGCCCCGCGGAATCCCAGGAACGCCTTGACCGCATCCGCCTCCCTGGTGTCGGACGACAGCGAGAGGGGCACGACCACGATCTTGGCCGGCCTCCGGGCTTGGAGCCGTTCCACGGCGAAGCGAACTTCCGCCGCGTCGGACGCGGAGTGAACCGCTTCCAAGGGGAAGTCTCTGCCCACGGCCTCCTTGAGCGCCGAGGTCTCGCGGCTCATGGCTTTTCCGCCAGGCGCAACGAGGAGAACCCCATAAGCCGGAGCAGGGTCCAGGGCCCAACAGGAGGACGCGAGCAGCGCCAGCAAGGATGCGGCAATCATCATGGCTAGCCGACGAGTTCGTACCCGTCCGCCGCGGTCTGGATGCGTTTGCCCTCAGCCTCCCCAAGGTCCTCGCGCAGGCGCTGCATGGTCTTCTCGAGCGCGCTGACCCCGCCGGTGGGACCCCACACCGCCAGGAGTATCTTGGCTTTGGGCACAGGCCCGGCTGATTCGATGAGCAGCCGGAGCACCGCGGCCTTCTGCGGGGAGAGGGTGGCGAGGAGCTTGTCCGCGACCCAAACGGTCCGGTAGCGCACATCCAGGCGCACGCTCCCTTTCTGCACGCTCTCCGCGGACGAGGACACGGACGGCACCTTGGCCAGGGTCCGGGCCGCGAGCCTGATGAGTTCTCTGAGTTCGAAAGGCTTGCGCAGGTATTCGACCGCGCCGTGGGCTTTGATGGTCTCCTCGAGCATGCCGGGCTTGTCCCCGTGTCCTGTGACCACGATGACCGGGATGCGGCGGGCCACAGGGTGAGCCGTCATCTTCTTGAGCACATCCGCGCCATTGAGGACCGGGAGCATGAGGTCCAGGACCACGAGATCCGGGTGAAGGGAGAGGATCTTCTCGTAGCCTTCCTGGCCGTTGAAGGCGTAGTGCGCTTCATAGCCTTCCTTGAAGAAGGCCAGGCTCATGAGTTCCATGAGCGCGCCATCGTCTTCAACGATGAGGATGCGTGCCATGGCTATACAATAGAAAATATGACCGACCCTACGCGAGGAAATGCCGCCTCCATAAGCCGTCGGAAAGCGGCCGTCCATCGCTGTGGGAGGCGACCATGGGGCGTTTACTCAAATTTTACTGAAGGCCCTTTGGCCTGACAATTCCTGACATCCAAAACCTTGATTAACCGGGCCAAAGGGTTATGATTGTAGTAACACCCCGTGGAATGGAGGCTTGTCCATAGGGGGAGGGATTTATGAAAACCATTGGAACGGTTTGCCTGACAATCCTCGGCGCCATGACCCAGGCAGCCTGGGCGGCCGAAACCGTCAACTGGCAGGTCACGGTGAGCGCCATGGAAGAGATCTCCACCCAGGCGTGGCAGGAGTACCCTGTGACCGTGGGCCTCAACAGTTCCGGCGGGGTCAAGAACTACGCCCCCCCCCAAGGCACCACGCGCATCGACATCACCGTGGCCTTCCCCATCACCGCGTCCTGCACGAACTGCGGGGAGAGCTTCAGCGGTATCCCGCACACCTACCCTTATTACGCCGTGTGGTACACCTACCTCGGCGGTGACATGCATAGGGTTCAGGTCTTCGGCGGGAACGTGGGTGGGGCGCTCTTGCGGGAGTCCGTCTTCTCACGGTACTGCCCCAACGGCTACCGCCAGATGTCCGTGATGTTCGACGCCCTGGTGACCTCCAAGGTCCAAGAACCCAGGGCCGCGAATGCGGTCGGGACTCTCGTGGGCGGCCAGGGCGAGGTCCTTTCCGCTCCCTGGCAGGCCGCCCCGCAGGCCATCAACGGAGGCACGCTCACCGGATACACCGCTTCCGTGGCGGGCGACAATCCCAAGGTCGAGATGAGCCTGACGGTCAGCGACAACATCTCCGGGACCGTGACCGCCAAGTTCCCGGCCTGCATCCCCGCTCCCGAGCTCTGCGACGGGGTGGATAATGACTGCGACGGCGACATCGACGAGGACCAGGGCGTGGCCCAGTGCGGAGCCGGCGCGTGCGCCAACTCGGTGCCGGCCTGCGTGGACGGCAAGCTCAATGCCTGCGCGCCCCTGCCGGCCTCGTCCGAAGTCTGCGACGGCGTGGACAACAACTGCGACGGCGCGGTGGACGAGGGGCTCGGGTCCGTATCCTGCGGCTCGGGCTTGTGCGCCAACACGGTGTCCGCCTGCGTCGGCGGATCCTCGCAGTCCTGCTCGCCGCTCCCGGGCTCGGCCGAAGCCTGCGACGGCATCGACAATGATTGCGACGGAGTGGTGGACAATGGATGTCCGAGAGGCATCCTCAACATCCTTGAACACTTCACCAACAAGGCGCTGCCGCCCGGCATCCAGAGGCTCATCGACAAGGTGAACTCCCGCGCCAACGCGGGGATCGCGCCCACGAGCGCGCTGGAGAACCGGGTCGACAAGGTCAACGACCGCCTCGACCAGCAGGCGGAGAAGAAGGCAGAGCAGGAGGCCAAGCAGGCTGCGCAGCAGGCCAAGCAGAACCAGAAGAAGAGCAAGTAGCCGTGTGACAGGCACCATAGGCACGCGCCGCTCCGAGGGAGCGGCGCGGCGATTTCCCGGCCAAGTGGGCCTTTAGACCCATCCAAGTCTGGGCCTTCCGGCCCTTTTCCGGGCCATAAGTCCTAGTACAATAGTCGCGTGGATCAATCCCGCCGAGGAGGCACCCCGATGTTTCTTGGCCGCTTGCTGCTGCTCGTCGCTGTCCAGACGCTCTTCGTCGCGCAGGCCCGCGCGGTCTGCCCTTACGGCCCCACGGTGCGCAAGATCGTCTCCTGCAAGGCCTCCGTGTCCACCGCGGACTGCCGCAAGGTCGCGGAGAAGACGGGCTGCGAGGTCATCCGGGAGCTCGAGCTCATCAATGCCATCGTCATAGACGTGAGCGCCACCCAGGAGAAGTCCGCGGACCTCGAACTGGCCGCGGCAGAGGAAGTCAAGATCGTGGAAGCGGACCGCAGGGTCAACTGGCTCAAGGGCCTCGGCGAATTCAAGCTTCCTGATATCAAGGATATCGTAACGCCCTTCCGGGCCGCGGTCGGGGCCGGGCCCGCGCCCAAGGCCGGGGAGGACCCGGAGCAGCCCTGGGGCATCCAGAGGGTCAACGCCGCCGGAGCCTGGGCCAAGACCCAGGGGGCGGGGGTGCGGGTCGCGGTCATCGACACCGGCATCGACTACAACCACCCGGACCTCAAGGGCAACGTCTACGGCGGGGCGAACGTGGTCAATGAAGCCAAGCCCAAGGACTACATGGACGACCAGGGGCACGGCACCCACGTTTCAGGCACCATCGCGGCCCTCAAGGACGGCAAGGGCGTGGTGGGAGTCGCGCCCAAGGCCAAGCTCTTCGGGGTCAAGGTCCTCGACGCGGAGGGCTCTGGCGACTACTCCACCATCATCGCCGGCATCCAGTGGGCGGTGAAGAACAAGATGCAGGTCGCGAACATGAGCCTCGGCGCTGAAGAGGGCATGGACGCCTTGCACGAGGCTATCAAGGCAGCGACCTCAGCCGGGCTGCTCATCGTGGCGGCCGCGGGCAACAACGGAGGAAAGGTCGGCTATCCAGCGGCTTACCCGGAGGTCGTGGCGGTCTCCGCCTCGAATTCGGCTGACAAGATCACCTCCTTCTCCAGCCGGGGGCCCGAGATCGCCTTCATCGCTCCTGGAGCTAACATCAAATCATCCTTCATGGGAGGAGGCTACGAGAACCTGGACGGAACCTCCATGGCCTGCCCCCACGTGGTGGGCTTGGCTGCCCTGGCAGCAGGCCTGGGCCATAAGGGAGAGGCCATCCGTGGGGCCCTGGAGCGGGCAGCAACCCCGCTTCCTGGCCTGACCGCTACCCAACAGGGCAAGGGCTTCATCAACGCGGCGAAAATAAAATAGGTGCCTGGCTTGACCCGGGCGCAGCCCGGAGGTGCCAGGCTTGCACTGCGGCCTCATGCCTGCGGTCAAGCCTGGCACCTGGACCCAGACCGACACAAGACCAAGTTGTCCACAGACTATCCCCGTCCATTTCCCGTGGCCTTCCAAATTTCTACACTAATTGGTGCCAGACCTGCCGACCTGGCGTAAACAGGCCATATTAATATTGCTTGGCTTAACCTCGCCAGATATCATGTTTGTTAACTATTGGTGCCAGACATTGCTAATTGATTTCAATCAATGCACAACTTTCCCCAGGATATGCTATAATCTCATCCACAGACCAGATGACTGACACCACCAGCACCTCAAAGCCGTTCGAGAACACGGGTTACTGGGCCGTCATCCTTGGGGGTTCTTCGGGCTTTGGCCTGGCAACAGCCAAGCGCTTGTCTAGAGCCGGGATGAACATCCTCATCGGCCACAAGGACACGGAAGGCACGGTCGAGACCGTGCTCAAGCCTCACTTTGACGAGATCCGGGCCCAAGGGGTCAAGCTCGTCACCCACAACACCAACCTTTTCGATGAGGACGGACGGGGTGAGGTGTTCGAAAGCATCGCCCGGAACGCCGGCCCAGGAAAGGTCCACCTCTTCATGCACTCCATCGCCGCAGGGGCCTGCAAGCTCCTGATCGAGGACAAGGGGCCGGATTTCAAAGGCAAGGCCATGGCCGGGCTTGCGGATGCCCTCAAGAAGGAAGGGGTGGCGGTCACCCCTGAAGTCCTCCGGAAGGCCGTGAACGAGGCCTTTCATGGCGGAGGGGCTGATGCCCTGCACACCCTGGCGGACAGCAGGATCCCCTACCGGGACACATTATTGGAAGAACCCGATCTTCAGCGCACCATCGGGATGATGGGCTACGACTACCTGCTTTGGGGCCGGGAACTGGCCAAGGAAGGCCTGCTCTCCAGATCCGCCAGGCTCGTGGGCCTCACCTCGGAAGGCAACACCGTGTCGTGGAAAGGCTACGCTGCCGTGTCCGCTGCCAAGTGCGGGCTCGAAGCCTGCGCCAAGGCCATGGCGGTCGAGCTCGGCCCCCTAGGGGTCCGGTGCTTCATCCTTCAACCCGGCATCACGGACACCCCGGCCGGCAATGCCATACCGAATTTCGACTTGATGAAGGCTGAGGCGCGCATCCGCAACCCTTCGCGCCGCCTCACCACCCCGGAGGACGTGGCCGAGGTCGTGTGCGCCATGTGCCTGCCGGGGTTCGACTGGGTCAACGGCGCCGTCATCCGCGTGGACGGCGGCGAAGCAGTGTCAGGAGGCTGAACAAGGATGAAGCTGAACATTCTCGGGATGGGCTGGTATCTGCCGAAGAACGAGATCACCAATGATTTCCTTCATAAGGAAGTCGGCCTCGAAAAGGGGCCGGACTGGGTGGACTCGCGCCTCGGCATCTACCGCAGGTTCTCCGTCCTGACCAAGGACTACATCCTCAAGACCAAGAACCAGAACCCCGCCCAAGCCATGGCCCACGCCCGCGCGCACGGGGAGACCCCGGTGACCATGGGCATCAAGGCGGCCAAGGACGCCCTCAAGATGGCCGGCGTCAGCCCGGACAAGGTCGGCATGGTCATGGCCAACAGCGACACCCCCTTCGACATGGTGCCGGCCACGGCCAACCTCATCGCCAAGGGCCTCGGCGTGCGCAACGGCGCGAACTGCGACGTCAACTGCGCCTGCTCGAGCTTTGCCAAGCACATGCAGATCCTCTCCGACACCCGCCCCGAACGGGTGCCCGAGTTCGTGCTCTGCGTCCAGACCGCGGCCTACACCGCGCGCATCGAGTATTCCCCCAACTCCATCGACCCCTACATCTTCGGCGACGGTGCCTGCGCCCAGGTCCTTTCCACCAAGCACCAGGGCAGGCTCACCGTGGAGCCCATGATTTTCGAGACCAACCCGGACGCGGCGGAGACCATCCTCCTCGATGCCGCCGGCCATGTGAGGCCTTCACCGTGGCCCACCAGGCCAACTACGTGATGCAGAACTCCGTGCTCCACCACCTGAACCTGCCCGAGAAAAAGCATCTCCGGAACGTCCATGAGCAGGGCAACATCGCGGCAGCCGGGGCGCCTTCGGCCATCGCCCAGAACCTCCACCGGTTCAACAAGGGCGACAAGCTCGTTTACGCGGTCCTCGGCGCGGGCCTGGCCTGGGGCGGCGGGTACATGGAGGCCAACTAGGGCATGGACGAGATCGCGGTCGTCACCGGAGCGGGCGGAGGCATCGGCAGCGCGGTCGCGCTCATGATCCACGATAAATCCGAGGGCGCGCTCAAGCTCGCCCTGTGCGACATCAATAAGAACGCGCTCGCCGAACTCGCGGGCCGCATCCCAGGGTCCTTCCCCGTGGTTTCGGACATCACGACCGAGGCGGGACGCAAGGCCCTCGTGGACGCGGTCCTGGCCAAGGGCACGCCCTCGGTCCTGGTCAACAACGCGGGCATCGACCGGCCCCACGAGCCCTGCCTCGCCATCCTGGAGTCGTCCTACGACACGCTCCTCAACCTCAACCTCAAGGCCCCGGCCTTCCTCATGAGGGCCTTCTGCAAGGAGATGATGGCCGCGGGCGGGGGAGCCGTGGTCAACATCAGCTCGGTCCTGGCCAAGCACGCCCTGACCGGCTCCGCCCTCTACCGGGTGAGCAAGGCGGGCCTCGAGGCCCTGACGAAGCAGTTCGCGGCCGAGTTCGGACCCCGGGGCGTGCGGGTCAACGCCGTTGCGCCCGGCTTCATCATGACTCCCATGACCGCCAACATCCCGGATGAGACCAAGGAGAAGATCCGCTCCATGATCGCGCTCGGCGAGTTCGGCACGCCCGAGGCCGTGGCCGAGGCGGTATGGCACCTGGTCGAGAACCAGTACATCAACGGCGTGGTATTGCCGGTGGATGGAGGAATGGTCCTGTGAGCCTCTCCAATGACGAGATCCTGGCCCTGGTCCCCCAGCAGCGGCCCATGCGGTTCATCGACGACATCCTCGAGCTCGACGGGGACCACATCGTGGGCTCCTACACCTGGAAGGAGGAGGACTGCGCCGGCCACTTCCCGGGCAACCCCGTGGTCCCGGGAGTCAAGCTCATCGAGATGGCGGCCCAGGTGGGCAACGTGGCCTGGGGCATCTACCTCATGTCCCTGGAATCCTCGCCCGAGCAGGTCCGCGACATGGTGGGCTTCTTCACCCGGATCGAGCAGGGGACCTTCAAGCGGGTGGTCCGGCCAGGGGACAAGGTCCGCGCCGAGGCCCAGTTCGGAGACGAGGGCTACTTCCGGTCCAACAAGGTGGCCTCCTGCGTGGAGATCCGCTTCGAAGGCGGGCCCAAGGACGGTGAGCTCGCCTTCGAGGGCTTCACCTGCGGGATGTGGGTCCCGCGCGCGGAGGTCCGTGATTAGGCCTGGAGCGCGCGCGGAGGTGCCAGGTTCGGGCATCAACATGATGCCCCAGTTCGAACTTGGCACCTGGGCACAGCTATCATGATGATGAAACGCGTCGTCGTCACCGGCATGGGCGTCGTGGCCGCCAACGGCGTGGGCCTAGCCGCGTTCCGTTCGGCGCTCAAAGCGGGCCGCAGCGGCATCAAGCGGCACGAGCACCTCCAGAAGCTCAATTTCTCCTGCCAGATCGGCGGCATCCCGGACCTCACCGAGGAGGACATCCTCAAGGTCCTGCCCGAGCCCGAGTCGCGCAAGCTCGGCGAGGCCCAGGTCTACACTGCCCTGGCCGCGGTCGAGTGCGCCCGGAGCGCCGGCATCCACGCCGACCTCTACAACGGGTTCAAGGATTCGGCCGTGGACTGGAACACCGGCGTGATCATGGGCTGCGGCATCGGCGGCATGGACACCATCTTCGAGGAGATGGGCCCGGCCATGGCTTCGGCCGAGGAAGCCGAGCCCGGCCGGGGACCTGCTGCCATGGGCACGGATGTCGTGCCCAAGATCATGGGGAGCTCGACGAGCGTCGTGATCGGCCGGTTCCTGGGCCTGGGCAACCTCACGAGCAGCAACAGCTCGGCCTGCAACACCGGCACCGAAGCCGTCTTCGCCGGCTGGAACCATCTTCAGATGGGCTATGCGGACGCCATGTACGTGGGCGGGGCCGAGGGCTCCCACTACGGCATCTGGGCAGGGTTCGACGCCATGCGCGACGTGCTCTGCTCCAAGTTCAACGAGACCCCGGAGCGCGGCTCCCAGCCCATGGGAGCGCTCGCCTGCGGGTTCGTGCCAGGCTCGGGCGCCGCGGTCCTGAGGATCGAGACCCTCGAGGCCGCGCAGAAGCGCGGGGCCCCCATCCTGGCCGAGCTCCTTGCCGCCTACTGCAACTCAGGCGGCCAGCGCGACGGCGGGTCCATGACCTTCCCCAACCCCGAGGGTGTGACCCGGTGCATCCGCCGGGTCCTCAAGGACGCCGCAGTCGAGCCCTCGGCCATCAGCCTCATCAACGGACACCTGACCTCCACGGGCGCCGACCCTCAGGAGGTCTCGAGCTGGATGAGCGCGCTCGAACTTGCGCCGGAGAAGTTCCCCCTCATCCAGTCCACGAAGTCCATGATCGGCCACGGCCTGGGCGCGGCCGGGGCCCTGGAGTCCGTGGCCGTGGTGGACCAGCTCGGCCAGGGCTACGTCCACCCCTCCATCAACTGCGAGGAGACCCACCCGCGCATCAAGGCAATCGAGCGGAGCATCCCGCGCTCTTGCATGCAGAAGCGCCTCGACCTGGCCATCAAGGCGTCCTTCGGATTTGGAGACGTGAATGGCTGTCTGCTGTACAAACGCTGGGACGGGAGGTAATTGTAAACAATGGCATTCAAGCGCAAGGAAACGACGGTCGAAGCCGTGGACCTCAGCACGATCACGCCCGAGGACGCGCAGACGCGGATCATCGCCGGGGTCAAGAAGTACGCCACCAATGAGGCCAACTGGTCCAAGGCCGACCGCAACACGCCCTACCTGGGCCACATCACCGGGATGGGCATCGAGTCCGCGAACCTGGCCGACATCACCATGTCCATCGAGCGCCAGTTCCTGACCAAGAAGACCAAGAAGGTCCCGGTCGCCCTAAAGGGCTCTCCTTCGGGTGGGGGCTCCGAGACCGAGTTCACGCTGGAAGACGGCGACCTCGGCAAGCTCCGCATCCTCGAGGGCCAGGACTCCGTCATGGCCACCCCGGGCCTGACCATCCAGAAGCTCATGGAGCTCGGCCACCTGCCGACGAACGCCTCCTACCTCGACGGCACGGCTTCCTTCGCCACGATCGTCTCCGTGGGAGCGGGCCACCGCCTCACGGACGCCCTGCGCAAGACGGCCCTCCGCATGGAGAAGTCCCAGCCCGCGGAGAAGACCGAGGCGCGCGCGAACCTCGAGTCCCTCATCAAGCAGGCGCGGGACTTCGAGACCCTGCTCGGCGACCCGGCGGCCCTGGCCGCGTCCAAGCAAGGTGACTTCCAGACGGACAAGAACTCGCTGGAAGCCCTGACCCACGAGCTCTCCATCGTCAACGAGAAGCTCAAGGGCGTCACCTCGAGCGACGACCCCTCCCGCTCGACGAGCCTGCGCGCGGAAGAGTCGCAGATCCGCACCCGGATCAGGATGATGCGCCAGAAACTGACGGTCTCGGAAGAGACCGCCCGCGGCGCCGGGGTCCGAAAGTCCGTGGACACGGCGAAGTTCCAGGAGGTCCGAGCTCTGCTCGCGGAGACCATCAAGCTCGCCGTAGAGGCGCTGGCCCAGGTCCCTGCCGGCTGCTGAACGGACGCTGACCAGGTCCGGTCCCCGTGGGGGAGGGCATCCCCCTCCCCCACGGGCCGGTTCCCTGCGGCAGCGTCGCCCATGACGCTCACCTCTGCGGACATCCGCAACCTCAGGCTCCAGAGGCTCCTGGGGGACATCGCCGTCCCCTTCACCCACGTGTTCCTCTCCCTGGCCTCGCGCTATTTCGGGTACCGATTTCGGGACCTCGAAGCCTTCCGCCGCAAGGTCTGGAAGGCCCTCGACGGGCACGACGGCCCGGTCATATGGGCCGCCAACCACCTGACCCTCTGGGACTCCTTCGTCATCTTCTGGGCGGTCTTCCCCCTCCTCAGGACCCTGGAGGGCCGGCGCCTTCCCTGGAACACCCCTGAGCACACCAACTACTACAGGAACGGCGGGTGGTTCAAGTGCCGCGTCATCCGGGTCTTCATGTACCTCTGCCGCTGCATCCCCTTCCTGCGCGGGGGCGAGGACGAGTTCTCGGTCCAGTGGCGGCAGATCGCCTTTGAGAAGTGCGTCTGGGTCCTCTCCGAGGGAGGCACTGTCTTCGTCTTCCCAGAAGCCACCCGCGCCCGCAACGGCTGGTTCGAGGCTGACAAGCCCAAGGACTTTCTCGGCAGCCTGTGTGTTCGCGTTCCGCGTGCCAAGGTCCTTTGCCTCTACCTGAGAGGCGAGGGCCAGGCAGGCACCACCTCCTACCCGGCTTGGGGCGAGACCTTCCGCATGGACGCCGAGCTCTGGGACCCTGCCACGGGCCCGGCCAGCACGGCCCGGTCCATCGCGGCCGGCCTCTTCACCCGCGTCGGAGCCCTGCAGGAAGCCTGGTTCAGCGCAAGCACCCTGCTCAAGAACTGCTCCGGCAACGACATCGTGGACCTCAAGGGTCACCTGCTCCGCGAGCACTTCAGCGACGACCTTCTGGACATCGACCCGGAGTGGGCAGGCCGCCTGCTCACCTCGAAAGAGCTCGAGTACCTCGGAGCCCGACCCGCGGCCGAGCTCTTTTCGACCTTCTGGCGCTTCCACGCTGCCAAGGAAGCGGCCTCCAAAGCCCTGGCCCAGGCCGGGGTCAAGGTCCTGCCCGGAGGGTTCTCCACTATCGAGGTGGACCTCTTCCAGAACCGGGCCCGGCACCTGCCCACCCTGCTGGAGTGCCGCCTGCGCTTCACCGACGACGACGCGGACAAGATCCACTGCGTCGCGGTCCTCCGCGGGGGCCGCATCGGAGACGACTCCGAGCCGGGCGACGTGCTCTGGAAGGTCGCCGAGGTCCCGCCGGGCGAGTCCGGCTCAGGGTTCTGCCGCGACCTAGCCCTGGACCTCATCGCCGAGTCCTCCGACGACATCTCCCCGGCCTCCCTCTCCTTCACCGAGATCGACGACATCCCGCGCGTGATGCGCGCAGGCAAGCCCCAGGACTGGGGCGTGTCCATCTCGCACGCGGGAAGGTATGTTGCGTGCAGCTTCATGGTGTCATGACCTGCGTGAGAGGGGAAAAAGGCATCCACAGGATTCCCCTCGCCTTGCCTCGGTCTTTGGAACCCCGAAGGGAGGACCTGGAGGAAGCCTTGCTGTCCGCCCAGCGCCGACTGAAGGACTTCGCCGACCGGAACGGCTGGGCCGATCTCGTCAAGGATAGATTCGCCGACCAAGCCGAGATTTTCAATGACAAAGCCGAGTTCGATGCGGCGCTGATCCGGCTGACGGGCGCCGACCCTTCGACCAAGCTGCCCAAGACCTATTCCGCCGCTCTGGAGAAAGGCGTCTTCTTGTCCGTCTCGCCCAGGCTGTACCAAGAGAACTACCCGCAAGGCTCCGAGGACGGCGCCTTCGAGAAACTGGTCGCCCATGAGATGGCTCACCGACTGCACATCCGTATTCTGAAAGGAGATGAGGATGCCATGGGGCCGATCTGGTTCTACGAGGGATTCGCCATCCATGCCGCAGGGCAGTTCGAAACGCTTCCGATCCGGTTGAGCCCCGAGGAGATCCAGGAAGTGGTCGACAGCGCGACAAGAGGCAGCTACGCGAAATACGGCGCCGCGTTCCGGCATTTCCTGGAGAAAGCTCCCATCCAGGAGCTGGTGAAAAGGGCCGGAGGCAAGGACTTCCCGGACTACCTGAGACGGATTGACAGGCCTTTTCTTCTGACCCAGGCCACGAAAGGCGACTGCAAGGGAACCATCCTGCTGGTCCAAGGCAGCGCGCCCTTCAATATCGACGGCCGCATCCCGGTCAAGGGCCGCTCCGCGTATCACAACATCGAGTTTTACAGGGATATGGCCGACGCCCTCAACTCCTACGGCTGGGATGTCGTCCGGTATGCCAAGCCCGGCGTCTACAAGGATCGGATCGATCTTAATGAATACGACAAAACCGACCTTGCGACCATCATGCGCCAGTTGAACGCCATCTGGAACGAGATGCCGTCCCGGAAGCCCCGCATCATCTTCGCTTGGAGCGAAGGGACTCTGCACGCTTCGCGATTGCCGCTTTCTGAAGCCAGCGCGGTCATTCTCCTGGGAGCGATATCAACGAACATCAGGGATGTGATTCTCGCGCAAGGGGGATCGCCAAAAGAAATAAAGGCCATCAGGAAAATGGGCCGCGAAGAGATGTTGGGGATAGATCGCCCTGCCGGAAGGCTTCTCGATGAGCTCGCCATGGCGGACAACTGGCGGTTCTTCGAGAAGCACCCAGATCTTCCCATGCTGATCCTGCATGGGGAAGAAGACACGGAGGTTCCGGCCTCCCATGCGAAGACATGGAAAACCATGCTGCCCAGGCACCGCATCGACCTTGTCTTGAAGCCGTCCGGCAATCACATGTTCGGAGTCGCGCAATCGCCGGATATCGCTGCCCTGGCAGGGACAATCCAAGGATGGCTGGCGGAGACCCTTCAGACCAAATGAGATACTGCATCCTCTTCGCCGGCCAATCCGTGCAGGAGTCCGGCATGTGCCGGGAGCTCTGGAAGCTCCCCGCGGCCAGGGAGATCCTCGACCGCTTGAAGCCCTCCCTCGGCTCCGACCTCGAATACGTCACGACCGAGATGCCCGAACCCGAACTGGCCAGGACCTTCAACGCCCAGCGGGCCATCCACGCCCACCACCTGGGCCACTGGTTCGCCTACAAAGCCGCGCATCCGGGCCTGGTCCTCGACGGGAGCGTGGGCCACTCCATGGGCATCGCGGCCGCGCTCGTGGCTGCCGGGGCCATGAGCGTGGAGGACTCAGGCGCCTTCATCCGCGCCCGGGCCCAGGCCTTCTCAGAAGTGTGCGCGGCCTTCAAGGAGCCCATGGGCCTGGCAGCGGTCATGACGGACTTCCTGGGCGACTACATGGAGAAGATCGAATCCTTCCCTGGCGTGAGCCTGGCCCTGCACAACACCATCGGCCGCGGCACAGCCGGAGGCACCTTGGCCAGCCTCGAGGCTTTCGCACGGCACAGCCAAGCCGAAGGGTGGCCCATGAAGATCAAGGTGCTCAAGGTCGAGGGCCCCTATCACACCGCGGCTTTCATGGCTGCCGAGCCGGCCCTGCTCCAGGCCCTGGCCGGCATCAGGCTCGACTCTCCCAAGGTCCCGGTCTTCATGGGGACTTCGGGCAAGTCTGAGACCGACCCGTCGGAGATCAGCCGTCTGCTCGCTGCCCAGCCCCACACGCGGGAGAAGCACTTCGACGCGGTCTGGGCCGCCTGCGACTCGGGGTGCAGGAACTTCCTCGAGATCGCGCACAAGCCCCAGCCCGTGACCTGGATCAGCGACCAGCTTCAGGACGAGGAAGGCGGGCTCATGGCAGGCGTGACCACGCTCGCGGTCAAGACCGCGGACCTCGCCGCCCACTGAGCACGGCCCCGGGCCGCAGTCGGCCTCAGGGAAAAGTGGGTGAGGTCGAGCGGGGAATGGTTGCTTTTCGACGGGAAATCGTGTTCAATAAGGTTACCGTCGGGCACGCTGAGGCCCGGCGCATAGGAGAACCGACCAACATGGCGAAGAAGGCGAACACGGCGTTTATGAAGCCCCTCACCCCCAGCGAGAAGCTCGCGCAGGTCGTCGGCTGCAAGCCCCTGCCGCGCACCGAAGTCGTCAAGAAGCTCTGGGCCTATATCAAGAAGAACGGCCTGCAGGACAAGAAGAACAGGCGGAACATCAACGCGGACGCGGCGCTGAAGACGGTCTTCGGCGGAAAGTCCGTGGTCAACATGTTCGAGATGACCAAGCTGGTCAGCAAGCACCTCAGCTGACCGCTCTCCCCGGGGGGTCCGCGGCGCCCGCCGCGGGCTCCCAGGGTCCTTACCCGGCCGGAGGATCAGGCTCCCAGAAGGGAGCGGATCTTGCCGCGCAGGTCTTCGGGCTGGAAAGGCTTGACGATGTAGTCGTTCGCCCCGATCTCCTTGGCGGTCTTGATGTCGGTGGCGTACGACTTGCCGGACACGAAGAGGATCTTCGTGGCCTTGATGGCCTCTTCCGCCCGGATGCGCTGGCAGAGCTCGAACCCGTGCATCTTCGGCATGCTGACGTCGACGATGGCCAGGTCCGGCAGGGTCTTGCGGATGGCGTCGAGGCCCGAGTCTCCGTCAAAGGTCTGGGTCAGGTCGTACTGCTTGGCCAGAAGGGCGTCATAGAGGCTGCGGATGAGCGGGTCATCCTCGACCACCACGATCCGCTTCCTCGCCTCAGGCCCCATGCGAGTAGGATACCTGATACCGTCGTGGCCGTCAAGGACGGAAGTCATTTTCCGGATACCTCCAAGTCTGGTACAATGCTCCTCCAGGGCAAGAACGCGGATCACCAGGAGAGACCGATGCCAGACACGATGGAGAACCTCAAGAACGCCTTCGCGGGAGAGAGCCAGGCCAACAGGAAATACCTCGCCTTCGCCAAGAAAGCCGAGGGAGACGGATTCCCCAAGGTCGCGCGCCTCTTCCGCGCCGCTGCCGAAGCCGAGACCATCCACGCCCTCGCCCACCTGCAGGCCATGGGCGGGGTCGGGTGCACGGCGGACAACCTTAAGACAGCGGTCAGCGGCGAGACCTACGAGTTCAAGGAGATGTACCCCCCCATGCTCGCCCAGGCAGAGAAGGACGGGCACAAGGCCAAGGTCATGTTCGACTTCGCGCTCAAGGCCGAGGAGGTCCACGCCGGCCTCTATGGAAAGGCCCTCGAATCCGTGCTCGCGGGCCGCGACCTCGAGTCCGCGGAGGTCTACCTCTGCCCATTCTGCGGGCACATCGATCTCCGCAAGCCCTCGGCCGCCTGTCCCATCTGCGGGGCCAAGCCCGAGAAGTACGTGAAGGTCGACTGAGCGGCATGCCCGCGCAGCGCCCGGACCGCCCCCTGGTCGCGGTGGGCTTGAGCGGCGGCGTGGATTCAGCCGTCGCGGCCCTCGTGCTCAAGAAGACCGGCCACGAGGTCGTGGGCCTGACCATGAAGACCTGGGACGGCGGCGTGGCCATCCCGGACGAGGGGCGGTCCGGGTGCTACGGCCCGGGGGAGGCCAGGGACGTCGAGTCCGCCGCGGCCGTGGCGCGGAAGCTGGGCATCCCGCATCACACCGTGGAGGTGGCGCGTGAGTACCGGGGAGCGGTCCTCGACTACTTCCGGTCCGAATACCTGGCCGGACGCACGCCCAACCCCTGCGTGAGGTGCAACCAGAGGATCAAGTTCGGGGCCCTCATCCGCCAGGCCCGGATCGACGGCATCCGCTTCGACCTCTTCGCTACCGGACACTACGCCCGCCTCACCCGGGGCGAGGGATGCTCTCCTCTCGTCGGAGGGGGGCGGGTGGTTCTGCGCCGCGCCATGGACCGTCGCAAGGACCAGTCCTACTTCCTTTCCGGGCTTTCCCAGGCCCAACTCAGCCGCATGCTCCTGCCCCTCGGCGAGCTCTCCAAGAACCAGGTCCGGTCCCTGGCGCGCGAGGCCGGATGGGATGACCTGGCCTCCAGGCCCGAGAGCCAGAACTTCATCGAGAGCAAGAGCTACGAGGCCCTTTTCCGGCCAGGAGACAACCGCCCAGGCCCCATCCACGACCTGGCAGGCAAGGTCGTGGGCGAGCACAAGGGCATCACGCGCTACACGGTCGGCCAGCGCAGGCGCGTGGGACTCGGAGGCCGCTCCGGCCCGCTCTACATCGTGGGGGTGGATGCCGCGGCCAATGCCGTGACCGTGGGCCCGAAGGAAGCCCTGCTCGCGGAGTCCTTCACGGCCCGCGAGGTCCGCTGGGCTGCCGCGTCTCCCCCGGAAGGTTCCCCTCGCCTGCTCGTGCAGGTCCGCAGCGGGCACCCCGGAGCCGAAGGGGTCGTGACCCCGGTCCGAGGGGGCCGGGAGGCCGCGGTGGCCTTCGACGAGCCCCAGCCTGCCTTGACCCCGGGCCAGACCGCCGTCTTCTACGAGGGCGACGCGGTCTTCGGAAGCGGCGTCATCGGAAGCGGTGTCGCTCGAAGTGGTGTCAGACGATAAGAAACGAAGACTTCACACCTTATCGTCTGACACCAGTGTATGGTAGAATGCAGACGTGACCAGCGCGCCTGAATATCGCTATCCTCAGAGCCCGGTCTTCTACCGCAACCTGACCAAGAGGTTCCCCAAGATCGTGTGCGGGGAGGGCTGCTGGCTCTTCGACGACCGGGGCAAGCGCTACCTCGACGCCTCCGGCGGCGCGTTCACGGTCAACATCGGCCACGGCGTGCGCGAGGTCGCGGAGGCCATCGGGGTCCAGGCCGGCCGGGTGGCCTACATCAACGGCACCGCCTTCACGAGCGACGCGGCCGAGGACCTCGCGGGAGAGCTCGTGAAGCTCAACCCCGAGGGCTTGCGCTACTCCTACTTCCTGGGCTCCGGCTCGGAAGCCGTGGAGGCGGCGCTCAAGCTCGCCCGCCAGTACTGCGTGGAGACGGGCAAGCCCGGCAAGCACAAGATCATCGCCCAGAGCCCAGGCTATCACGGGAACACCCTGCTGGCCCTCTCGACCTCGGCGCGCGGCCACTACAAGAAGCTCTTCGAGGCTTGGCTCGTGAAGGTGCCGATGATCCCGGCGCCCTACGCCTACCGCTGCCCCTGCGAAGGCAAAGCCTCCTGCCCGGCGTGCTCCGGCTCCATCCTTGAGAAGGTCATCCTCGAAGAAGGCGCGGACACCGTGGCGGCCTTCATCGCGGAGCCGGTCGGAGGCTCTTCCACCGGCGCCTCGGTGCCCAGGCCGGACTACTACCGCAGGGTGAGGGAGATCTGCGACAAGCACGACGTGGTCTTCATCGCGGACGAGGTCCTCACGGGCGCGGGCCGCACCGGCGAGTGGTCCGCCATGAAGCACTACGGCGTCTCGCCCGACATCCTCGTGCTCGGCAAGGGCTTGAGCGGCGGCTACGTCCCCCTCTCCTGCGTTTCGACCTCGGAGAAGTTCATCGAGCCCCTGGCCAAGGGCTCGGGCTCCCTCAAGCATGCCCAGACCTTCTCCCACGCGCCCACGGCCTGCGCCGCGGGCCTGGCCGCGGTCCGCTACATCAAGAAGAACAACCTCATCGCCCGGGCCGCCAAGATGGGCAAGGTCCTGGCCCGGCACCTGGAGGTCCTCAAATCCCTGCACACCGTGGGCGACGTGCGGGGCATCGGGATGCTCCACGGCATCGAGTTCGTGGCTGACAAGAAGAAGAAGACCCCCCATCCCCGCTCGCTCAAATTCGCCGAGACCTTCGTGGATTTCGCGCAGGACAACGGCCTCATCCTCTGGCCCAACACGGGCCAGGCGGACGGGGTCAACGGCGACCTCGTCATGGTCGCCCCGCCGTTCACCATCACCGAGGAGGAGATCCGCCAGCTGGTCTCTCTCTTCGAGAACGCGCTGGAAAAGACGCTCGACCACCTCGGCGAGAAAGCATGACCAAACCAGACTACCCCCGCATCCTCGTCACCCCGCCGGGCCCCAAGGCCGAGAAGATCATCGCCTTAGACCGCGCCTGGAGCTCCCCGTCCTACATCAAGGCCTACCCGCTCGCCATGGCAGGCGGGAAAGGGGCCATGGTCGAGGACGTGGACGGCAACCGCTACATCGACTTCATGGCAGGCATCGCGGTCTCCTCCACCGGCTACAACCACCCCAAGGTGGTCGCGGCCGTCCAAGAAGCGGCGGGCCGGTTCCTGCACATCTGCGGCACGGACTTCTACTACGAGACCATGTCGCGTCTCTGCGAGCGGCTCGGCAAGCTCGCGCCGGGCAAGGGCAAGAGCCGGGTCTTCCTCACCAACTCCGGGGCCGAGGCAGTCGAGGGCGCGGTCAAGCTCGCGCGCCACCACACCAAGAAGGCGCACCTCATCTCCTTCCAGGGCGCCTTCCACGGACGGACCTACGCGGCCATCTCGCTCACCGCGAGCAAGGTCAAGTACCGGGCCGGGTTCGGGCCGCTGCTGCCCGAGGTCACCCACATGCCCTATTCCAACCCCTATCGCGGAGGCGACCCCATCGCAGCCGCCAAGGAAGTCTTCGAGCGGACCCTCTCCCCCAAGGACGTGGCCGCGGTGTTCATGGAGCCGGTGCTCGGGGAAGGCGGCTACGTCGTCCCGGACCCGGAGTTCGTCCGGTACTGGAGGAGCTTCTGCGACGAGCACGGAGCGCTCCTGGTCTTCGACGAGATCCAGTCCGGCGCGGGCCGCACCGGCAAGTGGTGGGCGTGCGAGCACCACGGCGTCGAGCCCGACATCCTGCTCACGGCCAAGGGCCTGGGGTCAGGCATGCCCATCGGCGCCATCGTGGCCAAGGAGAGCGTCATGACCTGGGGCCGCGGCACCCATGGCTCGACCTTCGGCGGCAATCCCGTGGCCTGCGCCGCGGCCTTGGCCACTCTCGACGTGATCGAAGCGGAGGGGCTCGCCAATGCCAGGAAGATGGGCGACCGGCTCATGAAGGGCCTTCTCAAACTCCAGGCCAAGCACCCCTGCATCGGCGACATCCGCGGCCTGGGCCTCATGGTCGGAGTGGAGTTCGTCAAGGACCGCGGGACCAAGGAGCCGGACTCGAAGCTCGTGGAGGAGCTCGAGCAGCGCGCCTTCCGCAAGGGGCTCCTCCTGCTCTCCTGCGGCAAATCCGTGATCAGGATCGCGCCGCCGCTCGTGCTCACGGAGTACGACGTGGACGCGGGCCTCGGCATCCTCGACGAGTGCCTGGCCGAGCTCAAGCACTGACGACCCCGAGGCTCCCATGAAAGACAAGCTGCTCAGCATGAAGGAGGCCGTCGCGGGGTTCGTGCGCGACGGAGACACCGTGGTCATCGAGGGCTTCACGCACCTCATCTGCTTCGCAGCTGGCCACGAGATCATCCGGCAGGGCCGCAAGGACCTCACCCTGGCCCGCCTGACCCCGGACCTCATCTACGACCAGATGATCGCGGCCGGTTGCGCCAGGAAGCTGGTCTTCTCCTGGGCGGGCAACCCCGGCATCGGCTCCCTGCACGCCTTCCGCCGCGCGGTCGAGTCCCAGCCGCCGACCCTGGCCATCGAGGAATACTCTCACTTCGGCATGGTGGGCAGGATGTGCGCCGGAGCCGCGAACCTTCCTTTCTGGCCCATGCGCAACTACACCGGGGCCGACATCCCGGGCTCCAACCCTCTCATCAAGACCGTGACCTGCCCCTACACGGGCGAGAAGCTCGCGGCCGTGCCGGCCCTGCGGCCCGACGTCACCATCGTCCATGCCCAGCGCGCGGACAAGACGGGCAACGCCCAGATATGGGGGCTCATGGGCGTGCAGAAGGAGGCGGCCTTCGCCTCAAAGCGCGTCATCGTGGTGGTCGAGGAGCTCGTGGACGAAGCCGTCATCCGCTCAGACCCCAACCGCACCTTGATCCCGGCCTTCCAGGTCGACGCCGTGGTTCACGAGCCCTGGGGAGCGCACCCTTCCTACTCCCAGGGCTACTACGACAGGGACAATGATTTCTACGTCAAGTGGGACAAGATCGCCAGGGAAGATGCCTCCCTCAAGCAGTACCTGGATGAATTCGTCCGGGGCGTGAAAGACCGGAGCGAGTACATGAAGAAGCACCCTGGCCTGGCCGAGCGCCTCAAAGCCAAGCCCTCCGTGTGCGCGGGGGTCGACTATGGCTACTGAGAGCGTGCCGAAGACCGCGACCGACCACACCCTCTCCGAGCTCATGACCGTGCAGGCCGCCAGGGAGCTCAAGGACGGGGACGTGGTCTTCGTGGGCATCGGCCTGCCCAACCTGGCCTGCAACCTGGCCCGGGCCACGCACGCGCCCAATCTCGTGCTCATCTACGAATCAGGCGCCGTGGGCGCGGTCCCGGACCGGGTCCCCCCCTCCATCGGCGACCCGGCCCTGGTCACGGGCTCGCTCATGGTCTGCGGCATGTCCGATGTCTTCCAGCTCGTGCTCCAGAACGGCAAGATCCAGGTCGGGTTCCTCGGCGGAGCCCAGCTCGACCGGTGGGGCAACATCAATACGACCGTTGTCGGGCCCTACAGCCAGCCCAAGGTGCGCCTGCCCGGTTCCGGCGGAGCCTGCGAGATCGCGATCCACGCCCAGAGGGTCCTCATCGTCATGAAGGCCTCCAAGCGAACTTTCATGGAAAAGGTGGACTACATCACCAGCCCCGGCACCCGGCCCGGCGGCCAGCCGCGCGGAGGCGTGTCCCTGCCGGGCCGCGGCCCGGTCAAGGTCATCACGGACCTGGGCATCCTCGAGCCCGATCCCCAGACCGGGGAGTTCATCCTCACCTCCATCTACCCCGGCGTGACCATCGAGAAGGTCAAGGAGAACATCGGCTGGCCGCTCAAGGTCCGCGAGCCCCTGGGCACGGTGGCCGTTCCCTCGGCCGCGGAGATCACGCTCCTGCGCGAGAAGCTCGACCCGCAGAGGCTCCACATCAAGTAAGCCGCCCGGCTAGGCCCTGAACGGAGGCGTCCAGTGTCCCTTGTCATCGCGTTCGCGTCGCTGGCCGGCTCGATCGTCTTCTTCGTCATCGCATGGGGGGCGCGGGTCGTGGATCCCGCGGACCCGATCCTCAAACAGCCCTGGCAGTCCTTCACAGGCCGCTACAAGCTCATCGCTTATTCCCCGAAGGGAGCCGCATATTCGATCTCCTGTCTGCTGCTGGCGCTCTCTTTCTGGACCGCCTTCTTCCGGACCCAGCACAAGCAGGCCGCGGACTCTCTCGCATCGCGTGTGTCTCTGTTTCCCGGAGCCACGTTCGAATCAGGGGCGAGTCTTCCTCCTAGATTCGAACGCATGTGGATATTCCAGACCTCGGGAACCGCCCGGGAGGTCGTCTCCTTCTATTCCAGGAACGCGTCGAAGACCGGTTGGACGGTCGAATCGGGGGGGCCGACAGCGCTCATCCTTTCGAGGTCGCGGGAAAGACTGACCATCCTCGTGGTGGAGGATCGCGGAAGCGCGAAACCGCGCAACAACATCATCTACCAGTTGACGCGGAAAGAGATCCCTTGATAGGCTTCCTGGCCGCCGGGTCCGGCGTTCCCAGGAATTAAGCAGGAATTAAGCGGCTGATAAGGAAGGCTCCAGACAGCCCGGCTAGAATAGAAAAAGGTTGTCATCACCGCGGAAAGGCATATTCATGACCCAAAAGAAACAGGTGGCGGGGATTTTCGTGGTCGCGGTGTCGGTGGAGGCTTTGATCATGATCCTGCTGCACCGGGTCAGCCTCACCCACTTCCAGGAAAGCTTGCTCGATTCCCTCCTGCTCGGTTCCGTGCTGGCGGCCTACATGATCTTCCAGATCGCCCGGGAATCGGCCGGCCGGGAGAAGGCCGAGCTGGATCTCGCCGGCGCGGAGTCCAGGTTCCAGGGCCTGGTCGAGCAGTCCCTGGTCGGCATCTGCATCGTGCAGGACGGACGCATCGCCTACACGAACCCCCAGTTCGGCCGGATATTCACCTGCTCGCCGGCAGAGGCCGTCTCCAGGGAGGTCCTTGACTTCGTGGTCCCTGAGGACCGGGCGCTGGTGGCAGAGCAGATCCGCCGCAGGCTGACCGGAGAGGCCAAGACCGTGCACTACGAGTTCCGCGGACTGCGCAAGGACGGCTCGACCGTCGCAATCGAGCTCTTCGGCTCGGTGACGCTGCACGGCGGCCGGCCCGCGGTCATCGGGTCTTTGCTCGACATCTCCGCGCGGGTCTCTGCGGAGAAAGAGAGCGCCAGGGACGCGGACATCCAGGCCAGCCTCAACTCCCTGCTCTCGGTCTCGCTCTCGGAAGGCGGTCTGCCCGAGGTCCTAGAGAGAGCGCTGACCCTCCTGCTGTCCATGCCCTGGCTCTCGCTCGAATCAAAGGGCGCGATCCTCCTGGCCGACGAGGACGGCAAGTCCCTGAGGATGACCGCGCAGATGGGCCTGTCGGAGTTCGTGCGAAGCAGCTGCGCCAAGGTCCCGTTCGGAGAGTGCCTCTGCGGCAAAGCGGCCCAGACGGGCCGGACGGTGTACAGCTCCCACCTCGTTGCCGAGCACTCGGTCAGCTACCCAGGCATGTCCGACCACGGCCATTACTGCGTCCCCATCAAGCTGCGCGGCAAGGTATTGGGCGTCATCAACCTTTATCTTGCGCCAGGCCATATAGAGAACGCCAAGGAGACGTCCTTCCTCGAGGCGGCAGGGCAGGTCATCGCAAGCCTCATCGAGCATCAAAAGCTCGACGCGAGCCTCCAGCAGTCGCAGAAGATGGAGGCGGTCGGCAAGCTCGCGGGCGGAGTGGCCCACGACTTCAACAACCTGCTGACCTCCATCCTGGGCTACTCCGGATTCCTCATCGACTCGCTCACCGAGGGCGACACACGGCGCGAGGACGCCCTGGAGATCAAGAAGACCGCCGAGCGGGCGGCTGACCTGACCCGGCAGCTGCTGGCGTTCAGCCGGCGCCAGCCCCTCCTCCTGGCGGACGTCGACCTTAACGCCGTGGTGGAGGACTCCTTGAAGCTTCTGCGAAGGCTCCTCGGGGAGGCGGTCGAGGTCCGCAGCATCCCGTGCCAGGGCCGGCCGGTCGCCCGGGTCGACCAGGGCCAGATGCTGTAAGTGCTCATGAATCTGGCTGTCAACGCCCGAGACGCCATGCCCGGAGGCGGGAAGCTGACCATCGCGACCGGGACCCTCTCCGCCGATCAGGCCTTGGACCTCGCGCCCGCGGCCAAGCCGGTCCGGCACGCTTTCCTGTCGGTGGCCGACACCGGGACCGGGATGGACGAGGAGACCCGGTCCCGCGTCTTCGAGCCATTCTTTACGACCAAGGAGCAGGGTAAGGGCACGGGCCTGGGGCTTGCCGTGGTCTTCGGCATCGTCAAGCAGAGCGGCGGCGAGATCCACATCCGGACCTCCCTGGGCAGCGGCACGACCTTCACGGTCCTGCTGCCGTCCATCGAGGAGCGTCCACCGGATCAGTCGCCGGAGGAACCCGCCGAGGCGGCCTTGGCCGGAAGCGAGACGGTCCTGCTGGTCGAAGACGAGCCGCCCGTCTTACGGGTCACCGCGAGGATGCTCCGGGAGAACGGCTACGAGGTGCTGGAAGCCTCGCACCCGGAGCAGGCCCTCGAGCTCGCCCGCCTGCATCCCGGGCGGATCGACCTGGTGCTCACCGACGTCGTGATGCCCGGCATGGCC
The DNA here is from genome assembly GCA_016234805.1 of Elusimicrobiota bacterium. Lineage (GTDB taxonomy): Bacteria > Elusimicrobiota > Elusimicrobia > UBA1565 > UBA9628 > JACQWX01. The sequence continues at coordinate 80,321 of JACRNU010000055.1, forward strand.
GGGCCCGCCCTCTCACGCCTGCTTGCGCCCCTGCGTCCGTCCGCGAAGGTCTTGTTCATGACCGGCTATGTCGACCCCGCGCTCGCCGAGGACCCGCTCCTGTCGCGAGGCTCCCCTCTTCTGCGCAAGCCCCTGACGAATCGGTCTTTGCTCCAGGCCGTCCGCCGGCGCCTTGACGCTCCTTGAGCCGCGGCCAAGGCCCGGCAGGCTCTCCTCCACGGCAGGGTCCCACGCGCAAGTAGGCCCATTTCCAGGCAAGAGCCTGCCCTTTCGCTCTATACGGCCGTAGACCTCCCGGTGCTATCATGGATGCATGAGCATTCCCAAGGCCTGCGTTTCGTCCATGACGCTGCGCACCACTCTTTCACTCGCGTTCGCCCTTTTGTCATCCGGCTTCGCGTCCCATGAAGCCGCGGCCCAGACCGTGGCCATGCCTGTGGTCAACTCAGGCGGGATGCCCGTGACCGGGAGCGCGGCAGGGGCTGCCCGCTCCTACCGCCTTGGAACGCAGGGGTCCGAGCCTGTCCTGACCTTGAGCCCATCCCTCATCCCTGGGCTCATGGCAGTGCCAGCCCCTGCCATCTCGCAGGGCGTGCGGATTCAAGCATCCCCGGCCGAGATCGGCGCGCTCTCGCCCCTTGCCGCCGCGCCTGAAGCTGTTATCCCCGGATCCGCGAAGACGCTCAAGATCGCCGTCCCTGGCCCGCAGGCTCTCCCTGGAATCGTCAAAGCCGCGCCTCAGACCGAGGCCAACGGCCAAGCAGGCTCCCTGAACATGTTGATGGAATCCTCCCCGGCCCGGCCGGACAAAAAGGCGGCGGTCGAGACCTCAAGGTTGGACCTTGAGCGCCTCTTCGACGGCAAGACCCGCGGCCGCTCCATGGACGAGAGCCCTGTCTCCTCGGTGCGGATGGCCGGGCCTGGCCTCATGAGCCCTGCGCCTGAGTTGGGCAAGCCGACCGTGGAGGGCTCCCCCGACGCCATGCCCACGACGCCCGCTCCCGCCAAACCGGCTAAACCTGCCAAGCCGGCCAAACCCGCCAACCCGGCATCCCTTTCCAACGCGGTCATCGCGATCCTGGCCGCGGCAATCATCATCGCTGTGCCCATCCTGGCCTCGGCTCTGGGCGCTTCCATGTCCACCCTTGCCATGGTCCAGCCTATCGCGACCATGTTCACTACAGTGGCCGGCGCGGTTTACGGCTTGGTGACGAGCCTCCGGAAAGAAGGCAGCCCGCCGACCGCGGGCGAGATCCTGAGCTCGGTCGTGCGCTACGGCATCCTGGGTGGCGCGGGCATGTACCTGCTCCTGGACCTCTCGCAGGTGGTGCTGTTGGGCAAGGTCGCGTCCAGCATCAGCCCTCTTCCCACTGCCCTGGCCACGGCCACGCTCGGCCAGGCCGCCTTCCAGGGCAAGTTCGCGGATGCCGAGACCTCCTCCGCGGACCGGATCATGTCCGTGTTCCCTGCCGTTGCAGCGGCCCTTGGCTTGGCCATCACTGCCAAGCTCCCCGCGGTCCTGATGATGACCCTGGCCGTCAATGCCATGGCCGTGACCGGCCTGGCCGCGGCGCTCTTCGCTGCCCTCTACAGGCCAGGCGTGTCGCAGGCCAAAGGCCCGGCTTCCATGGCGCGAGGATTCGTGCTGCAGGCCTTGATGAGCGGCCTAGCCCTGGCAGTGGCCAACCCTTTCCTGTCAGCCGCGTTCCTCGCGCTCGGGGCCTGGGGGTTCTTGGAAGTGCTCTACACATCGGCGCGGGAGCTCTACTCGCGCCTGTCCGCTTCCCTGCGGGTCTTCTAACACGACATCCTTGGTTTCCCTCAGAAGAACCGTCGTCCTATGGAGCTGAATTTTACCGGGACAGGAACTGAAGGAGTTCCTCCCCATAGGGGCCTGCATCCAAAGTCCGCCAGCCAGCGGCTTGCGCGTTCAGCGCAGCCTTCTAAGTGGAGCGCGATTGCGTTTCCATGCATTTCACCTTCGCTGGGAAATGTGGAATTCATGGAAACGCAATTCCTGCATTCCGCCTAGCAGAGCGTGCGGAAAATCCCGGACCTGCGGAGCGTCAGGAAGGCTCCAGCAGGACCCACATGGTCCCGCCGCACACGTCGCTGTCGTCGCCTTCCTTGGTGAGGGTCAGGTCCACTTCCAGGAGCTCGGGGGCTTCGGTGGCGACCATGCAGCGCATGGCAGCGCTGCGCACCCGGCCCTCGCCGCAACCGCCGCCCACGGTACCGAGGATGTCCCCGTCCACGGTCACGACCATCTTGGCCCCTGCGTCCCGCGGGGTCGAGCCTGCGGTCTTGACCACCGTGGCCAGGCACGCGCGGGCTCCCTTGGCACGGATCTCGTCGAGCCGGCGCAGAAGCTCCAGGTCGGTCATGAGGCGCCCCACCCTGGTTTGCGCAGCTCCCGAGTCTGGACGCGGCCAAGACGGCGGACAGAGACCAGCTCGGCCGCGATGCAGAGCGCGATCTCCTCAGGGGACTCGGCTCCGATGGCCAGGCCGATGGGAGAGAAAAGGCGGTCATCAAGCATCTCCCTGGAGAAACCTTCTTTCACCAGGCAGTTCTTCACCACCCCGATGCGGGCCCGGCTGCCGATAAGGCCCACATAGTCGGTCTCCCACTTCATGATCTCGCGCAGGCAGTCGAGGTCGTGGCTGTGCCCGCGGGTGATGACCACGCAGTAGCGGAGCGGCCCGAGATCCGTGCGGCGCAGGGCGGCTCCGAACTCCTGAGCAAGGACCCGGCACCCAGGGAAGCGCGCATCGCTCGCGTACTCAGGCCGGTCGTCAAGCACGGTCGGGAAGAACCCGGCTTCGAGGCTGAACTTGGCCAAGGAGACCGCGATGTGGCCGGCCCCGCAGATGATGAGCCTCGCGGCCCCCACCCTGACCTCGAGGAAGACCTCCGCCCCGGGCTCAAGGTCGACGCACCCGGACTTGCCGCAAGCGAAGGCTTTCGCAACTAACGCGGCTAGGGGCTTCTCGCGGTCCGGAGGCAGGCCGAAGAGCTCCACTCTCCCATCCGGGAAGCAGACCGCCTTGGCCGCGAGCGGGACCGTGGCCGAGCCTGACCTGATGACCGTGGCGAGGCAGAAGTCCTCCCCCTTCTCGAGCAGGTCAGCGACCCGGCCGGTGGAGGTCAACGGCCTAGAACCTCTGCCAGAGCTTCTTGGAAAGCTCCATGGACTTGGCCGCTATCGCGGCCTCGTCGAGGTCCAGGCAGAGCTTCTTGCCCTCCATGAGGACCCTTCCTGAGGCGATCGTGGAATCCACGAAGGACTGGGACAGGCCGAAGATCATGTGCCCGAGGACCGTGGTCTCGTCGAACTGGGTCGGCGGGTGGTAGTCCATGATCGCGAGGTCCGCCCCTGCGCCCTCTTCGATCACCCCGAGCTTCACGCCCCAGTGCCGGTTGGCGATCTTGGAGTTGTTGAACAGCAGGGTCGAGGCCGCTTCCATGAAGCCGCAGGAAGGGTTGTCCTTGGCGAGGTGCTGCGCCCACAGGGCCGCGCGGAGTTCCTCGAGCATGTTCACGGTCATGGCGTCCGTGCCCAGGCCCACCAGGATGCCCTTGGCCTGCATCTTGATGATGTCCGCCACGCCGACCGCGTTGTTCATGTTGGACTGGGGGTTATGCGCCACCGCGGTGTCCGTGGACTTGAGCAGGTCCATCTCCTTGTCGGTCACGTGCACGCAATGGGCCGCGATGGACTTCGGGCCCAGGATGCCGAACTTGTGGAGCCGCTCGACCACGCGCATGCCGAAGTTCTTCTCATTGAAGTCCTGGTCGGATTTGGCCTCCGCGGTGTGGACATGGAAGCCCGCTCCGAGGTCATGCCCGGCCCGGGCGGCCTTTTCCATGGTCTTATCGTTGATGGTGAAGGAGGCGTGCAGGCCGAAGAGGGCCTTGAGCTGCTCGTCCTTATCCTTCTGACAGCGCTTGATGAAGGCGATATTCTCGTCAATGCCGTCCTGCGCCACCTTCTCTCCGTCCCGGTCCGAGAGCTCGTAGCACAAAGACGCGCGCAGGCCCGTCTCCTTGACCGCCTTGGCGATGAGGTCCAGCGACCCGCGGGCAGCCATGGGGCTGGCGTGATGGTCGATGAGGGTGGTGGTGCCGCGCTTGATGGCGTCGATCAACGGCAGAAGGGCTGAATAGTAGCAATCATCGAGAGAAAGCTTCTTGTCCAGCCGCCACCACAGGTTCTCCAGGACCTCCTGGAAGTTGGCCGAGGACTTGGCCTTGCCGAGCCCCCGGACCATGGTGCTGTAAAAGTGCATGTGGCTGTTGATGAACCCGGGCAGGACGACCTTGCCGTCAGCCAGGAGGGTCTTGGAGTATTCCCCCTTGAACTCCGAGGTCTTGGCGATCTTCGAGATCTTCCCGTCCTCGCAGAGGATGGAGTGGCCCCGCAGGACCCGGCCCTTGTCCCCGAGCGTGACGATGATGCCGTCTTTCACCAGCAGGGAGGCCTTCAAGGAACGGTGAGCGTCCTTACCACAAGCCTCCCCCACGGGGAGGCGCGTAGTTGTCGGGGCAGATTTGGGATTTTTCATAGACTAGGCCTCCTGAAGGAGCGCCAGCTCCTTCTTCGTTCGTTCGCGCATGAACAGCGCGCCGGAGAAGCACTTCTGGGAGCAGATGGAGCAGCCGATGCACCTGGACGGGTCGGTCTCCGGGACCTTGTCCTTATCGAGCTCGATGGCGAGGTACGGGCACCGGGTGCAGTTGCCGCAGTGCTGGCAGATTTCCGAGCGCACGTCGGATATCTTCTTGACAGCCGTGAGCTCCATGAACCCGGTGACGGGGTTCGGCAGGCTGCACCCGATGAGCTCATGGACGGACTTCATGCCCCGGGCTTCGAGCAGGTGGCTTAAGCCCGAGTGCAGGTCATCGGCCACGCCGTAGCCGTGCTTCATGACCACGGTGCAGAACTGCACGGTCCTGGCGCCCAGGGCCAGGAAGTCCGCGGCCGCCTTGTAGTCCATGGGCCCGCCGTTGCCTGAAACGGCCACGCCCATCTTGGAGACATTGGCCAGGGTCAGGTTGCTGATGGGGATGACCCCTTCGCCGCTGAGGCCTATGACCACGCCCTCGTCCCAGGCCTTCTTGGCTCCGGGCCGGAACGACAGGGCCGGGAAGGTGTTGGCCAGGGTGACCCCGGCCTTCTTGCCGGGATGCCGCTCGAAGACATCCTTGATGGCCTTGATGATGGGGTAGATGGCCGTGACAGCCGCGGTCAGCTTGAAGAGCTTCGGGACCTCCGGGTCGCCGGCCTGCATCACCCACTCGATGATCCGGGCCGTCAGCTCCGCGTCCTGGGACACGATGTCGCCCTTGGTGCCGTCTCCGCCCTGAGGGCAGGAAAGGCTGTACTCGATGCCCATGACCCCGCAGGACTCGAGCTTCCTGGTGTTGGCCTGCCACCCGGCCCGGTCATTCTCGTCATTGCCGGTCACCGGCCCGCCGGTCGAGGCCATGGTGAGCCGGTCCGGGTACTCGCGCCGCAGGCGCTCGACCTCGCGGCACACTCGGTCCATGGGGTGGCCGGAGACATTGTCGCAGTTGCCGTAGGTGGACCGGGTGACCGCGAACATGTACTCTCCCGGGATGTGGATGGGCACGTTGTCGAAGGAGGTCTTCATGACCCCGCCGGCCCAACCCGCGTCATAGGCCTTCTTCATCTGCTCGTAGCCGTCGCTCGGCGGAGCCGCGGAGAGCAGGAACGGAGAGATGATCTCACGACCGAAGAATTCGGTCGTGAGGGGCACCGGCGTGAGGTTCCTTCCCGAAAGGACATGGAGGCTCTTTGTCTTTTTCTTCAGAGCCTCCACAGCCGGGCCGCCCAGGGCAGCGTGGACTTCCATGGCGATGTTCTTGCCCGCTGCCACAGCCTCCACCACGGTGGTGGGACCGTTCTCGAGGTCCCCGGCGTAGAACACGCCGTGTGCCTTGCCGGGCTTGACGCTGGCCCTCGCCCCGACGGCCATGATAACGACATCGAAACCCTTGCGGGTCTGCTTGGAGCCTTCGACGTCCTTCATGAGGCTCGGATGGAACTTCTTGTTCCTGGGGAGCTCGACCTTGCGGGTCTTGAGTCCCCGGACCTTCTTCCCCTTGGCCAGGATCGCGGTGACCCGCGTGCGTCCGGTCAGCTGGCTGCCGGACTTCATCAGGCCGTCGAGCTCCTTGGCGGTGAGCGGCATCTCGCTGAGCTTCTCCAGGGCGAAGAGCTCCACGCGGCCGGCCCCCCGCTCCACAGCGGTCTCGGCGCAGTCCGCGGCCACGGCGCCTCCGCCGATGATGGCCACGGCCTTGCCCTTCACCCGGTGGTCCCCGGGATTCCTGAGATACTCCTGCCAGTCCAGGGCCGCTTCCTCGCCCTTGATCGGGAGCCGGAAAGGAGCGTCAAGGCCTGTGGCGACCACCACGGCGTCGAAGCCCTTCTTGAGGAGCTCCGCGGGCTCCTCCACCTTCTTGCCGCCGCGGACAGTGATGTCCCCGAGGTGCTTGGCGAATTCAAGGTCGGTCTTCAGCACGGCCTTCTCGAGCCTGGAATCCGGGATGAGGTCCGCCATGCCTCCGCCCCCGCGCTGGGCCTCGAAGACCGTCACCCCGTAGCCCAACTGGGCCAGGACTCCGGCAGCGCCATACCCGGCAGGACCGCCGCCCACCACCGCGACCTTCTTGCCCACGGGAGCGGAGGCCGAGAACTTCGGCATCACCCCGAGGTCCTTGGCCCTCTGGATGATGGTGGCCTGGACCATGGGGATGTCGACCGCATGGTCGAAGGTCCGGTGCACGCAGGCCTTCATGCAGTGCCGGTCCGGGCAGACCGCGCCGCAGACCCCGCCCAGGGGGTTGGAGCCCATGATGATGGCCGCGGAACGCTTGTAGTCGGATGGAGCGCCGCGCCTGACCGCCATGATGAAGTCAGCCGGGGAGCAGTCCGCGGGGCAGGCGGCCTTGCAGGGCTTCTCCGAGCAGTACTCGCACTTGTCGAGCTCGGCCCTGAGCTGGGCGTCCGTCAGAAAGAGGGGCTTCTCATTCTTCATCTTAAGGTCATCCTCGCGGTTGCGGCGTGTGATTTGAGGCGGCGTGCGCCGAGTATACCAAATCAGCGCGGAGGCCGGCAGGAACCGCACAGCCCGTGGATCTCCAGGGTATGGGACTCCAAGGTGAAATCGTGGCGCGAGGCGATGGATTCCTGGCGCCGCTCGATCTCCGAATCCAGGAATTCCACCACCTTGCCGCAGCGGCTGCAGACCAGATGGTCATGGTGCCGGTGCCGGAAAGCGTGCTCGAAGCGGGCGGCCTTCCCGCCCAGGGACACCTGCTTGGCCAGGCCGCAGGAGGCCAGGAGCTTCAGATTGCGGTAGACCGTGGCCAGGCCGATGCCCGGGTGCTCTGCGCTCAAGACGCGGTGCAGCTCCTCCGCGGTCACATGGGTCTCCATGGCCAAGAATGCGGAAAGGATGGCGTCCCGGCGTTTGCTCTTTTTGAGCTTGCGCTCCGCCAGGAAGGAGGCCAGCACACCCTTCTCCCGGGCAAGGTCTCTTCGCGGGGCAGGTCTTGTCATGATAACGATTCTCAATTCCAGTATAACGCGCCTCCACCCCGCCTGTCAAGTTTGTTATATTAGGGCCATGGCCAGGAAAGTCAAGGCTGATCCCTCGCGTCAGCCTTTCCAGTACCCCCTCCAGCGCCGGTTCGTGGAGCCTGATTTCAAGCGGCTGCCGGGCTACCGGGACGTCACGACCCAGGAATGGGAGAGCAGCGTCTGGCAGCGCCGGCACTCGGTCAAGAACCTCAAGGAGCTCAAGGCCGTCTTCGGCGACTTCCTGCCGGACGATCTCACGGCCTCGATCGACAAGGACCAGAAGGACACGGCCACCATGCCCATCCTGGTCCCCCCCCACATGCTCAACACCATGAACGAGGCCGACCTGTGGCGCGACCCGGTGCGGCTCTACATGCTCCCGGCGGCCAAGGACCGCCACCCGGAGTGGCCGAGCCACCCCCTGGCCTCCCGCGACAGCCTGCACGAGAGCGAGATGTTCGCTGTCGAGAGCCTCGCGCACCGCTACCCCACCAAGGTCTTAGCCGAGCTCACCCACACCTGCCCCCAGTACTGCGGCCATTGCACCCGCATGGACCTGGTCGGCAGCGACGTGCCCCAGGTCAAGAAGCTCCGGTTCGAGGCTCCCCCTGGTGAGCGCCTCGACGCCATCCTCGACTACCTCGCCAAGACCCCCTCGGTCCGCGACGTGGTGGTCTCAGGCGGGGACATCGCCAACGTGCCCATCGCCCAGCTCGAGGATTTCGTTTCCCGGCTCATGGACCTGCCCAACATCCGCGACATCCGCCTGGCGACCAAGGGCCTGCAGGCCCTGCCCCAGCACTTCCTGCAGGACTCGGTCCTCCAGGGCCTCGACCGGCTGGCCAAGAAGGCCTGGTCCCGGGACATCAACATCGCGGTCCACACCCACATCAACCACGCGGCCCAAGTCACCCCGCTCCTGGGCAAGGCGGTCCGGAAGATCCTCTCCATGGGCTTCCGCGATGTGCGCAACCAGGGCGTGCTCATGCGGGGCATCAACAACACCTCCAAGGACCTCCTCGAGCTCTGCTTCACGCTCATCGACCACGCCAAGATCACGCCGTACTATTTCTACATGTGCGACATGATCCCGAACTGCGAGCACTGGCGGACCTCCGTTGCCGAGGCCCAGCAGCTCCAGCACGACATCATGGGCTACCTCCCCGGGTTCGCCACCCCGAGGATCACCTGCGACGTGCCCCTGGTGGGCAAGCGCTGGATCAACCAGCTCGCGGCCTACGACAGGGTCAAGGGCGTCTCGTACTGGACCAAGAACTACCGCACCGGCATAGAGGCCGACGACGCCGAGGCCCTCACCCGCAGGTACGAGTACTACGACCCTGTGTACACCCTGCCCGCGGAGGGCCAGGAGTACTGGCGGGGCCGCCTGAGGCTCTCATGCCAGGCCTGACCTTCACCCCCCTCGCGATCCCGGACCTCATCCTCATCGAAGGCAGGGTCTTCGGGGACGACCGCGGCTTCTTCCTGGAGGGCTACCGGGAGTCCGAGATGCTGGCGGCCGGCCTGCCGCGGTTCGTGCAGGACAACATCTCCCGCTCCAGCCGGGGCACGGTCCGCGGCCTGCACTATCAGAAGCCGCCGGCCAGCCAGGGCAAGCTCATGCGCTGCCTGAGAGGCAAGGTCTTCGACGCGGCCGTGGACATCCGCAGAGGCTCGCCGACCTTCGGGAAGTGGGCCGGGGTCGAACTCACGGACGAGAAGAACATGATGCTCTACATCCCGGCGGGCTTCGCGCACGGCTTCCACACCCTCAGCGACTCGGCCGACATCCTCTACAAGACCACGGACTACTTCTCCCTGGAGGACGACCGCGGCATCCGCTGGGACGACCCTGCCATCGGCATCCCCTGGCCCTCCAGGGACGCCAAGCTCTCCCCGAAGGACCTCCGCCTGCCGCTCCTGGCCGAGGCCGCCGCTGATTTCTCCTGGACCCCGACTCCCGCGAGGTGATTCCCATGCCCGACCATTCCCCGTTGTTCGATGCGATCAAGAAGCTCGTGGTCTCCAAGCTCAAGGACGACCCGGAGGCCCATCTCCATGTGGCTCCCATCGTGCTGGAGTTCGCGCGGACCGAGCTGGCCAAGCCCGGGAACACGACCAAGCAGGTGCTGTCCGAGACCTGCCACGGCGCGCTGAGCGCCCTGCTCCTCTTGGACAAGGATGTCTGCGTCGGCGCGGTCGAGGTGCTCAAGGGCCTCACCCACATCATCCAGGAGCGCAGCGGTGACCCCATGCAGACCATGAACTACGCCCTGGAAGGGGTGGCTCGCATCGGGTCCTTCATCTCCTCCGGGAAGCTCTCGGACATAGAGCACCACATCGAGCAGGAGTTCATGGGAGCCGGGGAGCAATTCAGCGTCCACGCCCATCAATACCACAAGAAAGGCTGAAGACACTCAGGCTGTTTTTGTCAAGGGCCCCTGGGGCACTGTTCCCGGGAAGGGTTTCGCCTCCCGAAATAGGCCCTCCGACCCTGCCGGCGGCCCGTTCCAGGCGCCATACTATTGATATGTCCGACAGAGGCGCAGGTGTCCGGGATGTGGCCTTCCTGGGTGTCGCGGTCGTCCTGCACGGAGCCCTTTTTGCCGTGGACCCCGGCATGAGGTGGGCATCATCCTCCGCCCCTGAGCGCGTCATCCCCATCGAGTTCGTCCAAGCCGAGACCTCCCCCTTCCTGGCCCCCATCCCGCCGGGTGACGGAAGGGGCTCGGAGATGCCGGACAACGGCCCTGGCCCGGTCATCATCCCAAAAACGAGCCAGCCAGAGCCCCAAGCCAAGCCCCAACTCTCAGTTCCCAGGCCGGCCAAGCCTGTCCAACGCAAGCAGGCCAAGCCCAAGCCCGCGGCCCCATCCCAAGCCGAGCTCGACCGCCGGGCCAGAGTCAGGGCTGAAAAGGCGCTGGCCAAGGCTGAGGCGGCCCGGGTCAAGGCTGAAGCTGTCAGGATCAAGGCCGAGGCTGCCCGCGCCAAGGCTGAAGCTGCCAGGATCGCCAGGGCCGAGGCCAGGCAGAAGAGGCTCGAGCTTTCCCGGGAATTGGCCGGGCTCCAGAACCCTGACGAGGCGGTCACGGACGGCTCGGCAGGGCCCGCCCTCGCCGAAGCCGGAAGCGACCGCCGCTCCGCTGCCAGCCTGGAAGAAGGCCCCTCGGAAGCCTCTGCTTCCGATCTCAGGGACTCCCTCAACTCCCAACCCATGGGCGGGGGCGTCAAGCGCACCGAAGGCTCGATCTCGTGGAGCATCGACGGACCCATCGGGACCCGCCGCCTGCTCAAGCGGACCCTGCCGGTCAGCCCGGAGTGGGTGTCCCAGCGGGGTCTGGACCTGACGGTCCAGGTCAAGTTCCAGGTCCTGGAGGACGGCTCCGTCAAGCAGGGAGCCATCATCAAGGTCACCTCGGGATTCCCCGAGCTCGACCGCCTGGCCAACGACGCCATCAAGCTCTGGAAGTTCGAAGCCGTGCCCAAGCAGCCCTCTTCCGCTCCCCAGACCTGGGGCGTGGTGACCTTCCGGTTCACCATGGGATGAACGCGCTCGTCATCCTTGCTTGCCTGATCATAGGCGTTCCTTTCGCCGCCCTGGCCGCCTCCCCAAAAACGAAGAAGAAATCAGCCTCCCTTGACGGCTGGGATTCGCTCAAGATGGAGGGCGCCGCCATCCTGGGCGAGCTCAAGCTCCAGAGCGGCGATTACTCGGGCGCTCACGAGACCTTCGGCGAGTCGCTCGAGACCAGCGTGAACCTCCGCGACCCCTCGAGCCCGGTGATGGCCCTGGACCTCTACCGGAGCGCGCTCCTGGCAGCCAGCAAGGGCAGGGTGGAGGAGGCGCGCGGCCATCTCGAGATCCTCATCAACCGCTATCCCGACTCCGAGTTCTCCATCAAAGGGCGCCAGCTCATGGCCCTCATCGACCGCGGGGAGCGCATCAGGATCGAGGGAGAAGAGCCCCTGGACCTCGAACCCATGGCTGACCGGCCCAGTGCCAGGCTCTCCCGCATCCGCGAGAGCCTGCGGCAGGAACATTGGCGCGACGCCCTGTCCCAGACCAGGGACTTCCTGGCCGCGGACCCCGGCCACGAGCTCGCGGCAGAAGCCCGTCTCCTTGAGGGTCTGCTCTATCTCAAGGTCCAGCCTGCCAAGGCCGCGCCCATCCTGACCCGCGTGGCCAGGGGCGGCCCGCCCGGCCTGCGCAGCAGGGCCGACTACCTGCTGGGAGCGGCTGCCGTGTCCCTGCGCAACTGCTCCTGGATCTCCGAGGACCTCCAGGACCGGGCCGTGGCCGCGCCGGACCGCTGGCAGCAGGCCGGGGCGGCATGGTCCGCGGCGTGCGACGACCTCAAGGGAGACTCGGACGCGGCCGCGGCCAAGTACCGGTCCGTGGCTGAAGCCTCCTTCGACACCCCGCTCAAGGCCTATGCCCTGGCCTCCCTGGGAGAGCGCCAGGCCCGGCAGGGGCAGTACGGACCGGCCCTCAAGACCATGGACCGTGCCGTGTCCGAGGCGGACCGCCACGACCTCGACGACGCGGCCGCGGCCGCGGCCCTGTCCCGGGGCCACCTCCTCTACCGCCTGCGCCGATACCGCGAGGCTGCCGAAGCCTACGAAGCCTTTGCCGGCGCCTATCCCCGCGACCCCAACAGGACAGCGGCCCTTTACCACAGGGCGCTCGCCCTCAAGTGGGCAGGCGACCGCCGCGGAGCGGTGCAGGGGTTCGAGAGCCTCGTGGCGCGCTTCCCTGACACGGTCTACGCGCCGGACGCCCGCCTCCAGCTGGGACTCATCTACGATGAGACCGGCCAGTCCCAGCGTGCCGTGGAGAACTATCGCAAGATGTCCGACGGCGGGCTCCAGAACCGGCGGGAATCCCTCCTCCTCGAAGCCCAGCTCCACTACAACCGCAAGAAGTACGGCGCCGCCATCCCCCTCCATTGGAAGTTCCTGTCGGAGTTCCCCAACGACCCGCGCAAGTCCGAGGTGGCGACCCTCCTGCTCACCTCGTATTGGATGAGCGCCAAGGATGACCCCGGCTTCCTCAAGGCCGCGGAGATGTTCCCGGACCACCCCATCGTGGCGAACCTGCGCTGGAACCTGGCGGCCCAGGCCCACCGGCTGGGCGACTGCCGGAAAGCCGTGCCCCTCCTCCAGAGGTTCGAGGCCGAGTACCCCGATTCCCCGCGCATGGAAGAGGGCCTGATGCTCAAGGGCGAGTGCCTCCACGAGATGGGCGGGTACCGCCTGGCAGCCGACGCCTTCACCGAGCTGACGCGCCGCTATCCCAAGAGCAAGCGCCTGCGCGACGCCCTGTTCAAGAAAGGCCTTGCCCTGCACGAGGCGGGCGACTTCGAGGGGAGCGCCGCGGCCATGAAGGCCGTGGGCGGCACGGACTCACTCGCCGCGGACGCGGCCTACAACACCGTGCTCTCGGACCTCAAGGCTAAGGACAAGGCCAAGGCCCTGGCCAGCCTCGAGCACTTCGTGAAGGCCTTCCCCCGCCACGCCAGGACAGGCTGGGCCTACTTCAAGGTCGGAGAGCTCAGGGAAGCGGCCGGCCGCCACGCAGCAGCGGCTCTGGCGTACGACCGAGCGCTATCGCGAGGAAGTGCCGCCTCCGAAGTCCGTTCGGACGCGGCCTCCCAGGCCACGGAGGACCGCGGCCAGGCCCTCTTCAACATGGGCCGCTGCTACGAGAAGCTGCGCAAGACGGCCCTGGCCAAGAAAGCCTATGAAGGCTTGCGCAAGGTCCGGCCCCTCGACGACTCCCACCGAGTGGCTGGCCTGGCCAGGCTCGGCCTCATCTACGAGCTCGAAGGCAAGCCCCAGAAAGCGGCCCAGGTCTACGCGGACATCCTCAAGAACGCGCCCCAGGGCCCCGTGCTCGAGCTCGCGCGCAAGCGCCTGCTGGCCCTGACCAAGGACGGCTCGCTCACCGACATCCGCTGACCGGCGCCGGGGCGCGCCTTGGCCGGGCGCCCTAATCCAGCTTCGCGACCTTGACGGAAACCCGGGTCTCCGCCGTGTCCACGAGCACCTTCTCCACGCCCAAAGGGACCTTCACCGAGGTCTGGAGCTGGAAAGTCGACTTCCCCTTCTGTTGGCCCGTGAGCTCGACCTGCATCTCCATGCGCGCTTCAGGCCGCCCAGGGACCAAGACCGGCAGGACGTTGCAGATCAGGTCCTGGGACTTCTTGTCGTTGCGCACCACGTAGTTGGCCTGACTCTCCTCCTCCACGGCCAAAGCTCCCTTCCAATCCGGCTTCATCTCCGGCTGCGCCGCGACAGCGGAAGAGGGCTTGCCATCGGCCTTGCCTCCCGCTTCAGCGGCGGAGCCCGCACCCGCGAACCCGAGGAACAACGCGAAGGCCAGGACCGTTCTCAGTGGGGACATCGATACACCTCCGTTCCGGGATGACGACACGACCGGGGCCGCAGGTTCAACTGGCAGCCTCGAAAGCGAGGATGGCTCTGGTGACCCTGTCCACCAGATGGCGGAACCCGGTGAAGCCCAGGACGGGCCTCTCCAACACCGGATGTTCCAGGTAGTTCGGATAGCCCACGGGGACCGTGATGACGTTCCCCCGGGTCACGAGGTTCGGGGCGAACACGACGCATCGGACCGCCCCGCGGGGCGCGTTGCGCAGGCCGAGCTCCGCGCAGAGCCCGGCCAGAGCCCCGTGCAGAGCCGGATCGTCGGTATAGACGAGGGCCCGTCGGCCCTTGATGAAGCGCTGGACATGGGCCTGAGTCTCGCCCAGAGCCGCGCGGGTCTCGCGCTCCACGAACGCGCGTGCTTGGGCACCTGCCCCCAGGGAGAAACCGAGCCTCAGCATGAAATCCTCCGTGGCCTTGAGGCCCAGGGGCAGATCCGCCTCGACCAAACGGGCCCGCAGCCGCTTGGCAAGGACCCGCCCCGCTTCCCGGGCATACGGCAGGGACACGATGACTGAAGCCCGGGAAACGGCCCTGAGCTCGGATTCCCTGACGCCGGAGAGCCACACGCAGGAAACGCTCCAGCCCAAGGCTTCGAACATGCGGCGAAGCTCCCTGATGCCGCCGCGGTGGTCCGGCTCGTCGCGGTCGAAGAGGTAGCCCACGATCGCCGCTGTCCGGGGCTCGGGCTTGGCCCGGGGCAGTCCGATGCCCCGGCCGAGGGCTTCGCAGAAGCGGGAGTAGCCGTCAAGCCAAGAGCCTCCCAGCGAGGCCGACGGGATGAAGCGCACCGGCTTTCCGTGCCGGCCCGAGAACCTGGCGGCGATGTCCTTGAGCGGGAAGCTGACGAGCTCGTGGAAGTCGAACGAGGTCGCGTACACGGACTCGGCCTCGGGCCAGGAGCAGACCTCCTCGAAGAGACGCTCCACGGAGCCGACGCGGTCCCTTGCCAGGCCCGCGACCTCCTCGGTCGCCACGGACCCGGCGGTATGCAGGATGCGGGGCCTGCCGAGCGGCCGCAGGACCTCGGATTTCAGATTATGGCAGTGCTGCATCTCCGCCTTGGTGGACACGCAGTAGGGCCCGTCCACGATGAGGAACGCCCCGGGCACCGCGTCCACCGCGACATAGGCGCCGTTGAGGAAGGGGAGCTTGGAGAGCGCCTTCATCATGCCGCCAGGAATCTCCTGTGGCGAGGAAAAGGCCTGGTCCGGCATCGGCGCAGGAGCCTGCGGCCTGAGGCCAGGAACCCCTCCACCCCCACTTCGAAGGCTTCTTCGCAGAAACCCGCCACTCCCCTGGCCGCCAGGCGCGGGTCATGGTTGAAATGGGTGAAGGCCAGGTCCACCCCGCCTGCCAGGAGCCGGTCGAGCTCGGCACTGGTGCTGAAGCGCAGGAACTCCACGCTCCCAGAGCCGGCGTCCCCAGGGGCCGTTGCGGTCCCGCCCCCTCCAGCCCCCCACCACTGGGCCTTCCCGTCCGGGTCGAGGACAAGGCACCTGACCCGGAAGCCCATCTCGGAGAGCACAGCGGCCACGGAGAACCCCATGGGCTGTCCTCGCTGGACCATGGCCGACAGGTCCGCCTGGTCGCCGATGAGGGCCACGGTCCGCTCTCGGCACTCCCTCCGGAGCGCGGCCAGGGCGCGGCTGTGGGGAGCCGCGGCGCAGGCGGCCAGCGAAGGGTCTCGGCCCAGGACCGAGCAGACCCGGCCCAGCCACTCCACCGTGCCCCGTATGCCGTAGGGCGGATGGAACCGCACCACCTTGAGCCCGTTCCGGATGAAGTGGGCGTCCGAGATCTTCTCCCAGCCCACCGGGCTCACCCAGACCAGGGCGCCGGCCTTCCTGCCGCCCCGCATCTTCCGGCTGTCGAGGTCCGGGAACATGGAGCCCGCGACCTTGAGGCCCACGGTCCCGAGGAGGCGGGTCATCTCGCGGTGTGCCGCGTCATCGGGGGCCCCTGCGAGGATCACGGTCCCGGGGCCGCGCTTCTTCGCGAACCTGATGCCGGCCACGATCCCGGAGAGCACGTCGTTGAAGGAGACGCCTGGGTCACGGGTCTTGGAGGTCCAGACGACCTTCACGCCGAACTCCCGCTCCAGCCGCTTCATGACGGGCCGAGGATCGTCGCCCACGAGTTCCGGCAGGCAGGTGGTCATCAGGTGGATGATGGCGGGCCGGTCGCGCGCCGCGGCCTCCCTCAGCTTGGAAGCCAGGACCGCGAGCGTCCGTCCCTCCACGACCTCTCTCTCCCCGAGGTCGGTGTCGTAGTAGCTGGAATTCCGGCGTGGAGACGGCCGGCGCTCGTCCGCGAACAAGCGCAGGGAGGCCACCGACTCCTGCGGGCCGTTGAACCGGCACTACGGAGAGCAGTGCGAGACCACCGTGACCCTGGAGCCGAGCACCACCTCCTCCTCCAGGGCGGGCTGGCGCGGATAGAAGAATTTCCACCAATCAAGCCCGTGGTCGGTCCTCCGGAAGAAGCGGTCGAGCCGTCCCGGAGACCGCGACCCATGAGGGTCGGTATAGAACAGACCGTCGGCCTTGAGCCTGCGGAGCAGCAGGTCGAAGGGCACGGCCCCGAAGATGGAGAACAGGGCCCGGGGCTCGGTGTCGGAAGCAGGGCCAACCCCCTCATCCCCGAACGGACGCCTCAGCCCCATGACCCGGTTCGAGAAGAGCATCGCGCGTGGGTCATCCCCGGGCCGGACGAGCGCGTAGCCCAGCCTCCTGAAGCCGCGGCTCAGGGTGAACTCGATGACCGCTTCGCTGAAATCCAGGGAGTCCACGGACCAGGCAGGCAAGGCCCGCTGCACCAGGCTCGTGAAGAAGTCCAGCCCCGCCTTTCCCGGCTTGTACCGGACCGGACGCTGTTCCTGACCCGGGCCAGGCCCTCCCATCGTGTTCCGCGCATGCTTGGTCATGGGCCTACATGGTACCAAACATCCTCGGGCCGTCAAAGACAGCCGCGGGCATAGTCCGTTCGACCCATGACCTCAGGGGCCGAAATGCGGGCCGGCTTTGGGCCCTCCGACGCACGGAAGATCTCGTCCCCATTGATAGAATCTCCTTTAAGATGCCCGGAACCTCCGCTGCCGGACGCTGTTTCTTCGCGTTCCTTATCCCAGCCGGGCTATTCCCTCTTTCAGCCAACAGCGCCGCCATCAGCCAGCCTGCTGTCCGACGGACTCCGACTGCTGTCCCGGTTTTCACCGCCTTTTGGAACGGGGGGCCCAAGACCATCGCGGGGCAGGGCTTCACCGGCTCTTCGCGCCTGGACCTTTCCCCAGGAGTGGTCCTGCCGATCCCTCCCTTGCCGGACTCCTAGGGATGGACCGCCCCAGCATGGACCGCTCCAAGCCGCCGGTCGTCTCCCTGGTCAGCCTCGGCTGCTCCAAGAACCAGGTGGATTCCGAGCGCATCGTCGGCGCCATGGTCACGGAGGGGTTCCTCCTGGCCGAGGATCCCGCGGACGCTGACATCGCCTTGGTCAATACCTGCGCGTTCCTCGAATCCGCGCGCAAGGAGACCCGCGACATGCTCTCCGAACTCCAGGCCTTGAAGAAGCGCTCGGGCCTGCGGGCCGTGGTCGCCCTGGGCTGCTACCCTTCCAAGACCGCCTCCGTTCCAGGCGCGGACGCGGTCGTCCCTTTCAGCGCCTACCGCGACCTGCCCAACCTGTGCCGCCGCCTCCTGCGCCTGCCCCCTCCGGCGAGCAGAAAACGGCCTGCGCCTCCGGGGACGGCGGTCCTTTGCCGCCAGCCTCCGGCCAAGCCCCTTTCGGAGTCCGCCGATGTGCTCGGCTGCGGCCCGCGCCTGCGCTTCGGCTTGAAGGCCGTCGCCTACCTCAAGATATCCGAGGGCTGCTCCAACTCCTGCGCCTACTGCGCCATCCCCTCCATCCGCGGCAGTTTGAGGAGCCGGCCCATGAAGGACGTCCTCCGCGAGGCCCAAGACCTCGTGACCGATGGAGCGTCCGAACTCGTGCTCGTGGCCCAGGACACGGCCGCCTATGGCCGGGATCGCGCTGGAAGCGGCCGGCCAAGCCTCGATGGTCTCATGACCGGCCTGCTCGGCATCCGCGGCTTCCGGTGGCTGAGGCTCATGTACGCGCACCCGGCCCACCTGACCGACGATATCATCGAGCTCCTTTCCGAGAAGCGCGTGGCGCGCTATCTCGACCTGCCCATCCAGCACGCGGACGACGGGGTGCTCGCGGCCATGAACCGCCCGTACGGAAGCGCGCACCTGAGAGGACTCATCGCCAAGCTCCGCAGGAAGGTCCCGGGAATCGCCTTGCGCACCACCTGCCTCGTGGGATTCCCCGGAGAGACCACAAAGGCCTTCCGCAACCTCATGGATTTCGCGCGGGAATCATGCTTCGACCACCTCGGCGCTTTCGCCTACTCCCGCGAGCCCGGCACTGCCGCGGCCCGCCTTTCCGGCCAGGTGGATGAGAAGACCAAGGCGGAGCGCCTGGACCGGCTCATGTCCCTCCAGAAGACCTGCTCCCGAAAGGCCGGCACAGCCCGCGTAGGACAGACCCTCGAGGTCCTCGTGGAAAAGGTCGGCCCGGAGAGCGTGGAAGGCAGGTCTCAGTTCCAGGCCCCTGAGGTGGACGGCAAGACCATCGTTTCGGGCTCTCAAGCCGGGCTCAAGCGCCTCAAGCCAGGAGCGTTCTGCAAGGCGAAGGTCACGGCTGCCAAGGATTACGACCTGGCAGCGGAAATGATCTAGCCTACAGCAGTTCCGACGCCAGCGCAGCCAGCCCCGACCGCTCGATCTTGTCGAACTTCACCGTGCCCGCGACCTTCTGGTCCTTGAAGCGCTCCACCAGGTTCGACAGGCCGTTGGAGGCCGCGTCGAGGTACGGGTTGTCGATCTGATAGGGATCTCCGGTCAGCACGACCTTGGTCCCCTCGCCCGCGCGGGAGATGATGGTCTTGACCTCGTGCGGGGTCAGGTTCTGGGCGTCGTCGATGATGATGTACATGCGCGGCAGGCTGCGGCCGCGCAGGAAGGAGACGGCCTCGACCTCGATCTTATCGGAGTCGAAGATGTCGCTCGCGTCCGAGAGGACCTCCTCCTGCGTCACCTGGCCGGAGGAGTCGCACAGGAACTCGATGTTGTCCTTGACCGCGCCCATCCAGGTAGCGAGCTTCTCCTCCTTGGTCCCGGGCAGGAACCCGATGTCCCGCCCCACGGGCACCACGGGCCGCGAGATGAGCAGCCTCCGGTAGAGCCTGGATTCGAAGACATGCTCCAAGCCCGCCGCCAGGGCGAGCAGGGTCTTGCCCGAGCCCGGCACGCCGATCAAGGTCACGAGGCTGATGTCCTTGTCCATGAGCAGATCCATGGCGAAGCGCTGCTGGACGTTCAAGGGCTTGACCCCCCAGGGCTTGTGCTGGGCCTGCAGGGGCACGAGTCCGAATCCCGCCTTGAACTTGGCCAGGGCGCTCGCCGAGGG
Source organism: Elusimicrobiota bacterium (assembly GCA_016234805.1). GTDB lineage: Bacteria > Elusimicrobiota > Elusimicrobia > UBA1565 > UBA9628 > JACQWX01. The sequence continues at coordinate 99,843 of JACRNU010000055.1, forward strand.
GTTCTCCGCGGACTTGAGGATGAGGAACTCGTTGGCCCTGAGGTCCTCGACCCCCTTCAACTCCGCGAGCTTGTGCTCCTTGAAGAGCTTGTCGACCTCGGCCTGGCTGACCGTGGCCTCTCTCCAGCCCTTGTAGAGGCCCTGGATGGGGGCCTTCTCGCGCTCGTAGTCCTCGGTCTCGATGCCCAGGATCTCGGCCTTGATCCTGAGGTTCATGTCCTTGGAGATGAAGACCACGTTCTCGCCCTTCTCCTTGAGGAAGAGCGCGGTGGCGAGGATCTCGTTGTCCTTCTTGATCGAGGTCCCCTCGAACTGCGACGGAAGCTTCTCGGCCCTGCGGTACTCAATGACGAGGACCCCGCCGTGCTCCAGGGGCACCCCTTCGGACAGCTTGCCCTTGGAGCGCAGGCGGTCGAGCTGGCGCGCGGCCTGGCGCACCGAATAGCCGCGGTCGTCGTTCAAGCGCTTGAAGTTGTCGAGCTCCTCGATGACCGCCAGGGGCAGGACGACTTTCGAGCGCTCAAAGCGCGTGAGGCACCCCGGGTCGTGGATGAGGACGTTGGTGTCCAGGACGAAGGTCTTGGCAAGGCGCTGGGCTGGGTTCATGGTCGAAGGGAATATAACATTATTCACTGAACAGGACAAAAGGCGCCCAGTAATAAGGGTGCTCGAAGCCCTCCCGGCGGATGTCCGTCCGGGCCGACCGAAGGGCTTCGTGCGGGGTCTGGCCGTCCCGCACATGGAGGAAGAACCTCTCCGTCAACAGGACCGTCGACTCTTCGGAGACGTTCCATAAGGACACCAGGGCGTTGCGGGCGCCTGCCTGGAGAAAGGCCCTGCCAAGGCCGACTACCCCCTCCCCGCTCACCCGTCTCCCAAGACCCGTCTGGCAGGCGGTCAGGGCGACGACATCCGCGTTCAGGTCGAGCCCCATGACGTCGGACATGGTCAGGAACCCTTCGCCGAGTTCCTTGTTTCCGACCTGCGAAAGCGCCAGCGCCGGCTCGCGGATTCCCGGGATGGCCCGACCCAACAATCCGTGCGTGGCCAGCACGATGTAGCGGAACGACCGCAGATCCTGCTTCAAGAGCTCGGACTTGGAAGCCGATGTTCCGACAAGGGTCACCACGCGATCAGCCGCGAAAAGCTTCTGGCGCAGGTCCTGGGCAAGAACGCTCGTTTTATCCAGCCTTGGGAGGATGGAGACCGGATCAGGGCCGATGACTTTCGACTCAGCCTGTCCCTTGCGGCTTCCTCCCAGACCCATGGCCTTGACCACCGCTCCCATGGTCTTGACCTCATCCGCTGATGGACGGGCCCCAACCAGAGAGGTCCCACTGAGCCTGCTGTCGGAAGGATCGAACACCGGGTCAGCCAGGACGAGCATTCCTGCCGCGGCCCTGCCCTGGCGCGGAACCGTCCGCTGCGTTGCCAGAGCCGTGGCCGATTGATAATACGCGATATCGTAGTCGTCGGCGACATACCCGACGCCCACAGGGACCGGGCCATGGGGCCCGGAAGGCATCTGCAGGGATTCCGGCACGGAGGTCACGAGGCTTTCGAACGGGAGGATGCCGAGGACCTCGTCGGGCACGATGATGACCTTGTCGGCATCGACCACGAGGGGGCGGCTCTGGTTGTCAGTGCCGGTCAGGACCGGCTTGAGGATCATCTTGTAAAGCTCATGGCCTGCCCGCGGATCGAAACTCGCCAGTTCCGAGATGCCGGTGGCACGCGTAAAGGAGCCCAGGTAACGCAAAACAGCGGATGAGACCGCGGCTCTCGTCACAGGCAGGTCCAATACATGGAGGGCGCAATCGGCCCTGACAACGAAGACTCTGGTGACCCGCTCCATCACCTCGTACTCGATCAGCACCTCATGAGGCCGCAGCGGGATGGCCGAAGCCTCGATGGGAGCCGGATATTTCGCCCAGCCATAGCGCGGGTATTCAGCCCTCAGCTTCGCCATCAGCGCCTCATGCCGCCGCTTGAGAGCGTCCAGCTTTGATTGGAGGCCGGCCGCCTCTTTCCAGTCGTTCCTGAAATACGCCCGGTTGGTTTCCCGGGCGATGATTGCGACCTCTTCCCCCAACCGTCCATCCTCATCAGAGAGCGGAGCAGGAAGGAGATGCCTGAGCGAACCGCGGCGACGGCCGATCGCCTCGGTGAAGGTCCGGCCATGCGTGAATTCCGAACGGATGAAGGACTCCGACCAGCCGCCGGATCCTGCCGTGCTTAGCCGGATCAGTCCCTCGAAAGGCTCGAGATGCTTGAGAAGGCCGCTGGAGGCGTTCATGAGCCCTAGACGCATGTTCAGCACGTTCGCGTCCCGGATGCGCTCGAGGATCCCGATCGCCTTCTGATAATGAGTGAGGGCTCCGTCCTTATTGCCCATACCCTCGGAGCACAATCCCATGCCAATCTCGTAGGTCAGGAAGATTTCCCGCTGGCCCATCATCTCCCACTTCTTGAATTCCTCCGAATACAGCCTGCACGCCTCGGCAAACCGACCTTGGGCGATGCGCGCCCTCGCCAAGTCAAAGAAACTCTTGGTTCCAGTGAAGATCTCCGCTGCCCTGGCAGCGTCTCCCAAAGATAGATAGGCCCGCCCCATGTTTGCGGCCACGACTTGGAGATTGGGATCCAGCTGATCGACCTCTTGGAAGAAGGACAGCGCCTCATCTGCGTCGCCAGCATAAAGCAACGCTCCCCCGAGATTGTTGAGCGCAACAGTCTCGATAAGCCTATTCTGCGTCTTGCGCGCAAGAACGAGCGCCTCCGAGGAGATTGCCACACCTTCCTCGTAATCTCCGAGGTCCCAATTAAGATCTGTGAGTTCCTGCATGGTCAGCAATACGTCTAGAGGCGCACCTCCCGTGGAAAGATGCAGGCTCATAGCCTGTCGCAAGGCCTGCAGGGAGGCTTCGTAGTCACCATAGACCCTCAATACCTTTCCCATGACAGTCAAAGCCTTAGCCTCATCGCTCCTAGGTTAATTTCGTGAGCTTCTGGCCACCGCTGATATGAGCGAGAGACTTCCACCGTCGCCGGCCTCGAACAAAGTTGCGGCGCCGTCGATGGCTGTTTCGCTTCCGCACGAGGATCGCGTCCAGCGTGG